>PKYM01000090.1:21892-26377 GCA_003132645.1 Actinomycetota bacterium | reverse complement strand
GACCTCGGCAGCGGCGCCGCAGACAGAAGCGGCCTGCATCGTTGCGCCTTTGGCACGCCCGGGACTACGATTGAGCGGTGAACGAACCAGGGAGCCAGTCAGAGGAGGAACCAGTGTGAGCCCGGTCGATGCCGCCGCGACCAACGTCGGCGCCGGCAACTGGAGAGGCCTCGGCATGTGGGCCTGGCTGCTGTTTCGCATCGCCGGCATCGTCCTGGTCGTCTATCTGTTCGCCCACATCGGCGTGATCTCAAGTGCGCGCTGGAGCGGCCACTCCACGTTGAACGGCGCCTTCACCCTCTTCGATCATCCGCTCTTCGTGCTGCTCGACCTGCTGCTCGTCTGGGCGGTCCTGTTCCACGCCCTGAACGGCGTGCGCATCCTGCTCATGGACTTCGGCCTCGGCATCCATCGTCACAAGGCCGTGTTCTGGGGCTGCATGGCGATCGCCGTGCTCACGCTCGGCCTGTTCGCCTTCAAGGCTTTCTCGTACATCGCCGCCCACCACACCGGTGGACTGGGGGGGCTGGTGTGACCGCCCAGGTCGTGGGGCCCACGACGCAGGGCGCGCCGCCGCCGACCAGTACCGGCCGGCCGGCGCCGGCCGGCCGCATGCGCGGCGCGGTGCTCGACCAGAGCAGGGGCGGCATGTGGGCCTGGCTCGCACAGCGCGTCACGGCGGTGGTGCTCATCGTCGGCCTCCTGACGCACCTCGTGGCGACCCACGTCTTCAACCTCGGTCACCTGAGCTTTCTGAACATCTCCGACCGGCTGGGCTCGACGTTCTTCGTCGTGATCGACGTCAGCCTGCTGGCAGCGGCCATCTTCCACGGGCTGAACGGCGCCCGCATGATAGTGCTCGACTACTGGCTGAAGACGCGCGGCAGCCGCCTGGCCTTGACGATCGGGCTCTGGGTGTTGGGCTCGGTCACCTTCGTCTACGGCCTGTGGGCTCTGTGGCCCTGGATCGCCCGATGAGGCGCGCCGCGAGGCGTCGCAGGGAGCGGCCGAGGCGCCCCGTCGGGCGCGCCGTGTCGCGGGAGCAGCGATGATCAGACACCAGCTCGTCATCGTGGGCGGTGGGCTGGCCGGACTGCGGGCCGCGGTCGAAGCCAAGGGCGCCGGCATCGACGTCGCCGTCATTTCGCAGGTCCACCCCGGCCGCAGCCACTCCGGCGCGGCTCAGGGGGGCATCAACGCGGCCCTCGCCAACAATCCCGAAAGTCACGACGACACACCCGAAAAGCACGCCTTCGACACGGTCAAGGGCTCCGACTACCTGGCCGACCAGGACGCCGTCTATCAGATGACCCAGGACGCTCCGCAGACGATCTTCGAGATGGAGCACTGGGGCTGTCCGTTCAGCCGCTACGACGACGGCCGCATCGCGCAGCGACCTTTCGGTGGGGCCGGCTATCCGCGCACCTGCTACGGCGCCGACAAGACGGGCCACTACCTGCTGCACACGCTGGTCGAGCAGGCCTACCGCCGCCAGGTCGCGATGTACATCGAGCGCTTTGTCACGAGCCTGATCGTGGTCGAGGGCGAGTGTCGCGGGGTGGTCGCCTACGACATGATCCGGGGCGGCTTCGAGGCCTTCGTGGCCGACGCGGTGATCATCGCCACGGGCGGCGCCGGGCGCACCTACGCCAACACCACCAACGCCATCATCTCGACCGGCTACGGGGCCGCCATGGCCTACCACGCCGGCGTGCCGCTCAAGGACATGGAGTTCGTGCAATTCCACCCCACGGGGCTCTACACGACCAACATCCTCATGACCGAGGGCTGCCGCGGCGAGGGCGGCTATCTCATCAACGACCTGGGCGAGCGCTTCATGGAGCGCTACGCGCCCACGGTCATGGAACTCGCCCCGCGCGACATCACGGCGCGCTCCATCTGGACCGAGATCCTCGAGGGGCGCGGCATCGGCGGCAAGGACTTCGTCTATCTCGACCTGCGCCATCTGGGCGAGCGCAAGATCGCCGAGAAGCTGCCCGGCATCCGCGACCTCGCGATCCACTTCGAGGGCGTCGACCCGGTCACGCAGCCGGTGCCGATCGTTCCCAGCCACCACTACACCATGGGCGGCATCGATACCGACGTCGACGGCGTCACCGCGATGCCCGGCCTCTACGCTGTCGGCGAGTGCGCCTGCGTGAGCGTGCACGGCGCCAACCGCCTGGGCGGCAACTCGCTGCTCGAAACGATCGTCTTCGGGCGTCGCGCCGGCAGGGCCGTCGTCTCGTTTCTCGCCGACGGCGGCGCCGGCCGGCCCGCGCCCGAGGCCGCCGCGCGCGCGGCCCTGGGCGCCGTGCAGGAGCGCGTCGACCGGCTCTCCCGGGCGGCAGCCACCGAAGACGCCTACGACATCCGCGGCGAGATGATCGTCACCATGAAGCAGAACTTCGGCATCTTCCGCGAGGCGCGCCAGATGCAGGAGGGCATCGACAAGCTGCTCTCGTTGAAGGAGCGCCTGCCGCGCATCGGCCTGCGCCATGCGGGCGGCGCCTTCAACCTGGACATGATCCGCACCATCGAGCTCGAGGGCATGCTCGACGTGGCGCTGGCGACGGCGGTCGGCGCCTTCAAGCGCACCGAATCGCGCGGCTCGCATGCGCGCACCGACTACCCCAACCGCGACGACGTGCACTGGCTCGAGCACACGCTCGCTCTCTACCGGCCCGACGGCCCGCCCGAGCTCGCCGGCAAGCCGGTCGCCCTCGGCATGTTCGAACCACAGGAGCGCAAGTACTGATGAGCGAAGCCCGGTTTCGCATCAAGCGGTTCGACCCGGCAAGCGACGCGGCGCCGCGCTACGACACCTTCGTCGTGCCCTACGAAGGCAGCCTCAGCGTGCTCGAGGGTCTGTTCTCGATTCAGGAGCGCGACGACGGCTCGCTGTGCTTTCGCTACTGCTGCCGGGCCGCGGTCTGCGGCTCGTGCGCCATGTACATCAACGGCCGCTACCGGCTCGCCTGCCAGACCAACGTCAGCCAGTTGCACGGCGGCGACATCACAGTGGAGCCCATGCCGCACCTGCCGCTGATCAAGGATCTCGTCTGCGACATGACCGACTTCTTCGCCAAGTACGAGTACATCAAGCCGTGGCTGATCCGCGACGAAGACCACGACCCCGAGGGCGAGATCGCCCAGTCTCCGCGGGCGCGTCGCAAGCTCGACATGCCGATCGACTGCATCCTCTGCGGCTGCTGCTACAGCTCCTGTCCTTCGGTCTGGGGCGAGGAGAACTACCTCGGGCCGGCGGCGCTGCTCAAGGCCTATCGCTTCGAGGTCGATTCGCGCGACGAGGCCGGCCGGCAGCGTCTGCCCGACTTCGACAACGAACGCGGCGTCTACCGCTGCCACACGATCACCAACTGCGTCGAGGCCTGCCCCAAGGAGCTCAACCCGACCGAGGGCATCCAGTGGCTCAAGGGCGCGGCCGTGCGCCGGCGGCTGTTCGGCCGGCGAAAGTAGGCCGGCAGCAGGCGCGCTCTTCGTCTTCTTTCAGGGCACGTGCGCGAGGGTCGCGAGAAAGACGCCCGCCAGGGTGACGGCGACGCCGAGCGCGAGACGGGCGCCGACGCGTTCTCGCAGGAACGCCATGCCGCCGAGGATGGCGAAGATCGGCGACGTGGCGACGATCAACGTCGTCAGCACCGGCCCGATCTGGTCGATCAGGACGTAGAACAGGACGGAGAAGAGCGCGTTCAAGACGCCGGCTGCGACCAGCAGAGCGACGACCCGCCGGCGCTCTCGACTCTGCAGCGGGACGACGAACAGCGACGCGCGCCGGGCGTGCACGAACGGGGCCAGCAGCACCACGCCGAGCGCCTCGCCGAGCACCATCATCGTCGTGCTCGCGCCGCCGGTCGAGCGCTCGGCGAGCTGGATCATCACCGGGGCGAAGCCCCAGCCCGCGGCCGTGACGAGCGAGAGTGCCACGACCGTCCCGGCAGACGCGCGGATCGCCGGCCCGCCGGTTCCTTCGAGCGCCGGCGCGTGGGGTTCGGGCTCATCGCCCATCCAGCGTGAGATGAGGGCCACGCCGGCGAAGGCTACGACGAGGCCCGCGATCGTCAGGCCGGCGATCGCCGTGCCGACGATGATCGCCGCGAACACGGCCGTGAACAGCGGGTCGGTGCTGCTCAAGGGACCCACGACGCCCACCCGGCCCGAGCGCAGCGCGTAGTAGTAGGCGGTGAAGGCGATCAGCCAGGTCACCACGGAGCCGGCCGCGAGGTAGCCCGCGGCCGCCCAGGTCATGGCGAAGCCGAGCGGCCAGAGGCGTAGGACACTGAGGGGCACCGCGATGACGACCAGGCTGGTGGTCGACACCACGAGCACGAGGAAGTTCACCGGGATCGGGCGTACGTAGTCGAGGACTTTCTTGTTCAGCACGACCACGGCGCCCCAGCAGGCGGCGGCCAGAAAGGCCACGCCGACCCAGATAAGAAAGGCTGCCGAGATCGCGCTCACCTC
>PKYM01000090.1:11139-21831 GCA_003132645.1 Actinomycetota bacterium | reverse complement strand
CTCCTCGACGTCGACGCGATCGTCAACGCGGCCAACAACGAACTGTGGATGGGCACGGGCGTCGCCGGCGCCATCAAACGGGCCGGCGGCCAGGAGGTCGAGCAGGAGGCCATGCGCAAGGGCCCCATCGCGGTCGGCGACGCCGTCGCGACGAGCGGCGGCACGCTGGCCGCCAAGTGGGTCATCCACGCCGCCGTGATGGGCCACGACCTGAACACCGACGCGAACTTCATCGCCCAGGCGACCCATCGCGCGCTCGAGGTCGCAGCCCAGCTCTCGGTGCACTCTCTCGCGCTGCCCGCGCTGGGCACCGGCGTCGGCGGCTTTCCGATCTACGCCTGCACGAGCATCATGGTCGGCCGGGTGCGCGCCTACCTCGTCGAGCAGCGGCGCAGCGACTTGCGCCGGGTCGTCTTCTGCGCCTACGACGACGTCGCGGCCGCGGCTTTCAAGAACGCCTTGAGCGGTCTCACCAGGTTCGAGGTCTAGGCCTTGCGGCCGCTGTCTGCCGCGGCCGGCGGCCACGATGACGGTCGGGCGATGACCGCGGCCGGCGTCGCACGATGACGGTCGGCGGCGCGTCTCTTCTCTATCTGAGCCGCGACGACGTCGCGGGCTTGGGTCTGCCCATGTCCGACGTGCTGGCCGCGGTCGAGGAGAGCTTTCGGCTGAAGGGCCGTGGCGAGGTCGGGCTGCCGGCCAAGATCGGTGTCGAGGCGGGGGGCGGGGCGTTCGCCCACGCCATGCCGGCCTTCGTGCCGGCTGCCGGCGCGCTCGGTGTGAAGTGGGTCGGCTCGTTCCCGGGCAATCCGGCGCGCGGACTGCCGGCCGTGAGCGGCCTCATCGTGCTGTCCGACCCCGCGACCGGCCTGCCGACCGCGGTGATGGACGCCACCCTTGTGACCGCCCTGCGGACCGGCGCTAGCGCCGGCGTCGCAGCCCGCTGGCTGGCCCGCGAGGGAGCGGCGGTGGCGGCCGTCGTCGGCTGTGGCGTGCAGGGTCGCGCCAGCCTGCGAGCGCTGGCCGAGGCGCTGCCTGGGCTGCGCGAGGTACGCTGCCGCGACGTTCACGAGAGTGCCTCCTCGAGCTTCGTCTCCGAGCTCTCGGCGGAGTTGCCCGGCCTCGAGTTTCGCGTCTGCGACTCGGCACCCGAGGCAGTCGTCGGGGCCGACGTCGTGGTCACGGCGATCCCCATGGACGGCGGCCGCCCGCCGCTCGACGCCGGGTTGCTGGTCGCGGGTGCGCTGGCCGTGGCGCTCGACTACGACGCGGCCTGGACCGCCGCCGCGATGGCCGAGTGCGACCGGCTCGTCACCGATGATCTGTCGCAGACGCAGGCAACCAAGGCCGCCGGTGCCCACCTGGCCGGCCTGCCGGTAATCGACGCCGACCTCGGCCGGGTCGTCGCCGGGCTCGAACCCGGCCGCCGCGACGCGGCCCAGCGCATCCTCTGCCTGAACCTGGGCATCGCCACGCACGACGTGCTGACCGCCCGCCTGGCGTACGAGCGCGCTCTCGCCGCCGGCGCCGGCACGCGGCTGCCGCTCTAGCCGGACGCCGGTAGCGATGAGCAGTTGAGCTCGGTCACGGCGTCGACAGCTGCGTGTCCCGCATGAGCCGCGACGAAGACGCTTGCGGGTAGCCCCGCGACTACCAAGGAACCCATGGGCCGAGGCGGCCGACGACCGTGTAGTGAAGGACGCGCACGCGCTCGGGGGCGGCAACGTGGCCGGCGCTGATGCTCGCCCAGGTGAGACTGCCTTGACAATCTCGCGGCCGGTCTCTTCAGTTGCTTTCCGAGTGCGCCGATACCACCGGTCAGGCAGACTGATGTCCCCCCGACGGCATGGTGCACGCAGAGGAGCTGCCGGATTCCAGTGCGACACACTTCCATGACAGGCAGCCCACCGGTGAGCGGCGTCGCCGGCCGTCTACCCGTGCTGTCCGACTCACGCTAGGCGCACCTGCTCATGCTGGCGCTGCCCTTCGCCGTGATCATCGTCGGGTGTCATGGACTCAGCCACTCTTTCAACGCCTTTCAGGCAGGCGACGAGGGGACCCACTACCAGATCGTCCAGATGGCGGTCCACCAGTGGCCGCGCCCACTGCTCGGCAGCTATGGGGCGTGGGAAGGCCCTCTCGTCTATTGGCTGCTGGCCACACTCTCGCTCCCCTTCGGTGGTTCTCTGGTCGCCGTCCGGCTCGTCGTTACCGCCTTCTCCTGGGGCACCTGCGCGATCACCTACGTGCTGTTTCGCGATCGTCTACACGCGCGTCCACCAGACGCACTGGCACTTGCGTTGCTCCTGGCCATCTCGCCGTTCTTCTTCGGCCAGTCGTTCCATGTCCTCACCGACAACCCGACCTGGTTCTTCGTGGTGCTGGCTCTGGAACGCTTGTTCGCATACGTGCAACGGCCGGCCATGGCGCGGCTTGCCGCCTTCGCCGCCTGTCTTGCCGCGGCAACGTTGATGCGCCAGGTCACACTGTGGCTTCTGGCGCCCGGCTTGGTCGCGCTGCTGAGCGTGCCCGTGCCGCGCCGTCGTCGGTTGACCGGTCTGGGCCTGCTCGTCCTCGGTATCGTCCCTCTCGTGGCGCTGCTGCTCTACTGGGGTGGCCCCTTGCCGCCCGGCGCTGCAGCGGCGACATCGCTCGCGGTCGTTCACCGGACGCGCAACCTGCTTCTGAGCCTGGGCGTCGTCGGCACGTACGGCGTCCTCATGCTCCCGGCCGCCGAGCTTGCAGGGTGGTGGCGGCGCGCTCATGATCATCCCGCGTGGCTTGCCACGCTTGCGCTCCCGGCAGTCGCCACCGCCGGGCTGCTTGCGGCCGGCGTATTCGACTCCGTTTCCAGCTTCCTCGCCCTCATCTCTCGCGTGAACTGTCCGCAACTGGCGGGAGTGAGCCTGCTTTGGTGGGTCCTCGTCCCTCTCGGGGCGGCGGTGACGGCAGCCCTGGTAGTCACGCGGCTCTCTGACGTGAGGAGCCGTCTGCTGGTCAGTGCGCTTCTCGGTTTGCTCTTGAGCGCCATGGCGAACCAGCGGTGGTTTGAGCGGTACGTCGACTTCCCGATCCTCCTGGCGTTCGCGGGGCTGGCCGTCGTGGCCGGCGTGCCGCTCGGCCGGGCCGACCGCCTGCGCTGGCTGGTGGCCGGCCTCATCGCGATTGCGTTGTTCTTGTGGATCGCGTGATGGCCGGAGCGTGATCTCGCCAGATTACGCGACGACACGAGATCACCTGACCTCCCGAATCCGATCCAGGCCAAGGTCACGGCTTTCGGACCGAAGAGGAGGAAGCGGGTCATGTGGCAGAAACGCTGCCACTCCGAGGAGATCATCGCCAAGGTGCGTGAGGCCGGGCTTGACCAGGGCAAGACCGAGCGCGGAACTGCCGTGCCCTCGGCCAGCATCGCTCGACCCAACGGCGAGCGGTCACGCCACGCCGCCGTCGGTTCGGCAGACTAGGTCAACCCCTGGGCCGCCGGCCGGTCGCCGGCAAACGGGAAGGCTCCGGCCGGTCGCCACACCCCCGCGTCGTCGCGCTGCCACAGCTCGGCGCGCGTCGAGGGCCGCCGCCTCGCGGGCGCCGGCACCGCCCGGCATCGCCACGGTGAGGTGCGGCACGACCTCGGCGAACGCGCCGCCGTAGGGTGGACACTGCGGCCACTCCCGCCACAGGAGCGAGATCAGCTCGGAGAAGGGCGTCACAGGGTGTGGCGCCAGGGGCCGACGACCTCTTCCGCCGCAGGCACCGGCGCGAGCAGCGCCGACTGCGGGTCAGTCACGGTAGCGGTGGCGATGGGCGCGGATGAGGCCGGCCGGGCCGGTCATCATCATGTCGCCGAAGGGCGTGGGGAAGCTCACCGGCAGCGAGCCGCCGGCGAGCAGCTCGCGATGCGGGCCGGTGACCAGGATCGGCAGGCCGGCGGGCATGGGGCCGCCAAGGGCGGCCCCATGCCCGCCGGCCTCGCGCACTTCGTCGCCCGGCAGGTCGCCGGCCAGGAAGCGTCGCACGTAAGACTCGAGGGTGGCGCCGTTGAGCCGGCTGGTGTGATCTTCGTAGATGCCGGCCAGCCGGCCCTCGAGGGCCACCGCGCAGATCGTGTGGCCGTTGCCGACATTGACCAGCACGGCGTCGTCGAGATCGTCGCCGAGGGCGCCCAGCAGCGCCGCCGGGCCGGTGTCGGCGGCCATCACCTGGGGCAAGGCGGCGAGCTCGCCGGCCGCCGCCCGCAGGCGCGTCAGCTCGGCCGGCACCTCGGCGGCCGGCCAGAACAGACACTCGAGCGGCGTGCGCGCGGCCAAGGCGCGCTCCCAGATCTCGAAGCGAAAGACGCGGTTGGAGCCGCGCGGGCTGAAGCCGTGGTCCTGGGCGGCCACGCAGGCGCCGGCGAACTCCGCCGGTACGCCGAGGCCGGCGAGCGCCCGCAGCAGTGCGTCCAGGTCGATGTCGCCGGAGCGCACTTCGACGGCGCCGGTCCGCACCAGACTCGCGACTTCGTCGACGGAGACCAGCCGCACGCCGCGCCCGGTCACTTTCTCGAGGTTGTCGGCGAAGCTCAGCGCGGCGCTGTCGGTGGCCTGAAAAACGAGGCCGGCGGCGAGGTGGTCGAGCATCGCCTTGGTCGACGGGCCGCCGCCCATCGTGGGTCCGGCGAACACCACCGGCAGCCGGCGCTGGGTCGCTTCGCGGATCTGGGCGGCTACGATCTGGGTGCGTGAGGGCACGACGAGCTTGACCGAGTTCTCGGGCCGGCGGTCGGGCTCGAAGACGAGGATGTCGGTGGTCCCCATGCCGACGTCGATGGCCAGGAGGCGGCCGGGTACGGTCACGGTCGGCGCTCTTTTGGTGTGCGGCAGTCAGTCACGAGCGCGGCTTCGGCGCCGGCGGTCGCGGGCGGGCGGGGCGTCGCGGCGAGCGTCAGGCGTGCGTCGCTCCGCGGTCGAACCGCAGGCGCCAGACGTTGACCAGCGCCTCGACGAAGATGTCGTTCGACATCTTCGACTCGCCGACCTTGCGATCGACGAAGATGATGGGCAGCTCGACGATGCGAAAGCCGAGCTTGTGGGCGCGGTAGGTCATCTCGATCTGAAAACCGTAGCCTTTGGTGTCGATGGCATCGAGGTCGATCGTCTCGAGCACCGCGCGGCGAAAGCATTTGAAGCCGCCGGTGAGATCGTGGTAGGGCAGGCCGAGCACGGTCTGCGCGTAGAGGCAGCCGCCGCGGCTCAAGGCCTTGCGCGACAGCGTCCAGTTCTCGACGCCGCCGCCGCGCACGTAGCGCGAGCCCAGCACGACGTCGGCGCCCTTGTCGATCAAGTCCAGGAAGTGGGGCAGGTAGCTGGCGTCGTGCGAGAGGTCGGCATCCATCTCGAAGAGCAGGTCGGCGCCGGCGTCGAGGGCGTGGCGAAAACCCGCGAGGTAGGCCTTGCCCAGGCCCTCCTTGCCGGCGCGATGAAGCACCTCGACGTCGGGGTACTCGGTGGCCAGGCCGTCGGCTACCTCGCCGGTGCCGTCGGGCGAGTCGTCGTCGACGATGAGCGTGTGCAACTGCAGGTCGTGGCCGTCGGCGACTTCGCGGATGCGCACGACGGCATGGCGCAGGTTGTCGCGCTCGTTGTAGGTCGGAAGAACGATGGTGTTCATAGCTCGCCAGTATACCTTGAGCGCGCCGGCGCGCGCTTGCCGAATCTCCGTCCTCGCGGTGCGGTAAGATCCTTTGTGGAGAGGCACTTCTCACCTTCAGGCTGAGAGTGATGGTTTTCACTACGCGAAGGTTGCACAAAGAAATGCAGGAACCATTGCAACCGCCCGAGAATCGTCTATATTGTGATAGTCCAGCCATCCGGACACTACATCTTGTAGAAGGGTCTCTTTCTGTGCGCTGTCCATTTTGCGGTGACGAAGATAGTCGTGTCGTCGATTCGCGCGATTCCGAGTCGGGCGACGTCATCCGTCGACGGCGCGAATGCGGCTACTGCAGCCGCCGGTACACGACCTACGAACGGGTCGAAGAGACGCCGCTGCTGGTCGTCAAGCGCAGCGGCGCCGAAGAAGTCTTCGCCCGCGCCAAGCTGCTGAACGGCTTGTTGCGGGCCTGCGAAAAGCGCCACATCTCGCTCGAGCGCATCGAGCGCGTGGCCGACGAGATCGAAGGCGAGCTGCGCTGCGAGTCGGTGCACCAGGTCACCTCGGTCGAGATCGGCGAACTGGCGCTGCGTCACCTGCGCGGCCTCGATCGCGTGGCCTACATCCGCTTCGCCTCGGTGTATCGCCAGTTCGACGATATCGAGGAGTTCCAGCACGAGCTCGCGCGGCTCGACGAGCCCGACGGCGCTCAAGCGACAGACGACCAGTCGCCGCACGATGACGCGGCGGATCGACAAGCCGCAAACGGCACGCCGCGCGACGACGCGGCGGGCTCACACAGCACAGACTACGAGCCGGTCGGCCAGCCGGCGATAACCGGATCCAATGGGGGGCATGACTCATGACTGAGGCGGACCGCGACGTGATAGAGCTATCGGCCAACGCGCTCAAGGTGTTGCAGCGTCGCTATCTCAAGAAGGGCGAGAACGGCGAACTGCTCGAGACACCCGAAGAGATGTTCCGCCGCGTGGCCCGGGCCGTCGCCCAAGCCGAGCGGCTGCACAACCCGAGCGCGTCGGTCGACGAGTGGGAGGATACCTTCTACGGGCTCATGACGAGGCTCGAGTTCGTCCCCAACAGCCCCACCCTCATGAACGCCGGCCGCGAGCTGGGCCAGCTTTCGGCGTGCTTCGTTCTGCCCGTCGGCGACTCCATGGAGTCGATCTTCGAAGCCATCAAGAACACGGCTCTCATCCACAAGAGCGGCGGCGGCACCGGCTTTTCGTTCTCGCGCGTGCGCCCCCACAACGACGTCGTCATGTCGACCAAGGGCGTCTCCTCAGGCCCGCTGTCGTTCATGAGCGTGTTCGATGCCGCCACCGAGACCATCAAGCAGGGCGGCACCCGGCGCGGCGCCAACATGGGCATCATGCGTGTCGACCACCCCGATATCCTCGACTTCATCTCCGCCAAGCACGACGACAACCGCCTGAACAACTTCAACCTCTCGGTCGCCGTCACCGACGCCTTCATGCGCGCCGTCGAAGCCGACGAGGAGTACCCGCTGCTCAACCCGCGCTCGGGCGAGACGGTCCGCACCCTCAAGGCGCGCAAGGTCTTCAAATCGATGGTCACCCTGGCCTGGAAGAACGGCGAACCCGGGGTCGTCTTCATCGACCGCATCAACGCCCACAACCCGACCCCCCAGCTCGGCGAGATTGAGAGCACCAACCCCTGTGGCGAGCAGCCGCTGCTGCCCTACGAGTCGTGCAACCTGGGCTCGGTCAACCTGGCCACCGTCTGCGACGACGGCCACGTCGACTACGGCCGGCTGGGTCACATCGTCAAGACGGGCGTGCGGTTCCTGGACGACGTCATCGACGTCAACAACTATCCGCTGCCGCAGATCGCCGAAATGACTCGAGGCAACCGCAAGATCGGCTTGGGCGTCATGGGCTTCGCCGACCTGCTGTTCAGGCTCGCCATCCCCTACGACTCCGACGAGGCCGTGCGGCTGGCGAGCCAGCTCATGGAGTTCGTGCACACCCAGGCGCGGGCCGCGTCGGTCGAACTCGCCGCCGAGCGCGGCGTGTTTCCCAACTTCGAAGGTTCCGTCTTCGATGTCGAAGGCGGACCGCGGGTGCGCAACGCGACCGTCACCACGATCGCCCCGACGGGCACCATCTCGATCATCGCCGGCTGCTCCAGCGGCATCGAGCCGTTGTTCGCCCTGAGCTACGTACGCCGCAAGGTCTTAGACGACGACGAGATGCCCGAGGTCTACCCGTACTTCGAAGAGGTCGCGCGGCGCGAGGGCTTCTACTCCGAGGTGCTCATCAAGCGCATCGCCGAAGAAGGCTCGACACGGCACGCCGACGACGTCCCCGAGCACTGGCGCAACGTCTTCGCCACCGCTCACGACGTGACCCCCGAGTGGCACGTAAAGCTGCAGGCCGCCTTCCAGGCCGACACCGACAACGCGGTCTCCAAGACGGTCAACTTCCCCAACCACGCGACCGCCGCCGATGTCGAGAAGGTCTATCGGCTCGCCTACCGATCGGGCTGCAAGGGCGTCACCATCTACCGCGACGGCAGCCGCGAAGAGCAGGTCTTGAACGTCGGCGCGACGCGCCGCGACAAGAGCAACGGTCGCGATCCCTCGGCCGGTCTTGCCACCACGCGCCCTTCGCGCCCGAGGCTGCTCACGGGCGAGACCGAGCGCATGGACACCGGCTGCGGCAAGCTGTTCGTCATCATGAACGACGACGAGCACGGGCCCCGCGAGGTCTTTGCCAACATGGGTAAGGCCGGCGGCTGCGCCTCGTCGAACACCGAGGCGCTCGGCCGGCTCATCTCGCTGGCCTTAAAGAAGGGCGCCTCGCCCGCCGATGTCGTCGGCCAGCTCAAAGGTATCCGCTGCCACGTGCCCTACGGCGTCGGACCCAACGCCACCCTGTCGTGCGCCGACGCCATCGGCAAGGCCATCGAGCGGCGCTACATCACCGGCGCCGCCTCGTCGGCCGGCGCGCCCGAGCCGCAGCTCGCCCTGGTCGAAGTCGCCCAGGGGGCCTGTCCCGACTGCGGCGGCGCGATCGAGCACGAAGGCGGCTGCACCATCTGCCGGCTCTGCGGCTACTCCAAGTGCGGCTAGCCGGCATACAGCGCGCCGGTCGGTCCGGCCGCGCCGGTCGCGCCGGTCCCGCAGGCCGGCCGTCGCCGGCGGCGCCAGTCGTCGCGGGCGCAGCTCAGGCGGGGTAGAGTAGGGGACAGCACGCGTCCTTTCTGACCGGGGAGCCGCACATGGCCGACGAGCATCTGCCCGAAGTGCCGCAGACCGCGTCGCCTGACGCACAGTCGGCGGCGCCTGACGCACAGTCGAACCCGCCTGACGTCGCGCCCCAGCCGGGGGTGGCAAACGGCGAGTTCGAGATCGGCGACACCGTCATCGCCAAGATCGCCCACATGGCCTGTCGCGAGGTCGAGGGTGTGCATGCGCTCGGAGGCGCCACCTCTCGGGCCTTGTCGAGCCTGCGAGTGGCCGACACCCGTACCCAGGGCGTCACCGTCGACCTGCGCGGCGACAGCGTCGACGTCGACATCACCCTGGTCGTCACCTATGGGCGCAGTATCCCCGAGGTAGCCCAGGCCTGTCGCGAGCAGGTGCGTACGCGCATCGAGGCCACGACCGGTCTCGCGGTCAAGACCGTCAACGTCGTGGTGAGCGACATCTACTTCCCCGAGGGGGCGTCTGGCTCCGAAAGCGGACAGGTCTAGCGAGCTGCCGCGCGCTCGCGTCCTCGACGCGGTCGAAGTGACGCTCGGGTTTCTGGCGCTGGCCGTCGCCGGTGTGGTGCTCGTCTCGGCGGCGATCGAGCTGTTCGCGGCGGCCTTCGGCCGCCACGTCGCCCTGTGGCGGACGGTGCCGCTGCCGCACGGTCACGATGGCCGCATCCTGGTCCTCCTGCTGGTCCTTGCCGGGTCAGTGGCGCTCGCCGCCCTGGCCCTGCGAGGCCGTCCGGCGCCGCTCGTGCTCACCGTCGAGGGCGGCAGCCTGCGGCTGCCGCCCGACACACTCGAGCGCTTTCTTGCCGACGAGCTCGCCGCCGACCCCGACGTCGTCTCGGCGCGCGCCTGGTTCACGTTGCGCGGAGAGCGCCTCGTCACTGAGCTCTGGGTCGCGGCGCGGCCCCTGGCCAGCGCCCCGGTCCTGAGCGAACGCCTCAGGGCGAAAGCGCTGGCAGCGCTGCGCGGCGAGCTCGGTCTGGCGGCCGACGTCGACTACCCGGTGGTCAAGGTCCTGCGCGTGCACGAGCTGCCGAGGTACCTGCGGCCATGAGACGCGTCGCCATCCTGCTCGCCGCGCTGGCCGGCACGCTCATCTGCTCGGCTCTGCTCGTGCGCGAGGTGGCGCTGGCCGCCAGCCGGACGGTGGTC
This sequence comes from Actinomycetota bacterium, assembly GCA_003132645.1. Lineage (GTDB taxonomy): Bacteria > Actinomycetota > Thermoleophilia > UBA2241 > UBA2241 > Bog-752. Next base: position 11,808 of record PKYM01000090.1, on the reverse strand, counting down.
TGGTCGGCGCCGCGCTGGTGGCACGATCTGCTCACGGCCCCGGCCGCCCTGGCCGCGCTGGCGGCCGTGGCCGCCGCCGTTCTGGGCTGCGGCTGCGTGTGGCTTGCCCTGCGCATGCTGGGCGGCGGCGAGCCCGACGATGGCGTCGGCATCGAGCTCGGCTCCGACGAGTCCAGCGTGCTGGTCAAGGCTGAGGCTCTCGAGCGGCTGCTGGCTCGCTGTCTGGCCGACGACCTCGCCGAGGTACACAGCGCGCGGGTGCGGGTGACGAGGCGCGGGGAGCGGCTCGTCACCCGCACCTCGCTTACACTCAACGCGACCGACGTGCGCCGCTCGCACGCCCGCGCCCGGATCGTCATCGACCGCGAGCTGCGGGCCGCGACCGGTCTCGGCGCGGGTGATCTGACAGTCGAGGTCGACGGGTTACTCGTCGGCCGGGGAGGTGCTCCGTGAGTCTCAGGCACATCGGTCTGGCCGTCGGCCTCGTGGTCGGCGTCGTGTGGATGGCGCTCGGCCTCGAGAAGCTGGTCGTCGTCTGCGCGATCGGCGCCCTGGGCTATCTCATCGGCGGCGTGCTGGCCGGCGAGATCGACGTCCAGCGCTCGATCGACAATCTGCGGCGCAAGTGAGCGCAAGAGGGCGCAAAAAAAGAGACCTGAGGGATTCAGG
>PKYM01000090.1:0-11033 GCA_003132645.1 Actinomycetota bacterium | reverse complement strand
CTGCCGTTCGTGGTCTGCACGGGACGCATGTTCAAAAGCGCGCGCCGCATGCTCGCCCGCCTGGGGATCACCAGCGGACCGATCGTCTGCTACCAGGGGGCTCTGGTCGCCGACCTGGGTAGCGGCGTCTGGTCGCGCCATCTGCCGATCCCGTCTCACCTGGCGGCCGACGTCGTGCGCGTCGCGCGCGAGCTCGAGCGGCACATCAACGTTTATGTGGACGACGAGCTCTATGTCGAGCACGACGACAGCTGGGGGCGGCGCTACGCCGAGTACGCCGAGGTCGGGATGAACGTCGTGGCCGACCTGCTGGCGGTCGTCACCGCACCGCCCACCAAGATCGTCATCGAGACCGACCCCGACGACGTGACGCGACTGCTGCCCGACCTGCAGGCACGCTGGGAGGGCCGCCTCTACGTCACGCGCTCGCTGTCGCACTTCATCGAGATCAGCGATCCCCAGGCCACCAAGAGCGCCGCCCTGGCCTACCTCTGCGACAAGCTGGGCGCGACCCGGGAACGCACGGTGGCCTGCGGCGACGGCATGAACGATGTCGACATGTTGCACTGGGCCGGACTTGGGGTCGCGGTCGCCGAGGCAAGCGACGAGGTCCGCGCGGCCGCTGGACTGGTCGTGCCGCGCGATCGGCTCGGTGAGCTCTTCGAGACACTCGTCGAAGCGCCCGTCCGAACCTAGCTGTCCGAACCTGGGGCGCACGCCCTGGCCTTTTGCGCACGCCCTGGCCTTTTGCGCACGCGCAAGCCCAAGGCCGACCCAGCGGCATCCACTCTCAGCGAAGGCGGCGCCCGGAGGGTAAGGCGCCGCCTTCTGGGGTGCTGGTGGTGCACGGCGCGCTCGCGCCGGCTTCCCTTATGCAGGGAACCTCACATCTCTTGCGCCCCATACTGTCCAGCATGCTCGGCGACGGACGTGCGCCGCACGCTCGCCGTCCAGCGATTAGTGTACCCCGGCGCACTATTCTCACACGAGGTCGAGGCGGGACGGCGACGGGGTGACCGCGGGCGCCGACCCCGCTGGGGTGGGCGCCCGCGGTCGGTGGGGCGAGTCTGTGCGTGTCGAGCGCAGACTCGCCCCGCGTTCGTTTACTTGTGGCGCACCACCAGCACCTTGCAGCTCGTGCGCGCGCCGATGTAGCTTTCGGAGCCGTCCCAGACGGCCCGGAAGGTCGTCGTGGCCGTGCCGAGCTTGACGTTCGTACTGAACGTCGCGTTGCCGCGGGAGTTCACGCGAACCGGCACTGTGGTGAACGGCTTGGTGGCCGTGCCCTTGAAGATCGCGACCCTGGTGCCGTTCGAGTCTTCGGCGCCGAGGAAGCCGAGGAGGCGCACGGTGTGGTCGCGCACGACCACGCGCGACTGCGGCCGCAGAATGATCTGGGTGGTGTATTTGTCAAGGTCGCCTTCGACATACCAGGGCGTGGTGCCGTCGGTGACCGTCGTCGATGACGTGTGGATGTTCGTGGGCAAGCCGTCGGGGCCGATCGGAACGGTCTCGGGATTGTTCACGTCGGCGGTGAAGGCCACGTCGAGTGTGTCGTTGACCGGCCAGGCGTTGACATCGTTCACCAGGTCCTGCAGCGACTCCGCATCGGGGATCGTCGGGATGCCGGGCACCGGGACAAACGACGGATGCCTCAGTGCGTGGGTGACGCTGTAGTCGGACGTGTCGTAGTAGTCGTCGTAGCCAAAGCCATCGGCCGACCCTGCGACCTCTACGTCTCCGGTGAGCTGGCTCTTGGCCGGGACGTTCAGCGTGACATCGACCTCGTGGGTGCCGACCTCACCATAGTCACGAACCACGGTGCGAACGACGTTCTCACCGATCCTGAGGCCGCCGGGGATGCTGAAGTCGAGCATCTCGGTCGACCGGTGGGTGGCCGAGACCACGGCGCTGAAGTCGACCTCGGTCACCGTGCCCGGGGCCGTGCCGTTGGGGTTGGAGGTCAGATAGTCGACTATGTCCATGACGTCCCAGGTCGAGTAGTAGCCGACGTCGTAGATATCGTCCCAGACGTTCTGGAGCTCTGCCGACGGGGTGATCGGTGTGCCGTTCCCGTCGGCGACCTTGACCACGGTGTCGGTTGTGGCGAAGCCCGGGAACTCGTAGGCGTCGGTCGCCTTGAAGACCGGGAAGTAGCACGCGTCGGAGATCATCGACGAACCCCAGTTGGGGTTGTCGGCGACCCACGTCGGCACATAGGTGGCGTCTCCGATGAGGGCGCCGGCGCCGACCTTCGCGGTGGCGTTGACCGGCACCTCGGAGGGCGTGTCGTCAGTGGTCACGCCGGCGATGCCGTACAGGCGGTCCTGTGTGATCAGGCCGCGGATGGCGCCGAGCGAGACCAGCTTGTAGGGGATGTAGGAGTTGGACCAGATGCCCGAGACCGAGGCGTTGGCCATCTCGAGGCCCGACGCGCCGTCGTAGTCGGCGGGGTGGCCGAAGGCCACGACCACCTGGTTGCTGTCGGTAGGGCTAACGTCGTGGGAGTAGGTGACGGTTCCCACGAACGCCGCCCAGAAGTAGCCGTGAGCGAGCACGGCGGCTACGGAAGCGCCACCCACGAGGGGTGTCGGCGGGTCGCCGGCGCTGGCGCCGACTCCGCCGCCGGCGGGGATGATGTCGATGCCGCGCTTGGCGAGCTGCGCGCTGAGCTGCTTGAAGGCCCGGCTGCCGGTCGGCACGCCGCCGACCTCGACCGCGCTGAGCGGCACGAAGACCGCGGTGCCTGCCGCCGGGTGAAGGGCGCCGGCTGCCGCGTGGTTGCGGGCCACGATGAACTTGTCGAACGTTCCGGCGCCGGTCTTCAGCGGCCGCGCCAGGGCGAGCGTTCTGGTCTTCGGCAGGACCGGCCCGGCGGCCTTGAGGAGCGGCGACGCCAGGGAGTGCGTGCCGGCGTGCGCGCCGAGCGTGACCGGGTAGTTGTCTTCGATCGAAGACATAAGGTCGATCGGTGTCGCGAAGCCGAGACCGTTCGTGGTGAAGATGTCGCCGTAGGAGACGGCCCCGACGAGCGGGTCAGCATCCTGCGGGTCGTTGTAGTCGCCCACGCGCAGCGGGCTGCCGCTCATACCCTCGGCGAGGCCACCCTGGGCTAGGACGGGGGTGTCATCGGTGATCTGGAACAGGATGAGCGGGGAGCCGTCATTGGGGTTCTGCCCGTCGGCTACCGCCAGGATCTTGACCGCCACCTGCGAGATCGTCGACCCCTTCAGGACGGTGTTGAAGTAACCGTCGAGTCCGCTCGGGGGGGCCGCATCGATCAGGGTCTGCAGCTGGGCAGTCGTCAGCGTGGGTTCGGTGGGCGCGGCCACCGCCGGCGCGGCGGCTACCGCACAGACGACAGTCATCGCCACCGCGACGATGAGAGGTAGCAGCACGAAAATGCCGCCCGGACGGACCGATCTGCGCATGGTTCCCTCCCGTAGTGACCCAAGCCCCTTGAGACGTTTCATAAGGTGAAACGTCGTACGAACATAGAGAATAGACCTTTCGCGTACCAAGACAACCCGAAACCGGCGGCGATGGGAATCGCGCCGCGCAGAAGTTGGGTCGGGAGGCTGCCGCGGCGGAGCGACGGAGCAGGCCGTGAGCCTGGCCCGCGAGCGTGCGCGCAGTCCGTCAGACCCTGTCGAGGACGAACTGGCCGTCGCGCACGGCCAAAGCGAAGGTCATGGCGCACATCGGGCAGTGGACTCTGGCGCCCTCTGCCGGCGCGGGGCCGAAGTCGAGCTGCCAGCCGCAGGTGGGGCAGAAGAGGACGACCGGGTAGTCGGCGGCCGTCACCTGCTCGATCGTGCGCTGCAGGCCGCGGCCGTGACCGGTCTCGGCGCGCACGAACTCGCGCATGAGGGCCTTGAGTCGCGGGTCGTCGAGCGCCTTGGCGAAGTCGGCGTACTTCTTGACCGCCGCGCGCTCGAACTCGACGTCGGAGCGCAGTGTGGCAAGGGCGCGGGCGAAGCCGCGGGGGTCGCCGGGGTCGGGCGGGGCGGTGCCATCGGTCGGGCCCGTGCCGAGCGGTCCTTCACCGGCCGGAGCGGGCCAGTCGCCCGCCGCGCCAAGTTGCGCGAGTTCGGCGAGGATCTGCCCACGGTGGTCGCTCTCGTTGCGCCGCAGTCCCTCCCAGTAGGCGCACAGTCGCGGATCGGCGGCCCACGACTGATGCTCGGCGTACCGCCGTGTCGCTTCGCGCTCGAGCTCGAGGGTCTCGCGCAAGATGCGGGTGGTCTTGGCGATGTCGGTGGCGTCGTTCATGGCGGTGTCTGCAGGCCCCTCGCTTACGCGGGCGCGCTGCAGATGATGATAGGGACGTGGTCGACGGGTCGTCAACGCATGAGCGGGATAGGGGATGGAGCCGACGAAACCGGCACCGACCTGCACGCCCTGCCGGCTCGCCCCTCGCTCGCCGCGCTTCGCGCGGCTCGTCGACCGCCGACCGCCGACTCGCTGACGCTCGCCCTCAGTCCGGCGGCAGCACCCGGCAAGCGAGCCTGAGGCTGGTCCCGCGGCGCTCCCGTAGCACGGCCACGACACGGTACGCCGCGAGGCAACCGGCCAGGATCCCGAGCCACAGCAGCAGCGCCTTGGGCTGGTGGGCGATGCTGGTGCCGGAGTTGGCGTCGGTCAGGTTGAGATAGGCGGCCACCAGCACGGGCGGCACGGTCAGCAGGCCCCACCAGGTGAGCGAGCTCAGGCCCAGGAAGCGCCCGGCCGGCGGCAACACAAAGCCGCGGCGGTCGGCTACCCGCGGCAGCACGATCGCCACCAGGGCCACGCAGAGCCACTCGATGAACATCACGATCATGCCCGACAGCAGCGAGAGGTGGGCGTAGATCATGAGCGCCGTGAACACGGTCGCCACGGCGAAGGTCAAGCCCAAGGCGCGGTGCGGCGTGTGCCAGCGACGGTGCACTTCGGCACACCAGTGCGGCGCGAGGCCGTCGAGCGACCAGGCAAACAGGCAGCGCGAGACACACATCGCGGTCGGACCCACCCAGGCGAAGCCCCACACGGTGAAGGCGGCCATCAGCGCGACGGCCAGCCAGGCGTGGTGCAGGGCGAGCGCCACGAGCTCGGCGAAGGCGGGTGTCGAGGACAGGCCGAGCTTGTCAGGCGTCACGGCGGCGAGGTTGGCAAACAGGGCCTGGCCGAACAGGTGCGACAGGGCGAACACGACGACGAGCATCCAGGCTAGGGCCCAGGTCAGCGAGCCGAAGACGCCGATCGCCTGGGTGCGGGCCGGGCGGCGCACCTCGCCGGCGATGAACACCGAGAAGTAGCAGCCCACGAAGACGATCCAGGGCCAGATGGCGGCATGCAGCGTGGCCGACCACGAAAAGCCGACGGCCGAACCGGCGGCCAGCGGCGCGACAGGGCCGGCGCCCAGCCGGGCCAGGGCGCCGTCGATGTGGCCCAGCGCCGCGGAGTGTGAGAGCAGCAGGCCGGCCGCGACGACGACGGCCAGCGCGGTGGTGCCCGCCACGAAGGCCACGGTCTGCGCCCGAAAGTAGAGCTTGCCGCCGCGGATCATGAGCAGCGCATAAGCGGCCAGCACGGCCAGCGAGACGACGAACGTGCCGGTCGGCGTGGCCAGCCGGTCGGCCAGGTGGCGCGCCCAGGGGTCGCCGCTGTAGGCCGCCCACACCCGGGCGAGGGGCGTCAGGCCGTACTGCACCGTGTAGAGCCCGCCGAGCCCGACGAACAGGCAGAAGTAGGCCATGGCCGCCACGTTGACGGCAAAGCCGAGCGCCGGGCTGAGCGTGCGCGAGATCGAGACGTAGTCGCCGCCCGAGCGCGGGAAGGCCACCGCCAGACGCACGTAGAGGAAGTTGAGCGGCAGGATGCCGACGAAGGCGAGCAGGACTGCGAGGTAGAGATTGGCGCCGGGGTAGAGCCCGGGGCCGAGCAGGGTGAGCCAGACCAGCCCGATACCGATGTTGGCGTTCATGACGTTGAAGCCGAAGACCTGCCAGGCGGTGATCTCGCGCACGAGGCCGCTGGCCGGCCGCGCGAAGGGACCCACTGACGACACGCCTTGCGGGAGCTTCTGAGTAAGGGATTGCATCTGCCGCCGACCTCCGCGTCCGACTCGCCAACGAAAAATCCCGGGCTCAGACTCTTGCGAGCCGAAGTCCGGGATCCTCCGTTTTTGGATCCGCGCGCACGCCGATTCCCGCCCCTGTACCACGAGGGCGGCAACGGCACTGCATCAGAGACAGGTCTTCTGGCTTACCGGATCATCCTTGCGCCGCGCCTTCCCGCCGGCATGCCGGCAGTGGCTTCGTTTGCGACGTTCGTCCCCGGTTACAGCGGCGGGTCCGCGACGGCTTCGCACCGTCTTCCCTCAAGGCCCTTGCGGGCGTCTCCAAGCGGCATCCTAGCGGCCGACCGGGAGCAGCGCAACCGGCCGACTGCAGGCGGCGAGGGGGTCACGGCGCAAGCCGGGACCGCCGGCGACGCCTAGACCTCGTAGGCGACCACGCGGATCAGGCCGATGGTCTCGCCGGTGTCGCCGGCTGTCGTCGAGTCGCTCACCGAGTAGACGGCGGTCGCCTTCTCGTCGGCGAGGAACCGGCTGACCGTCTCGTCTAACTCGGTGAGCTCACGGATGGTGGCGAAGATCTTGATCGGCGTTGCGAAGGTCTTCACTTTGATCATGGCTTTCCCCTTCAACCGGTGGTGGGCTGCCGGCGCCGGGCGTCGGCGTCACCGGGAGATACCCACCCGGGGCGCGCTGCAAGCCGGGTCGGTGGGGGGAGTGGTGGTTGTTGGTTTTGTAACGCCGTACGAGGGGCGTATAGTGACTACTCGATGGCAGTCGTACAGCAATGGGATCTCTCGCTGCTGGCGACTCTGGGGGGTGCTCTCGGGGACGCGACCAGATTCGCCATGTTCGAACACGTCATCACGTCGTCTGATCCCGTCTCAGCCGGCGAGACCGCCGCGGTCTTCGGTCTGCATCGCACGGTCGCCCGCTCGCACCTCGAAAAGCTCGCCGAGGCCGGTCTTGTCACCGTCGGCACGCGGCGCAACCCGCGGGGCGGCCGCCCCGCCAAGGTCTACTCGCCAGCGACTACGCGCCTCGACATCCAGGTGCCCCCGCGGCAGTACAGGTCGTTGTCGGCCATGCTCGTGCGCCTGGCGGCGAAGCTCAACGGGAGCTCCGTGACGCTCGCCGAAGAGGTCGGCTGCGAATGCGGCCGCCAAGCGGCGACGAGCTTGCCCGGAGGTCAGTTCTCGCGCGACGGCCGGCTCAACCTGGGCAGCATCGTGTCCTATCTGTGCGAGACCGGGTGCAGCCCCCGCGCCACGGTCAGAGACGATCACACGCTGGTCGTCGAGGCGAACAACTGCCTGTATCTCGAGATCGCCCGCGAGCGCCCCGCCGTGGTCTGCGGTCTGTGCTCGGGTCTGCTCTGCGGGCTCGTTGGGGCCGACCCCCGCGCGTACCGTCAGACGGGTTCGATCGTCGATGGCGACCCGGCCTGCGTGCACGAGTTCGCGCTGCCGGTCTAGGAACGCCCCCGACCGCCGCGATCTCCCGACCGCTGCGATTGCCAGACGGCCGCGATCCTCCGACAGCCGCGATCTACCAGCCCGGCAAGGCCTGCTGGCCGTCGAGCGCCCGCGCCTCGGTCAGGTCTGAGTTGACCTCGAGGATGCCGCGGTAGACGCCCTCGTCGTCGCGCACCGCCGTGTAGCGCGTGTAGTTGAAGTGTCCGTCGTCGTCGTGCCAGCCCTCGGCGACGTCGCGCTCGCCGCTCTTGAAAGCGGCGAGGATGGCTTCGAGGGTGTCGAGCGAGGCGGCGGGGTGGCAGGCGCGGATGTCCTGGCCGATGAAATGCGGATCGCAGGTGCGATACGTGCGCCCCGACCAGTAGCGCAACACGTCGTCTTCGTCGGCGAAGCTCACGTCGATCGGCAGCATACGCAGCACGAACTTCAAATGCTCTTTGTCGATCGCGCCCCGCTGAAAGAAGAGGGTCATTTTCGGGATCTCCTTTGTCGCTAAAGCCGTGGAGATGAGTCTAGCCCTCTTTGACCGCGACGGCAGGTCGCGGTGCGAACAGGCCGCGGCGAGAACAGGCCGCGGCGAGAACGACCCCGAAAGGGAGCAGCCGCTAGTTGGGGTGGTTGCGGTAGTCCCAGGGACCGGCGGCCACGGCGGCGCGCAGCGCCCGGCGAGCGTCGTGCAGCACGGGGTCCCCGTGGGTGGGGAGTACCCGTTCGAAGTCGAGCTGGAGCAGCGGCGCCAGCGTCGGCGCGAAGCGCTCGTCATACCAGGTCGGTGAGGTCGGGGCCTGCTGCCAGACGCGCAGCCCGCCGTCGATACCGATCACCGCGTCGCCGAAGGCGAGCGCCTTGTGGGCCGCGAAATAGAGCGGAGTCTCATAACGCCGGGGCTTGCCGATCGCCAGGGCGACGGCCGACCGGCCGACCGCCTCGCCGGGCTCGATCGGCGTGAGAGGGGTGGCCTTGCCGGAGAAGCGCTTGGCGACCGCCGGATGTCCCCAGATCGCCACCTCGAGGCTCTCGCGGTAGCGCTCGAAGAGCTCCTCGGCGCTACGCGCGTGGTAGGGGATGGTGATCGTGATGTCGAGCCTTGATGCCGCTCCGGCCAGCCGGTCGAGGGCCTGCTCGACCGCGGGGCGGGTGGGCGAGTCCACGGCGGGCAGCTGCGGGTCGACCAGGGTGAGCGCCTGGTCGCCGGTGAGGGCGAAGCTGGCCACCTCGTGCCCCCACTCGATGCGCGTGTGCCACTCGGGGTGGCGCGTCTGCCAGCGGAAGATGCCGGGTGCGATCTCGCTCACGGGTTCGATCTCGTTCACAGGCCCTCCCTCTGTTCGCAGCATGCCTCGCGCAGGGCGATCTCGAACCATTGCTGCACGTGGCACGGAAAGCAGCGCCGGGTGAGTTCGGCGAGGCCCGCCTCGGTGGCCGGCCGGGTCTCGGCCGGACGGCCCTCGGGCAGGCGCACGAACCACGCCACAGCGGCGGTCTCGATGATGATCTCCGGCATGCAGGCTCCTCGTGATCTGCCGAGACGAGCGCTCGACGAGCTCCGTACGATACCACGCGGTGGGGACGGAAATCCCCGCCTGGCGGCGTCGCGTGGCCGGAACGCGCGAGGGGCGCCGGCCGGCGCCCCTCGCGCGTTTTTGCTTCTCTAGACCGCGGCGTCGCTAAGCCAGCAGCGCTTCCGCGGCCACCATGTGCTTCTTGAGGCCGAGGTCGGCGGCGCCCACGCCGATCGCGCGCCCGACGAACTGGCTCAGGTAGACGATCGGCACGTCGATCCACGACGGGTCGGTCTTTTTGATGTCGCCCTGGCGGCTGTCGAGGTTGACCTGGCAGAGCGGGCAGGCGCAGGCGATCGCCTGCGCGCCGCAGGCGCGGGCGTTGACGATGATCTTGCGCACCAGCTCGACGACCACGGCCTGCTCGCAGAGAGCCAGCGAGGCGCCGCAGCAGTCGGTCTTGAACGTCCACTCGACCGGCTCGCAGCCCAGAGTCTCGAGGACCTCGTCCATGTGGGTCGGGTACTCGGGATCTTCGGCCAGCGTGATCTTGGGCGGACGGGTCAGCAGGCAACCGTAGTAGGCCGCCACCTTGAGGCCCGCGAACGGCCGGACGGCCTTGGCCTCGAGCGCCTCGAGGCCGACCTCGTCGTGGTAGAAGTCGACCAGGTTGAGCACGCCCACGCCGCCGGCGTAGGGGCGCCCGACGACCTGGGCCACGTCGTGCGCCGTGTCGGCGTCTTCGACCTCGTGGTTGGTGGCCATGAAACGGGCGAAGCAGGCCGCGCAGGGTACCGCGACGCGCTCGAGACCCATGTCGTCTTTGACCTTGGCCATCTCGTTGGCCGGCAGGGCGGTGGCCAGCAGCCGGTTGGTGGCGTGCGCGGCGGTGTTGCCGCAGCACTCCCAGCCGGGGATCTCGACGAGATCGACGCCCAGCTTGACGGCGGTGCCCACGAACGAGCTCTCGAGCTCCCTGGCGGTGCCGTGCAGCGAGCACCCCGGATAGTAGGCGACGCGGCTCATCGGACACCTCCCGGCGAGGCCGGTGGGAGCGAGGCGGTGTCGGGCAGGTCCATGGCCCGCGAGACGGCCCGCTTGTCGCGGTTGATACGGTCGGCGACATCGGTCATGCGCTTCATCTGGGCGCGGTCGCCGAAGGTCGGCAGCGGGTTGATCTTGCCCTTCAGGAACATGCGGATGCCCATCACGACGTCGTCTGTGAGACTGGACAGCCGGGTGGCCTTGTCTAGGGCCAGCAGCTCGACCTCGTAGAGCCTGCCCCAGCGCCGGAACGAGTCGTAGTTGAGCTTGAGGATGTTGGCAAACGGTGCGTCGCTGCGCACCCGGTGCTCCTCGCGGGCGATCATGCGCAGCTCGTCCATGATGGCCGCGATGTCGATCCCCTGAGGGCACCGTGTGGTGCACGTCTCGCAGCCGGTGCACAGCCAGATGAAGCGGCTGTCGACGGCGGCCTCGACGGCGCCGAGCTGCACGGCGCGCATGATCTGCGCCGGGTGCAGGTCGCCGAAGCCGGCGACCGGGCAGCCCGTGCTGCACTTCTTGCACTGATAGCATTTGTAGGCGTTCTCGCCCGAGCCACGGTTGACGCGGCGGGCGAGCGTGGCATCGATGGTCGTCGTCACGTCACCCTCCTTCCCGCTACGCCACTGCCGGGCGCGGCAAGAGACCGGCGGCCTCGACGATTTCCGGTACCGCCGGCTCCCACTCGACCGCCATGAGGTGTATGCCGGCCACGCCTTCAATCTCGGCGATCTCCTTGACCATCTCGACGGCCAGCTTCTTGCCTTCGGCCTGCTGCGGCGCGCCCTTCTCCTGGGCGGCGATGCGGTCGACGATCTCCTGCGGCACGTCCATGCCGGGCACGAACTTCTTCATGTATCTGGCCATGCCGGCGCCCTTGATGGGGGTGATGCCGGCGAGGATCTTGACCTCTTTGTGCAGGCCCAGCGAACGCACCTCTTCCATCCACTTCTT
>PKYM01000178.1 GCA_003132645.1 Actinomycetota bacterium | reverse complement strand
CGCAAGACGATCGACGAGGCCCGCCGCCTGCACGGCGCCGTCGACCGGCCGAACCTCATGGTCAAGATCCCAGGTACGCCGGCCGGCCTCACCGCCGTCCGCCATTCGATTGCCGCCGGGCTCAACATCAACATCACGCTGCTCTTCGCGCTCGACACCTACGAGCAGGTCGTCGACGCCTATCTCGGCGGCCTCGAAGATCGGGTCCTGCAAGGTCGGGCGATCGACGAGCTGCGTTCGGTGGCGAGCTTCTTCGTCTCGCGGGTCGACGCCAGTGCCGACCGCGCGATAGACGAGCTGCTGGCCGGCGCGCCCGGCAAGACGACGCGCGCCGGCCTCGAGGGGCTCAAAGGCACGCTGGGCGTGGCCAACGCGCGACTCGCCTACCGGCGCTTCGGCGAGATCTCGAACTCCGAACGCTGGCACCGGCTCGCCGAACGCGGCGCCAACCCGCAGCGCCTGCTGTGGGCCAGCACGAGCACCAAGAATCCCGACTACGACGACCTGCTGTACGTCGACAACCTGATCGGCCCCAACACCGTGGACACCATGCCCGAGGAGACCCTCCGGGCGTTCCTCGACCACGGCGTGGTGCGGCGCACGGTCGACCAGGGTACAGACGAGGCCCGAGACCGCTTCGAACAGGCGGCCCGCCTGGGCATCGACATGAAGGCGCTCACCGGCGGGCTGCAGGCCGACGGCGTGGCGCTGTTTCGCGAGTCGTTCAACGAGTTGCTGGCCGGCATCGAGCGCAAACGCGCTGCGCTGCCGGCCCGCCAGGAAGGGAGAATGTGTGCCTAGCGACCCGGCGGTAACCGAGGCGATCAAAGAGAGACTCGAGGACTTCGACAGGCAGCGCTTCGGCGAGCGCCTGTTCGCTCACGACGCGACGCTCTGGAAGTCCGGCGCCGAGCATGCCAAGGTGATCGACAACGCCCTTGGCTGGCTGAGCATCGCCGACGACATGCTGGCTAAAGCCGGCGACCTGAGCGGCTTCGCCGCTCAGGTCGCCGGCGAAGGCTATCGCGACGCCGTGCTGCTGGGCATGGGCGGCTCGAGCCTCGCCCCCGAGACGCTGCGCAGCACGTTCGGGGTGGCCGAAGGGTTTCTCGACCTGCGCATCTGCGATTCGACCGACCCGGCGGCGCTGCGCGCGATCGAGGCGGGTCTCGACATCTCCCGCACCCTGTTCATCGTCTCGAGCAAGTCGGGCGGGACCACTGAGACGGCCTCCTTTCACGCCTACTTCTACGAGCGCGCCCGCGAGCTGCTCGGCGCAGATCAGGCCGGACGCCATTTCGTGGCCATCACCGACCCCGAGACCTCGCTGCACCACGAAGCGCTGGCGCAAGGCTTTCGGGCCGTCTTTTTGAATCCGCCCGACATCGGCGGACGCTACTCGGCGCTGTCGTACTTCGGCCTCGTGCCGGCCGCCCTGATCGGGCTCGACGTGCAGCGCCTGCTCGAACGCGCCGCGCAGGTCGCCGCGCTTTGCCGGGACGGCGTGCCGGCCCGCGAGCATCCGGCCTTCAAGGTCGGGGCGGCCCTCGGCGAGCTGGCCCGCGCCGGCCGCGACAAGGTGACCTTCTTCGCCGGCGAGTCGATCGTCTCGCTGGGCGCCTGGCTCGAACAGCTTCTGGCCGAAAGCACCGGCAAGGAAGGCACCGGCCTGGTGCCGGTCGACGGCGAGATGCCGGGCGCGCCCGCGGTCTACGGCGACGACCGCGTGTTCGTCTACCTGAACGTCGAGGGCGAGACCGACGCGCGCGCCGGCGCCGCTCTGCAGGCGTTGGACGAGGCCGGGCATCCGACGATGACCCTCACCCTGCCCGACATCTGGGACCTGGGCGCCGAGTTCGTGCGCTGGGAGATCGCCGTGGCGGCGGCCGGGGCGGTGCTGGGCATCGACCCCTTCGACCAGCCCAACGTGCAGGAGAGCAAGGACATCACCAAGCGTCTGTTGCGCAGCTATGTGAGCGACGGCCAGCTGCCCGTCCCGGCCGCCGGTCCCGACGGGCGGCCCCTGACGTCCGCGGTCGGCGACATCGATCTGCCGGCCGCCGTGCGCGATCTGCTGGCCACCATCCGGCCGGGCGACTACGTGGCCCTGCAGGCCTACCTGCCGCCGTCCGAGCAGCATCAGCGCATCCTGCAGGGCGTGCGCCTGCTTCTGCGCGACCGCTTTCACGTGGCCACGACGCTCGGCTACGGACCGCGCTTCCTGCACTCGACGGGGCAGCTCCACAAGGGCGGCAAGCCCAGCGGCGTCTTTGTGCAGCTCACCTGCGGCACCCGGCAGGACGTGGCGATCCCGGGACAGCCCTACACCTTTGCCACCCTCAAGCAGGCGCAGGCGCGCGGCGACCTCGAGGCGCTCGCCTCGCGCGGCCTGCGCGTGCTGTCGGTCGACCTGGGGTCCGACCCGCTGCCCGGCCTCACCAGCTTCGGCAGCATCGTCGCCGAGTTGCTGCGAACTTAGGCCGAGCGGGTAGAACAGCCGAGNNAAGACGAAGGAGACACCTTATGGAGCTGGCGATGGTCGGTCTGGGACGCATGGGCGGCAACATGGCCCGGCGCCTGCTGCGCGGCGGTCACAGGGTCGTCGTATGGAACCGCACGTTCGCCAAGGCCGAGGAGCTCGAGGCCGAGGGCGCCGAGGCCGTCGAGCGCCTCGAAGACGTGCCCGGCAAGCTGAGCGCGCCGCGGGCGATCTGGTTCATGCTGCCCTACGGGGCGCCCACCGACGAAGCCATCGACACGCTGGTGCCGCTCCTCAACAAGGGCGACATCGTGATCGACGGCGGCAACTCGCCCTTCCAACACGACGTCGAGCGTGGCGCCCGGCTCGAACCGCAGGGCCTGCGCTACCTCGATGCCGGCACGAGCGGCGGCGTCTGGGGCCTCGATGTCGGCTACTGTCTCATGGTGGGAGGCAACCGCAGCGCCTTCGAGCAGATCGAGCCGGCGCTCGCCACCCTGGCGCCGCCCGGACACGGCTACGGTTACATGGGCGGTCACGGCGCGGGGCATTTCGTGAAGATGGTCCACAACGG
>PKYM01000126.1:452-2981 GCA_003132645.1 Actinomycetota bacterium | reverse complement strand
GACCGACTCGTCCTATCGCGAGCCGGATTTCGGCAGTTCGCCGCGCTTGCCTGGCATATGGGCAACAGCCCGGAGGAGATGACTACCTGGTGCCAGTGGGCCGCCGTCAAGGTGGCGAAGCTCGAAGCAAAGAGGAGAGGCAACCTGCATGAGCGAAACCACGGAGTTCAGCATTGGCAGCGAAGTCGCCTGTAGCGACGGCGTCTGCGGGGACCTGAGACGCGTGGTGATTGATCCCGTCGCCCGCGCCCTTACTCATCTCGTCGTCGAACCGAGACATCGGCCAGGCACAGGGCATCTCGTACCGATCGATCTCCTGGCTTCGACGGCAGGGGGGATCCAGCTGCGCTGCACCAAGTCTGAGTTCGAAGCGCTCGAGGACGCTGAGGAGACACGGTTCCTGCCCGGAGCAAGCGGAGAGTGGAGCTACGGGCAAGAGCAGATGCTCTCCTGGCCCTACTACCTTGGCATGGGCGGCATGGGCATGGGCGGCAGTTCCCAGGCGACCATGGATGCTGGTCCCCAAGCGACCACCTATGACCGTGTACCGGTGGGCGAGGTGGAGGTGCGCCGCGGCGATCACGTCCATGCCACCGATGGCGCTATCGGGCGAGTCCAGGGACTGGTCATCGATCGCAGCGATCATCACGTGACACACGTCTTGCTAGACGAGGGCCACCTCTGGGGCCAAAAGAGGGTCGCCATTCCGATCAGCGCCGTGACAGGCGTCGAGGACGGCGTCCGGCTCAACCTCACCAAGGACGAGGTGCGCGACCTGCCAGCGGTCGACCTCGACCAGCCCGAATGATTTGCGTGCGTATCTCTTGAAGGCACGAGGCGGGCCGCCTCGGCTGTCGCTTTCGTAGCACTCGAGTCGCAACGGCGAGACCGCCTGGTGCCCATCACGCAAGGTCGTCTCCAAGCGCATCCGCCGTGCCACCGTCTCGACACGCTCGATACCTGCTCGCACGCCATCCCGGCGATGCAGGAGAAGGCAGCGGCGCTGATCGCGGGGTTGGTGTTCGCGGGGAGATAGAGTGGGAGCAGGGACCTCAGAGCGACTCTGGGAGTGTTCGGAGCCCGTCCGAGGACATATGCCTGGGCGAGCGCATGAGGGGTGACAGGGACGCAGTCGGTGACGAGCGCGTCCGTGGCTAACCCAGGCGACAACTGCGAAGGGAGCCGCCCTTGCCGGAGTTCGTGAACCCATTCAGCGTGACTGTACCTGAGCGTATGCTGACCAGGCAGGAGCTCATCCGCGCCATCCGCCTGGACCTTGCGGCCGAGGAGGAGGCGATCTGTCTCTACATGGCGCACGCCGACGTGACCGACGATCCCCTCGCAAGGAGAGTGCTGATCGATGTCGCAAACGAGGAGCGCGAGCACGTCGGCGAGTTTCAGCGTCTCCTGGACATCCTCACCGGCGATGAGCCCGAGTGGATGTCGCACGGCATCAACGAGGTGAACGAGATGGCGGCCGAGGTTGAGGAGGACACGCCGGAGGGGCGGCGCTGATCGCGGGGCTGGTGTTTGCGGCGAAGTAAGGCGGACTCGGCCGTAGCCGATGCCGTGCCGCGAGGCGCTGCGGCTCACCCCGCCGCTCCGCCTGGGGTCCGCCGCCCCGACTCTCCGGCGGCGTGCAGCTGCTCGGGGAACACCAGCTCGGCCGCGTCGCGATCGGCCGGCGTGTCGATCTCATACCACCGTTCGGTGGGGAAGATCACGGCCGTGGGGGCCATGCTGCCCGCGGCGGCCATCTCCTCGAACACGGACTCATAGAAACAGCCGGTCCGGCCGGCCGCCACATGGCAGTCGAGTCGCTGGCAGACCTCGCCCCAGGTGTCGCGCGCGAGGCTGCAGATGTTAACCGCCATGAAGTGGTCTGGGTCCGTGCAGTGCTGGCCGTAGATGCCCGGCGGCGGCGGGTAGAAGGCCTTGACGTTGCCGTTTGCGTCGAGGGTGACCGTGGTGCCGCCCATCCACGGCAGCTGCGCCGAGACGGCGATCCGGCCGGGCTCTAGCAGCGGCGCCAGGAGATGGTCGTCGAACACCACATCGCTCTCGAGAAGCAGGAACGGTTCGTCGATCAGCTGTCGCGCCAGCCACAGCGAGTAGCTGTTGTTGGTGGTCGCAAACAGCGGGCTGACGAGGTACTCGATGGCGATGCCGCCGAAGCTCTCGCCGAGGTAGTCGCGGATCATCTCGGCCCGGTAGCCCGCAACGATCACCAGGCGCTCGATGCCGTGGCTATCGAGGGCACGGACGAGGCGCTCGAGGATCGGCACGCCGCTCACCGGAACGAGGCACTTGGGCAGCGCCTCAGTCAAGGGCCCCAGCCGGGTACCGAGGCCAGCGGCGAGCAGCAGTGCGGTCCGTACCTGCGGGCGATCGGTCGCGAGATCGTGACGATGCATAGGCGCTCCTCGCAGCGAGATCCGCTCGAGACGCGTCGGCAGGAGGGCAGCGGCTGCTCGGCGGCCGTACGCAGCTTATCTGTTTTGCGGGCGCGCCACTAATCCAAGGACGCGG
>PKYM01000126.1:0-440 GCA_003132645.1 Actinomycetota bacterium | reverse complement strand
CTTGTTGACCCGTGCGGCCTCTGATCTTCCTGCACAGGGCTCCTGCCGCCGACGCGTTGCCGACGAGAAGGCAGACGAAGACGGGCGACGATGGCGGGCTCACCCCGGGCGGGCCGGCTCGGCCTCGGTCAGCCCCTCGTCTTGAGGCCCTCCTGTGCGCCCAGCACCTGCGAGACGGCCGACTTGAGCAGCCGTACCTTCTTGCGGTCGGCGATCTCGAGTACGACGACCGTGTCGCCGACCTGGCGGACCGTGCCGCAGAGGCCGTCGGTGGTCACGATCTCGTCCCCCTTCTTGACCGTCCCCAGCAGTTCCTGCTGGGCACGGCGCCGGCGGCGCTGCGGCCGCAGCGCGAGAAAATAGAAGACCCCGATGACGAGGACGGCGTAGATGACAAGGGTGACGACGTTCACTTCGGCGTTCCGCCTCCTTCGAGAGAC
>PKYM01000103.1 GCA_003132645.1 Actinomycetota bacterium | reverse complement strand
GTCTGGCCGACGGTGCGCACGGCCTGGTCGACGTTCTTGACGCCCGGCAGGGCGACGGAGATCTGGTCGGTACCCTGGAGCTGGATGGCGGCTTCGGTGACGCCCAGCCCGTTGACGCGCCGGTCGATGATGCCGACCGTCTGCGTGAGCTGGTCGTGCGTGGGCACCGTCCCGTTGGGCAGCTGTGCCTTGTAGACGATCTCGAGGCCGCCCTGGAGTTCGAGGCCGAGATGGGTCTTCTTGCCGGGCGGATAGATGTAGAACGCCGAAACGACGAGCAGCGCCGCGACGACGAGCAGGATGATGATGTTTCTCTGTTTCTGGTGTTTCATGGGGTCAGTCGATCAGGCTTCGTGGAATCAGTCGACGAGGCCCGTCGAGGAGCCATCAAGCCCAAGAGCATAGAGAGTCCACCATCCAATTGCAACGCGGCCACCAGGGCCAATTCGCGCAGTTTACCTGCAAACGGCGTCGTCTTGCGGCTTTGGCCGGCCGCCGCGGCCGGTGCGTGTTCAGTGGTCTTTAAGGAAGCTGGGGATGTCGAGCACGTCGTCGCTGACATCGAAGGTCGGCTTGGGCTCGGCGCCGAAGATGTCGGGCGCCTGCGCCTTGGCGGTGTCGGCCGACCGGCGCTCGGGCGCGCGCGGCCCGTCGAAGCCGGTGGCGATGACCGTGACGCGCACCTCGTCGCCCAGAGCGGGGTCGACCACGGCGCCGAAGATGATGTTGCAGTCGGCGTCGGCCGCGCTCGAGATGATCTCGGCGGCCTCGTTGACCTCGAACAGGCCCAGGTCGGCGCCGCCCGTGATGTTCAGGAGGATGCCCATGGCGCCCTCGACGCTGGCTTCGAGCAGCGGCGAGCTGATGGCGGCCTTGGCGGCCTCGACGGCGCGATTCTCGCCACCGGCCACGCCGATGCCCATGAGCGCCGAACCGGCCTCCCTCATGATCGTGCGTACGTCGGCGAAGTCCAAGTTGATGAGGCCGGGCACCGTGATCAGGTCGGTGATGCCCTGGACGCCCTGACGCAAGACGTCGTCGGCGACCTTGAAGGCGTCGATGATCGAGGTGCGCCGCTCGACCACCTGCAGCAGCCGGTCGTTGGGGATGATGATCAGGGTGTCGACCTTCTCGCGCAGCTCGCGGATGCCGTCTTCGGCCTGCCGGGCGCGGCGCTTGCCTTCGAACATGAAGGGCCGCGTGACCACGCCCACGGTCAGCGCGCCGAGTTCTTTGGCGAGCTCGGCGATGACCGGCGAGGCGCCGGTGCCCGTGCCGCCGCCCTTGCCCGCCGTGACGAACACCATGTCGGCGCCCTTGATCGCGTCGCGGAGCTCGTCCTTGCTCTCGATGGCCGCCTGATAGCCGATGTCGGGGTTGGCCCCCGCCCCTAGGCCCCTCGTGATCTTGCTGCCGATGTGGATCTTGACGTCGGCATCGCACATGGCCAGCGCCTGGGCGTCGGTGTTCACCGCGATGAACTCGACGCCGCGCAAGCCGGCATCGACCATGCGATTGACTGCGTTCGTGCCTCCGCCGCCCACGCCGACGACTTTGATGACCGCGAGGTAGTTGCCTGAAGACTCGATCATGGCGCCCTAACCCTCCTGTTGAAGCTGAGGCTTACTCTCGTGTCGGCGACCACCGTCGAGCGGTCCCTGAGACATGTTGAAAACGTGTGGAGCATAGTTCACAAATAGGTCATTTTGCAGGTATTTCGTTATGCACAAACCCTTGACGACAAAATGAGGAAGAACCACGCTCGTAGCATATGAGCCGGTCGCGTCGAGTGTCAAACGGTACGCCGCCCTCGCGCCGCGGTCGGGGCCGCCGCTCGGCCGGGTCGCGCCGTCACGGCGCGGTCGTGGGCGTGCCGCAGGGCTTCTTCGTGTCGTCACGGCGCAGGGCTCGTCGTCGCGCCCGGCGTGCCCGTCGCCGAGCTCGCCGGCGCCCCGGACGGCGTGGTCGACGGCGTGCTCCCCGGCGTACCGGCCTGCACGGCCGGCGCCGGCAGCAGAGGAGCGCCCAGCGGCCGGTCGGGGACCGAGACGTCTACGTACGTACAGGCGATGTGGCGCGCCCGGTAGCGAGCGAGCACCGCCTTCAGCGACAGGACCTTGGCCGCCAGGCCACCGGTGTCGCCGAACTCGATCGTAGGTCCGCCGGCCACATAGACGCGGATGCTGGTGTCGCTTGCCCGCGCTCCCAGAGCGCCGCGGCGCATCGCGACGGGCAGGGCGGCGAGCACGGTCAGCGCCTGGCGCGCGTAGGGGTCGGCCACGGTCGTACCGACGGTCGCCGGCGCGCTCGAGACGACCACCGGCAGGTGGCGGGCGCCGCGCGGCAGGCCGACGCTCGCGGCAGGCTGCGGTAGAGTGGTCGAGGAGATCTCCGGCTTGGCCGTCGACGACGCTGACGGCTGCCCGGCCGGCAGACCCGTCGTGGTGGCGCCCGCGACCGGTGAGCCGCTGGCCGTCGGTGAGATGCTCGTGATCGGCGAGCCGCTCGTCGTCGGTGCGCCGTTCGCGCCGGGAGAGGAGCCGGTTGTGGGCGAAGCCCTAGACGAGGGCGAGCTCCCAGCGGCGGAAGTGCTCGCCTGGGCCAGCACCCGTCCCCCGCTGGACACGACATACCATCGGCCGGCGGAGAGCAGGAGAGCGGCCGGCACGTACTCGGTCATGCGCACCCGGAGCGTGTCGGGGAAATCGCGATCGATAACGACCCGGTCGACATACGGAAAGCCGGCCAGGGCGGCGCGCACGCGAGCCGTCGAGACCAGGAACAGGTTGACTCCCAGGAAACGCTGTCGCAGGACGGCGCGCAGGACCTTGGTGTGAGCCGAGCGCTGGCCGGCCACGACGACGTGGCGCACCTGGAAGGTGCCCGACTCACGGCCCCAGGTGTAGACGGCCAAGGGCACCGCGACGATCAGCAAGGCCAGCGCGATCGTGGTGAGCGCGCGGCGCCGGCGACGGCCCGTCGTGCTCATCGGTCGCGGCCGGCGTCCCCGGGTGTCGTTTCGTCCCCGAGGGCGGCGAGCAGACGTTCGCCGACGTGCAGGACATCGCCGGCGCCGATCGTGAGCACGAGGTCGCCCGGGCGCACCCGCGCCCTCAGATGCCGCACCGCGTCGCCCAGACGCGGCAGGTAGAANNGGCTGGAAGACGGCGATGACCCGCCGGTAGGAGCCGCTGCGCGCCGCCTTGAGCGTGGCCGCGACCTCGGTCGGGTGGTGCGCGTAGTCGTCGATCACGACCACGCCGGCGTGGCGGCCGATCTCCTGATAGCGGCGCGCCGCGCCGCTGAAGGTGGCAAGCTGAGGCGCGGCCTCGTCGAAGCCGACGCCGGTGTGAGCCAGGGCGGCGAGCGCGGCCAGCGCGTTCAGCACGTTGTGCTCACCGGGCACGCGCAACGTGACGCGCCCGAGGCGCTCGCCGTCGCGGAGCACCACGAAGACGCTGCCCTGGTCGTCGGCGCGCTCGATCTCGGCCGTGAGATCGGTGGCGCCGGGCGCCGGGCTCGGGGCGCCGGCAGCTCCGCGACCGGCGGCTCGGGCCGCCGCGGCGGC
>PKYM01000328.1 GCA_003132645.1 Actinomycetota bacterium | reverse complement strand
ACGTCGATGTCGTAGTCGTCGGCGGCGGCGGGCAGGGCGGGAGCGGTAAACGTGGGACAGATCAGCAGCTCGTAGCGTTCGAGCACGCCCGCCAGGTGGCCATAGGTCTCGCCCTCGACCTCGAGCGACTGCAGGTAGCCCATCGTCTCGCGGCGCACGGCGTCTTCGGCGAACTCGATCGCGTAGCCGGTGAGCAGCTCGCGATGCTCTTCGAGGATCTCGCCGATCCAGCCTCCGAAGATGATCGACAGGTGGGCACGGGCGGCCTCGCGCATGGCCTCGAGCGACCAGCCGATCTCGACCTCGTCGACCGTGGCGCCCAGCGCTCGAAACGTGTCGGCGGCCGCGCGCACGGCGGCTGCGACCTCGTCGTCGACCTCGAACCCGTCGAGATCGACGCTGCAGGCGATCTTCATGCCTGCCGCTGAGGGCAGTTGCGCGGGGATCGTGAGCTTGGGCCGCAGCGAGGCGATGTCTTCGCGGTGCGGTCCGGCCATGACGTTCTCGAGCATGCGGCAGTCGTCGACGGTGCGCGCCAGCGGTCCCTCGTGGCAGTAGTGGTCGAGGTTGAAGGGCGGTAGCTGCGGCACCCTGCCGTAGGGCGGCTTGAAGCCGACCACGCCACAAAACGAGGCCGGAATACGGATCGAGCCGCCGATGTCGGAGCCGGTCGCCAGGGTCGCCATGCCGGCCGCCAGGGCGGCGCCCGAGCCGCCCGACGAGCCGCCCGGGCTAAAGTCGAGGTTCCAGGGGTTGCGCGTGACACCCCACAAGCGCGACTCCGTGATCGCCGCGCAGCAGAACTCGGGGGTGGTCGTACGCGCGTGGATGATGCCGCCGGCGTCGATGATCCGTTGCACGCTGGCGGCCGTGATGTCGGCCACGTTGTCTTTGAAGACCAGCGAGCCGGCGGTGCACGGCTGGCCGGCCACCTCGACCTCGTCCTTGACGGCGACCGGGATGCCCTCGAGCGGGCGCGGTCCGCCGTGCTTGCCCGCGAAGCGCTCCTGCGCCAGCCGGGCCGCCCGCAGGGCCTCGTCGAAGAAGCGGATGGGTACGGCGTTCACGGATGGGTCGACCGCCTCGATGCGGGCGATCGTCGCCTCCATGAGCTCGACCGGCGAGAGCTCGCGGGCCAGGAACTTGCGCTGCGCGGCGCCGGCCGACAGGTAGTGCAGCTCGTCGGTCACGTGACCCCCTTGGACGTGGACGACTGCGGTAGCTGCCGACAGCCTAAACCTTGGCCCTGGGCGAAGGTCAAGGGGACGCGTGCGCCGCCCGGGTCTGCACGGGCCAGGTGATCTCGGTCAGGTAGCGCCGCGGGTCGTCGGTGTCGCGCTCGTCGGCGAGGTAGAACTCGCGCACCGGCCCGCAGACCTCATAGCCTCTCCGTGCGATCTGGGCGAGCATCGCCGAATACGCCTGCCAGATGTCGTCCCACGGCCCGCGATAGACGGTCTGTGCCGCGGCGCCGCCGGGCAGTTGCCAGCCGCCGTGCGATTCGGCAAGCGCCTTCTCGACCGGCAGGCAGACCTCGAGGTCGAGACCCTGGTACCACTGCAGGGCATTGTGGTAGAGGACGAGCTCGCGGCCGACAGGGCGCGCGCCGGCGGCCGCGAGCTCGCCGCCGAGCTCGACCAGACAACGGTCGATCGCCTCGTCGAGCCGCGGCCGCGTGGTGCGCGTCCTGCGGCTGACGACCCAGCCCGGCTGGAGGGCGACGATCTCGACCTCGTAGGGCAGCAGGCCGCGCTCTTCGTTCAAGGCCGTGTCGATGCGCGCGAGGACGCCCTCGAGCTCGGCGTGCCGCTCGACGACGCGCTCGCGATGGTGGCCGAGCACGGCCTTCACATCCTGGAGACCGCCGGCGCCGACCAGTGCCGTGACCTCATCGAGCGGCACGTCGAGGTCACGCAGCAGCCTGATCAGGATGCCCGTGTCGAGCTGCTCGATGGCATACAGGCGGTAGCCGGTGAAGGGGTCGGTGAAGGCCGGTGAGAGCAGGCCGCTCTCGTCGTAGCGGCGCAGGGTGTTGGCCGAGATGCCGGTCAGTCCGGCGAACCTTCCGATGGAGATATGGTGACCGTGATCGACCATCGCCGTCCCGACCTGGGGATCGCCCTCCCGACCCGGGGATCGCCCCTCGCGACCTGGGGACCGCCGCCCCGATCTGAGGACGGTCTCGCCGCCCGCGGTGAGCTCAGTCTACTACCGGTCGAGAGTCGGCAGGGGAGCGCGGGGGCGGGCGGCAAAGCCGCCCGCCCCCGCGCCGTGTCGCTTCGCGCTGCTACACCTCGCAGGTCCCCAGGACCTCGTCGCAGGGCTGCTCACGGCCCCTGGTGACGGCCGAACTGAGGCGCCAGTGCCCGGTCCAGGTCGTGATGAGCGCGACGACGAAGCCGAGGAGCACGACGCCGGCGGCCACACTGAAGGCGGTCGAGAAGCCGGCCGTGAGCGCATGATTCAAAACGGTGACCGGCACGCCCGGGACGGCGCTCGACGCTGAGGTGATAGCCGCGCCTCCGCCCGCCGCGACTCCGCTGGCCGCCCCCGCCGCGCCGTTCGCCATCTGGCTCGTGACGTTGTGAGCCACCGACGACCAGGCGATGGTGCCGACCGCGGCCAGGCCGATCGCGCCGCCGAGCTGCTGACCGATGTTGATGCCACTCGATGCGACGCCGGCTTCTTGGGGTGCGACGCGCGAGACGACCGTCAGGGTGAGCGGCACGAGCAGGCAGCCCATGCCCGCGCTGACCAGGAGCATCCCGGGCAGAAGGTTGGGCCAGTAGTGACCGTCGGCGTTGAGCCGCGACAGCCACAGAAAGCCCAGGCCGGCGAGCAGCGGCCCGATCATGAGCAGCGGCCGCACCCCCACGCGAGTGACGAGGACGCGGGCCGCCAGCGTGCTCACGATGATGATCGTGATGGGGAAGGGCACCCAGGCCAGCCCGGTGCGCACCGCGCTGTAGCCGTAGACCGTCTGAATGTAGAGGGTGAGAAAGAAGAACACCGAGAACACGCCCGTGAAGAGCAGCAGCATCATGACGTAGGCGCCGGAGCGGCGGCGCGAGCCGAGCAGACGCAGCGGCAGCTCGGGGTGGCTGCTGCGGCGCTCGATCGCGACGAAGGTGACGAGCAGCGCCGCGGCCCCGACCAGCGAGGCGATCGTGACCGGGCTGCCCCAGTGCGATATGCCGTCGCGGCTCGCGGCGGCGTGCGTCAAGCCGTAGACGAGCAGCCCGAGACCGGCGCTGCTTGTCAGGACGCCGGGGATGTCGAGGCGCAGGCGCGAGCGCGGCGTCTTCACCAGCGCGATCGGAGCCAGCGCGATGACGGCGATGCCGATGGGCACGTTGACGAAGAACACCCAGCGCCACGAGGCGTAGGTCGTGAGAATGCCGCCGAGCAGCAGGCCGATCGCGCCGCCGGCGCCGCTCATGGCGGCGTAGACGCCGAAAGCCCGGTTGCGCGGCGGTCCGGCCGGAAAGGTCGTAGCGATCAGGGCGAGCGCGGTCGGTGCGGCCAGCGCGCCACCCGCGCCCTGCACGGCCCGCGCCGTGAGTATCCACCATTCACTCGAGGCAAAGCCGCCGGCGAACGAGCCCAGTGAGAAGATGAGGATGCCGGCGATGAACACGCGGCGGCGGCCGTAGATGTCGCCGAGACGGCCGCCGAGCAGCAGCAGACTGCCGAAGGCCAGCGAGTAGGCCGTGACGACCCACTCCAGGCCGGAGCCGCTGAAGGTGAGGGCGCGTTGAATGTGCGGCAGCGCGACGTTCACGATGGTGGCATCGAGCACGATCATGAGCTGCGCCGCGGCGATCACGACCAGCGCGAGGCCGAGACTGCGCGGCACGCGGGCGACGGGAGGGGCGGCAGGGACGGGTCGCGCTGCACGGGCGACGGTGGGCGCAGGTTCAAAAGCCATGGGCTGCTCCGGCGATAGGCGACTGCGAAGGCTGGTGCTGCGAAGGCCCTTGCCCCGGAGTTACAAGGGAGGCCCCCACCGCGGCTCGCGCAACCGACGATAGGACAAGGTGGTTCCTCGTGTGGTTCCTCGCTTCGGGACGAGCAAAACACCACGAGTGCCTTGAAATCAGCTCCAGCAGCGCCTTGACGGTGCCCCGGATCCTTGTCGTGGCCGCCGTGTGCAGGGGTGGCAAAAGTAAAGGAGGGCGCGGGCGGCAAAGCCGCCCGCGCCCCCGCACGCTTGGTCTTGCGTGTCAGCCGATGGCTTCGTTGCGCTCGTCCTCGACTCGCACCGGAACGAGAACCGGTTCGCCCGGACGCGCCCCGGTCGGCCGGCCGCCGGCGACGCGCGCGTCGCTCTCGCCGCGCTCGCCGGGCAGGTACGAGACCGAGTCGACCACGTCCTGTTTGGGCGGAATGGCGATCGCCGCGAAGGTGGCCACACCGACCGCCGCCGCGCCGACCCACAGGGCCGCCGTGAGGCCGCTGACGAACGAGACCGGTGTGAGGTAGCTGCCGGCGGCCGCGAACACGCTGGCCAGCACGGCGATGCCGAACACGCCGCCGACCTCGCGCACGGTGTTGTTGATGCCCGAGGCCTTGCCTTCTTCGTCGCGGTGCACGCTCGACAGCACCAGGTTGGCGACCGGCGCGAAGTAGAGCGACATGCCCACTCCGGCCATCACGAAAGCCGGCACCAGGTTGGCGTAGGGCACGGTCGGCGACGAGATCGCCGCCAGCCAGCCCAGAGCACCCGCCATCAGGGCCATGCCGGCGATCAGCAGCGGGCGGCTGCCGATGCGGTCCGAGAGTATGCCGGCGATGGGCGCCACCAGCATCGGCATCGCCGTCCAGGGCAGGGTGCGCAGGCCGGCCTGCAGCGGCGTGTAGCCCTGCACGATCTGGAAGAACTGGGCCAGCAGGAAGATCGAGCCGAACATGCCGAAGCTCATGAACACCGAGGTCAGGTTGGCAGCCGCGAACGACCGGCGGCGGAAGAAGCGCATGGGCACCATCGGCTCCTTGGCGCGCAGCTCCCAGGCGACGAAGCCCGCCACCAGGACGGCGCCGACGACCATGGGCGGCAGCACGCCGAGGCTGGTCCAGCCGTGGGCGTTGCCGCGCACCAGACCCCAGACGATGCCGAACAGGCCGCTGCTGACCAGGGCCAGACCGGGCAGATCGAGCGAGCGGTTGGTGCCGCGCGTCTCGGTCAGACGCATGTAGGCGAAGGGCAGCAGGGCCAGGCCGATGGGCACGTTCACCCAGAAGATGAACTGCCAGGAGAAGCCGTCGACGATGGCGCCGCCGATGACCGGCCCGAGCGCCACGGCCAGGCCGGCGGTACCGCTCCAGATACCGAGCGCTAGGCCGCGGCGAGCCGGCGGCACGGCCGCCGAGAGAATGGTCAGGGTCAGCGGCGTGACGATGGCGCCGCCCACGCCCTGCAGGGCGCGCGCCGCGATCAGGGCGCCGATGCTGGGCGCCACAGCCGCGGCGGCCGAGCCCAGCGTGAAGATGGTGAGGCCGACCAGGAACATGCGCTTGCGCCCAAAGCGGTCGCCCAGCGCGGCGCCGGTCAGCAGAAGGACGGCGAAGGTCAGCGTGTAGGCGTTGACGGTCCATTCCAGTCCCGAGAGCGAGGCTCCCAGGTCGTGCTTGATCACAGGCAGCGCGGTGGTCACGACGAGGTTGTCGAGCGACACCATGAACACCGCGACGGACGTGATGATGAAGGTCCAGATGGTGGCCCTCTTGCTCATCGCGTTCATCTCCTCTCAGTTCCTGGTTGACGGTCTTCTAACTTAGTAATCACTTAGTTTTGGAGGGAAAAAAAGAGAGTCGGCTCCGCCCGTGAGAGCGCGCGCGGCGGCGCCTTGGGCTTCGCTCAGGCGCCGCCCCCTTTGCCGTGGTCGTGGAGCTTGGCGACGTGGTTGTGGAACTTGGCGAACTTCTCGATCATGTACTCACCTGTGCACATGCGGGCCCAGTCGGCGTCGATCTGCGAAAGGTCCATGGCGGCCGCGGCGTTCATGAGCATGCCCTCCGCCAGCCAGGGCCGCACGGCGTCGTCGGGCGCTCCCGAGGCCGACTGCACGAAACGCACGAGGCGCAGGAACTCCTCGCGCACGGCCGTGCGCACGTCGGGGTCTTCGCAGGCGGCGTGAGCCTGGAGTTGCATGAGCAGGAGCGTGCGGTCGTCTTCGAGCAGGTGCGCGTAGGCGAGACCCATGGACATGAGGATGGCTTCCATGTCGGCGTCGGGGCCGGCCTCGGCCGCCGCGGTGCGGAAGGTGGCGACGGTGCNNCCGACGCGCTTGGCGATCGCCGTGACCGGCGTGCCGTAGAGCCCGCTGATGGCGAACTCGTGGGTCGCCGCCTCGATGATCTCGCGGCGGCGCTCTTCTTTGGTCGATCTGGTGGTCGTCATTTCACTCATGGTGGGGAGTATACCATAAGTTAGTGGTCACTAAACAATGGTGGTGTCCCTCGAACGGGTGGCTAGCCGCAACGGCACGAACAGGCGTCCTCACAGACAGCCCGCGACGACTGCATATGCGGACCGCCCCACGCAGCCCTCTCATGCGTGACGGTGAACTGTTACTCCGAAGAGCGTAGGCTCTCTTGCAAGGCTACCGCGTACTCTGGGCTTGGAGTTGCCCCGGTTCCGTGGACAGTCTTGCGCTTCGCATCGCTAGCTGCCTAGGTGCTCAGCGCCAGGGCTGTGCGTTCGTAGTTTAGCGGGCTTCTCTGGCCCAGCGAAGAGTGCCGCCGTAGCGGGTTGTAGAAGGTCTCGATGTACTTGAAGATCGCCAGCCTCGCCTCGTCTCTGGTCTTGAAGCGCCGCCGGTGGATGAGCTCCTTCTTGATGGTCGCCATGAAGCTCTCCATGGCGGCGTTGTCGTAGGCATCGCCGCGGCTGCCCATCGAGGGCATGATCTTGCTCTCGCGCAGCAGGCGTCCGTAGGCCAGCGAGCGGTACTGGCTGCCGC
>PKYM01000225.1:1265-4045 GCA_003132645.1 Actinomycetota bacterium | reverse complement strand
CCATGTCGATGGTGCCGCCGATGCCCACGCCGAGGATGTTCGGCGGGCAAGGATTGACGCCCGCCCGCGAGACCGTGTCGAGCACCGCCTGCACCATGCCCGGCCAGCCCTGCGAAGGCTTGAGCATGGCAAGCGACGACATGTTCTCGGCGCCGCCGCCCTTGGCCATCATCCAGAGCTCCACCCGATCGCCGGCGACGATGCTGGTGTGAAGGACCGCCGGCGTGTTGTCGGTCGTGTTGCGGCGCGCCTGGGCGGGTTCTGTGGCGATCGACTTGCGCAGGAAGCCGTCGCCGTAGCCGCGGCGCACGCCCTCGTTGACGGCGTCCTCGAACGAGCCCCCGACGAGATGCACGTCCTGGCCCAGGTTCACAAAAAACACGGCAAAGCCCGTGTCCTGACAGATCGGCACGCGGTCGCGGCGGGCGATGGCGGCGTTCTCCGCGAGCTGCGCGAAGACCGCCCTGCCGGCCGGCGACTCTTCCGCCTCGGCGCCCCGCTCGAGCGCCTCGCAGACGTCGGCGGGCAGGTCGTAGTTGGCCTCGATACACATCGCGCGCACCGCGTCGGTGACGAGCGCGACATCGAGCTCTCTGGTCTTGTCGACCACGCTCACCGTCGACCTCCTATGGTCCGGTCGCCTGTCTTTTTGACCGTCGGCCGTGCCGCAGCCAGTCGTTCAGCAGGATGATCGCCAGGGCGACCGGCAGGACCGTCCACGGGATCAGCAAGCCCCACTGTGAGCGCCGTTCCGTCACCGCTGGCCCTCCTTACTTGCCGCGCCGGTCCTCCATCGCCTTGCGGGCGGCCTCGGCCGCCTTGCGGGCGTACTCCTGGATCGTGTCGGCGGCCTTCTGCGCACCGTCGCTTGCTTTGTCGGCGGCCACGCCTGCCACGCCGGCCGCCTGGGCGGCGATCGTACGACCAAGCGCCTTCATCGCCTCAGTCGTGGGCAGTGGCGGCGGACTGCCTTCGGGCATCTTGATGTAGCCCAGCGACTCGGCATCTTGTACGAGGCCGCGGGCGCGAGCGATGATCGCCGTCGCCTCGATGACCTCCTGCTCGAAGGTCAGGTCGGTGCGCAGCGCGACGCCCTGCTCGATGGCCTTTGTGGCCACCGCCGCGGCCTCGCGCGGGAAGACCTCCCAGTCGTCCATGGTCGGCATGACGTAGTCGGCCGACAGGCCCTTGTCTTCGGCCACCTTGGCGAGCTCGACCGCAGCCGCGATGCACATCTCGTCGGTGATCGTCTTGGCGCGCACGTCGAGCGTGCCGCGGAAGATGCCCGGGAAGCCGACCGAGTTGTTGACCTGGTTGGGAAAATCGGAGCGGCCGGTGGCCACGACGGCCGCGCCCGCCTCTTTGGCGTCCCAGGGCCACATCTCGGGGACGGGGTTGGAGCACAGAAAGACGATCGGGTCGGCGGCCATGTCGCGGATCCAGTCCTTGGCGATCGTGTCGGGGCCCTGCTTGGACAGGGCGATGCAGACGTCGGCGCCCTTGAGCGCCTCGGCGATACCGCCGCTACGCTGCTCGGCGTTGGTGATGTTGCAGTACTTCCACTTGTCGACCCATTCGTCCTTGACGGCTTCGATGTCGCTGCGGCCCTTGTACAGGATGCCCTTGCTGTCGACCACCCGGCAGCGCGCCGGGTCGGCGCCGTAGGCAAAGATCAGGCGGCTGATAGCGACATTGGCGGCGCCCGAACCGATGAAGGCGATGCTCGCGTCTTCGAGCTTGCGGCCCACGACCTTGAGGGCGTTGATCAGGCCGGCGAGGGTGACGCAGGCGGTGCCCTGCTGGTCGTCGTGCCAGACCGGGATCTCGCACTCGGCGCGCAGCGTGTCGAGGATACGGAAGCACTTGGGCTGGGCGATATCTTCGAGGTTCACGCCGCCGAGCCCGGGCTGCACGAGCTTGACGAAGTCGATGAATCTGTCGGGGTCTTTGGTGTCGACCATCAGCGGAAAGCCGTCGACGCCGCCCAGGTACCTGTAGAGCAGGCTCTTGCCCTCCATGACCGGCAGGCCGGCCTTGGGGCCGATGTCGCCCATGCCCAGCACGCGGGTGCCGTCGGAGATGACCGCCACCGTGTTCCATTTGTTGGTGTACTCGTAGGCTTTCTCGGGGTCGGCCTGGATCTCGAGGCACGGCTTGGAGACGCCCGGCGTGTACCAGATGGCGAAGTCGTCGAGGTCGCGCACGCAGCACTTGAGCGTAGTCTCGATCTTGCCGCGATAGAACGGGTGGAGCTTGATGGCGTCTTCCATGGGTTGGTATGCCTTGGCCTTGAGCTCCTCGACAGTCGGCTGCTGCTCTTCACTAGCCAACGTCACCCTCCTTGTCGTTCGTATCCGAAACGAGTCGCGTCAGTGGACGCGTGGAGATGCGAATCGCCAGATCTTCAGCCCCTGCCCCCCGGCCGCGGCCACTGGAATTCAGCCGTAACTTAGCACACGGATAACGGGCGGCACGACTGAGGCGGGCTGAGCCAAGCCGATCAGGAGCGGGTCGGGCGGGAGCGGGTCTGAGGCGCTCCCTCGCCGATCAGGGCCGGTCCCAGACCACCGTGAAGCCCGTACCGTCGGTGGAGAGCGCCGACGCCGAGGCCAGGGTCCGCGAGCTGGAGGTCATGTTCACCTTGCTCCAGTCGAATGTGCCGAGGGGCCGCCCGTTCGCCCGTGCGCCGACGAAATGGACCGCGCCGAAGTCGGCCAGCGGCAGGAGCCCGCCGGCCGACGACGGCGCTTCGGCCACGACCTCGGCCGACGACAGCGGCG
>PKYM01000225.1:0-1165 GCA_003132645.1 Actinomycetota bacterium | reverse complement strand
GGCCGCGGCCGTCGCGGCCGTCGAGTCCCACCCAGAAGCTCGCCGTGGCCCTGGGGTCGGCGGTCGAGCGCACGGCCGGCACAGTCCAGGACGCCGTGACACTCCTGAAGCGGGCGTGCGAGACCGCATAGCCGGACCAGTTGAGAGAGCTCTCCGTGTCGCCGGTCCGGACGCCAAAGAGCGTGTCCGCGCCGCCGCGGGCGAGATGGACGGTGAGGCCCGCGGCGATGCCCACCAGGAGCAGCAGGGAGGCGAACACCGGCCACAGCGGCAGCCGGATCCGCGGCTCGGGCGAGATGAGCTCTGCCCGGCGTGGCGGCGCTGAGGCAAGGGGCTCCCGGGCTGCCTCGCGTAGCCAGACGCTGGCCTCCCATGAGAGCCCGTCACGGTCGTAGGCCTCGGCGGGTCGCGGGTCGCCGTCAACGGGTCGGCCGTCGCCGGCGCGTCCCGGGTTGTGATCGTCTGCCATGGTGTCTGTCTCTGATCGAGCGCGGCGGGCGCGTGCAGCGCGCCCGCCGCGCGCATGAGTCGTCAGAGAGACTCTTCCCGGCTCGGGGAGCAAGAACACAAAGCGCGCCGATGCGGCGCGGCTGCGCGCCGCACCAAGCGTGCTTCAGGGTCTACTCGTGCCTCCAGGTCACCGAGAAGCTGCCGGCGTCGCGCGCCAGCACCGAAGTGTCGGCCTGGGGGACGGTCCCCGAGCTCATGTTCAGGTGGTCCCAGGTGAAGGTGCCGATCGGCCGGCCGTTGGCCCTGGCGTTGGTGAAGCGGACCGTGCCGAAGTCGGGCAGCGGCGCCGGCCCGGAAATGGTGGCCGGCGCTTCGGCGACCACCTCGGCCGTGACAAGTTCGGCGCCCGGGCTCGGCTGCAGGGTCGAGTAGGCGACGTGGGTCGTGTTGTTTCGGATGAACAGCGTGAACTGACCGTCGCCGCTCGTCGTGACGCTGGCGGTGATCGAGTCGCCGGGCTTGATAGGCAGCGTCACGTACTCGGGCCCCTTGGGGACGACCTCGAACCAGACCTCGTAGGCGGGGCTACCGCCCAGCATGCCACTGATCGTACCGATCTGCTCGAGCGTCGAGGTACCGCGGCCGTCGAGACCGACCCACAACGCCGCGACCTCGGTGGGCTGGAGCCCGCCCGTGACGCGCGGCACCGTCCAGG
>PKYM01000024.1 GCA_003132645.1 Actinomycetota bacterium | reverse complement strand
CCGAGTACTGGGGCAGGCTGGTTGAGACGGCCGTCGGAGCGCATCTGATGGCTCAGGGCGTCCGGGAGCCTCGCGGCCTGTTCTACTGGCGCGACGCCGGCCTCGAAGTCGACTACGTCGTCGAGACCCCGCGCAGCTTGACCGCCATCGAGGTCAAGTCCGGCCGGTCGCGCGACCGTGACAGGCGCGGCGTGGACGCCTTCGTGACACGGTACCAGCAGGCGACCGCGATGCTCGTCGGCCAGGGCGGGGTCGCCGTGGAGGATCTGCTCACTCTGCCCGTCTGACCGAGACTACGCGGCCATGTCGTGGCGGGCTTCCGCGCCGCTCGCCGGGCTCACCCGCTCGGCCAGGAATTCCTCCCACGTTCGCCGCCCCACGGCTCGCTCCGGAGCCAGGTTCGCGCCGGCGCGCAGCGCCTTGGCGGCCTCGCCGGGGATCCGGACGGGTACCATCGTCCGCTGCATGCCGCGTGCCTGCAGGTACGCGCGCAGCAGGTCGCCCACACCGTAGATGCGCGGGCCCGCGAGATCGGGCACGAGGCCGGCCGGCTCCCCGAGCGCCAGCTGCACGAGCCGGTCGGCGACCTCGCCGGCGTCGATCGGCTGAAACCGGATGCCCGACGGAACCGGCAGCACCGGCAGCTTCGCCATTTGCCGGGCCACCAGCAGGAGCAGGTCGTGGAACTGGGCGGCCCGCAGGGTCGTCCACGGCAGGCCGCTGCCGGACACGACCTGCTCCGTCGCGTGCTTGGTCCCAAAGTAGCCGAACATGGCGCGGTCGAAGCCGCTCACCATCGGCACCCGGTCGGCGCCTACGACCGAGATGTAAACGAGGTGGCGCACGCCGGCTCGCGACGCGGCTCCCACCAGGTTACGGGTCGCTTCGTCGTCGCCCTTCCTGCCTCCCGCGCAGTGCACGATAGTCTCCGCTCCATCGATCGCGGCCTCGATCCCCGCGTCGTTCAACAGGTCCCCGACGACGTACTCGACGCCCTTGTCGGAGGGGTGGCTGCCCCGGCTGAGCACCCGTGTCGTGCGGTCGGCATCTCGCAGACGCGCGACCACGTGGCTCCCGAGTGTGCCGGTGCCGCCGGTGACGAGAATGAGTGGACCAGTACTCATGATGGCATCTCCATCGCTATCGAAGGTCTTTTATGGTCACTACCCGCGGTCGCCTCACTGCAGTCCTTGGGTGGGAAGGCGGGCGAGGCGAGGGCTTCAGGTCGGGGCTCTGTCCCGGCATGAGCTCGTGCTCGCCCAGGCACCTTCCACGCCCCCCAGAAACGAGGAAGCGCCACCCCGGGAACACTTAGGGGCAGCAGGTGAACGACGAGACGTGATGCGCAGCGGCCTCCAACCTGCTGTGCGACCACGAGAAAGGATGGCAGCGATCATGGAAGCCGGATTCCTTCCCAGCTCCTCACCCAAAAAGAGCGGACGAGTGAGCGCCAACGGCATCGACTACTACTACGAGATCACGGCGAGGGCGAGCCCCTGCTCCTGCTCCACGGCGGGCTGTGCTCGATCGACTTCTTCGGGCCGGTCCTGCCCCTGCTGGCCGAGAGCCGCCAGGTGATCGCCGTCGATCTTCAGGGACACGGTCGCACCACCTTGGGCGACCGGCCGATCAGGCTGGCGGACATAGGCGACGACATGTCGGTGCTGCTGGGACGGCTCGGCTACGGCCAGGTCGACGCGCTCGGCTACTCGTTTGGCGGCGGGGTCGCCTTTCGCCTCGCGGCGCAGCACCCCGAGCTGGTGCGCCGCCTGGTGCTGGTCTCGGCGGGCTTCAGCCTGGACGGCTTTTACCCCGAGATGCGGCCCCAGCAGGCGCAGATGAACGGCGCCATGGCCGGCATGATGAAGGACACGCCGATGTACCAGTCCTACGCGGCGATCGCGCCGCACCCCGAAGACTTCCCAAGGCTGCTCGACCGCATGGGCGAGCTGATCCGCGAGCCCTACGACTTCTCGGCCGACGTGAAGGCGCTCCGCATGCCGGTGATGATCGTCTTCGGCGACAGCGACATGTACCGCCCCGAGCACATCGTCGAGTTCTACAAGCTGCTGGGTGGCGGTCTGCGCGACGCCGGCTGGATGCGCGAGAACATGTCGCAGAATCGCCTCGCCGTTCTGCCCGGCCTGACGCACTACGAGACCGGTGCGGCGCCCGCGATGGTGCGCGCCGTGCTGCCGTTCCTCAACGGCGAGAGCGGCGCGGCGAGCTGGTCGGAGCAGGTCGAACGGACGGCGTGACGCGCAACAGGGCCGAGTCGCGCTGGTGCGGGTAGTTGTGTCGTTCATGGTGCAGTCGACTGGAGGTTGGCATGCGCAAGTTGATCGCCGGCATGAAGATCTCTGCTGATGGGATGGTACGGGGTCCTGAAAACAGTTCGCATTGGGTAGCGGCGTGGTCGGACGACTACGGCCTGACGCCGCAGATAGACGCCTGCGTGCTCGGGGGAGGCATGTACCCCGAGTACGAGGGCTACTGGACCGCGATACAGAACGAGCCGGACAAGCCCGTCTGGAGCGGCGGGCCCACGCCGACGCCAGGTGAGGTCGACTGGGCACGCTTTGCCGCGCAAACCCCGCACTACGTGCTCTCGCGCACCCTGACGTCGGCGGGTTGGCCACACACGAGCTTCCTCCGGGGACTCGACGAGATCGCCGCCCTCAAGCAGCAGCCCGGCAGGGACATCTACCTCATCGGCGGGGCTCGGACGACGGCGAGCTGTATCGACGCCGGGCTGGTCGACGAGCTCCGGCTCATTGGGTATCCGCTGATCACCGCCGGCGGGGTGGCGCTCTTCGCTCGTCACAACCACGAAGAACAGCAGGCCGGCGACGGCGCCGCTGACCAGCAGACCGGTGAGCGCCAGGGCGATCTCGACGGCCTTGCCGGTGTCCTTGATGTTGAGGCCGAGCGCC
>PKYM01000308.1 GCA_003132645.1 Actinomycetota bacterium | reverse complement strand
GATGCGGCGGCGGCAGAGCCGCCGCCGCATCGCCGCCGCTCGCCGCTGCCCGCATAGCCCTGCCGTCGCTTCGCCGCCACACGTTCTGTCGACAGACCGGACAACGGAAACGCGTGGGTGCCGGGCGGGGCAACTCCAGTTAGGGGGCAGACTGGGAGTACTATACACACGTTGACTTGGCAGTCACGCGCGACGGTGGGTCGCGCGGCATTGGGGGGTCACCGCTGGGCATCTTCTCCAAGGAACGTCCAAACGATTCGTCGTCCGACGGCTTGCTGGCGAACCTCGTCCAGCTTGGCAACCTGCTGCGCTCGAGTCCCGACCTGCCAGGGGTGGTGCGCTCGATCGCCACGGGCGCGGCGCGCACCTTCGGCTTCAACGAGGTCACCGTCTACCTGAGCGCGCCGGGCGACGACCATTTCCGTGCTCACGCCGTCGTGGGCCACGACGAGGCGCGCGACCAGACCATCCTCGACACCCCAGTGCCGGCGAGCGCCTTCGCAGCGCTCATGCTGGAGCGCTATCAGATCGGCTGCGCCTTCTTCGTCGATCAGCGCAAGCACCGTTACACGCCCGAAGAGCGCGCGCTCTTTCCGCTTTCCGAGCCTAGTCTCGGCGCCCCCGACCAGCGGCCGCCTGGCGGTTGGCCGGCCGGCGACAAGCTGCTCGTGCCGCTGCGCGACCGCGCCAACCGCATCATCGGGGTGCTCGACTTGGCCGACCCGGCCGACGGCGCCCAGCCCACGCTCGATCTGGCCAAGGAGCTCGAAGTCTTCGCCGCCTTCGCCGCGGCCGCTGTCGAGAGCGCCCGCCAGTACGAGGAGCTTGAGCGCACGACCGATCTCCTCGAACAGCAGCTCAAGGTCCGCCACGAGTTGCTCGACGTCTCGGCCACGCTGCTCTCGACGCTCGACCATACGGCCGTCTTCGCACAGATCGCCGACGTGCTGAAGATGCTCGTCGACTACGAGACGATCGACATCGCCCTGGTCGACGAAAGCGCCAACGAGCTCGTCACCATCTTCGCGCAAGACAAGTGGGCCAAGGAGATGATGCTCTTCCGCCAGCCGCTCGACCACGGCGTCGGCGGCTGGGTCGTTCGTCACGACGAGCCCCAGCTCGTCAACGACATGACCCACGATCCTCGCGGCGTGCTGGTGCCCGGCACCGATCTCGAGCCGCAAGCGTCGATACTCGTGCCGCTGCGTTTTATGGGCGCCGTCATCGGTCTGCTGGCCGTCGACCGCCTGGCGGGCCGCACCTTCGACACCCGCGAGCTCGAGATCGTTCAGCTCTTCGCCAACCTCGCGGCCATCGCCATCCGCAACGCGCGCTCCTACAAGGAAATGGAAGTCCAGGCCTCGACCGATGGCCTCACCGGGCTGTTCAACCANNGACCGCTTCAAGTCGGTCAACGACTCGGTGGGCCACCAACGCGGCGACGAGGTGCTGCGCGACGTGGCCGAGGTGCTGCGGCGCTGTTCACGCGAATCTGACTTCGCGGCGCGCTACGGCGGCGAGGAGTTCACCATGATCCTGCCGCACGCCGACGTCGACGAGGCGCGCCGGGTGGCCGAGCGCATCCGCGGTCAGGTCGCCGATCTGTCGGCGGTCGAGCCGGGACTCACGGTCACGATCTCGGTGGGCATCGCGGCCTTCCCCGATCACGCCGACGACACCGACGGCATCCTCGGTGCGGCCGACGCGGCCCTGCTCTCCGCCAAGGCGCACGGGCGCAACTGCGTCTACACCTCCGGTGACGACGGGCCCGCGGCCGCGCTCGCCGGGCAGACGCCGCTCGCCGGACTCGCGCGCCGCTTCGCGGCGCGCGCCGGCTTCTCGACGCAAGAGACCGACGCCCTCGCCACGGCTGTGCAGACGTTCGAGGCGGCCGGGACCGCCGCCGGGCTGCGGGTCGTGGGCTCTGGCTCTGCCGGCGATGCGCCCGCACCCCCGACGCCGCCGGTCGACCACCTGTTCGCGGCGCTGCTGTACGGCACCGAACGCTGGGACGGCGCGGGGTATCCCGAAGGCCTGCGGGGCGAGTCGATCCCGCGGGTGGCGCGGGCTTTCGCCGTGCTGCGCGCCTACGTCCGCGACAGCGTCTCCGGCGGCGCCTCGTTGCGCGCCGAATCGGGTCGTCGGTTCGACCCGCGCATGGTCAACCGGTTCTTGGCATTCTTGGGCGAAGAAGCGAGCCGCTGGAACCCACTCGACGGCGTCGCCGACGGGCGCGGCTGATCAGGAAGCGTGCGGCTGACCTACTGCAGCGCGGCGGCTCTCGTCAGGAGCCCGTCGCCCTGAACTCGCCGCCGCCGCGGTCGAAATCGCGGTGCAGCGGGATCACCCGGTCGAGCCCGGTGCGGGCCAGCAGTCGGGCGACGAGCGCCTCGTCGCCGCACAGCGTGAAGTCCCCGCCGCAGCCCGTGGCCAGCTTGTAGCCGAACACCAGGCCGCTCAGCCCCGAGCTGTCGATCAGGTTGACGCCACGCACGATGAGCGTGATGCGTCGCGCGCCGGCGTCGACGGCGTCAACCAGCTGCGCGCGCAGGAGAGGTGCCGTGTAGACGTCGAGATTGCCCTGGGCGATGATGTGCGCCCGCTCACCATCGTACTTGGCGCTGAGGTGGAGGTCACTGCAAGGGTCTACTGACGTCATAGTGGTTGATAATTGCCCGCAAACGAGGGTCGGCTAACCGTTCGAGGCGGCTGCGGGCGGCCGCCCGCAGCCGCGGAGTGACCACGGAGTAGACGCTCGCGGCCGGGCCGCAAGGCGCGCCGCGGCGACCGCCTCCTTCGCACGTGCGCCGATCTTCACGGGCAAGACGGCGTCAGGAGCCCTTTCTTCTGACATAATGGCACCATGGCCAAGGTCTATCAGATGCCTCCCAAGAAGCCGCGCCCGCCGGCGTCTCATCGCCGCCGGTTGATCGGGGGCATCGCCGTGGGGGCAATCGTGCTCGCCCTGGTGTTGTTCGTCGTCTATCTGGTCGCCTACACCGACTGGCTGTGGTTCGGCGAGGTCGGCCTGCGGGTCGTCTTCTGGCGTCAGATCTGGTCGCGGCTGGTCGTCGGCGTGGTGGCCGGCATCGTCTTCTTCGTCATCTTCTTCGGCAACATCGAGATCGCGCGGCGCCTGGCGCCGCGCCACCGCGCCTTCGAGGGCATCGACGTCGTCGAATACGTCAACGAGAACACTGTGCAGGCGCTGCGCAGGGTCGGCATCGTCGTCTCGGCGGTGATCGCCGTCATCGTGGGGGCTGGCGCGTCGGCCGACTGGCTGCTCTACCAGCGCGCCCTGAACGGCGTGCCCTTCGGCACGAGCGATCCGATCTTCCACCACGACCTGGGCTTCTATGTGTTCACGCTGCCGGCCTGGCAGGCCGCTTACGGCCTGCTCATGGGCGCGCTCATCGCCGGCCTTGTCGCGGCGGTCGTGGTGCACGCCGCCCTCGGCGGGCTCGTTTTGCCCCAGCAGCGCCCCGCGCCCAAAGTCGAGCAGCCCGAGAACGTGGTCCGCGGTCCGTTCGGGCGCGGCTTAGGGCAGCCGACGGTGGGCTTTGTCATCAAGCCGCGAGGGCCGTCGGTCGCGCACCTCTCGGTGATGCTCGGCCTCATCTTCGCGCTCGCCGGCGCGGGCTATCTGTTCAAGGCCTGGAACCTGCTGTACTCGACCGGCGGCGTCGTTGCCGGGGCGGGCTACACCGACATCCACGCCGGCCTGCCCGGCATGCGCATCATGATGGTCATCGGCTGGCTGCTGGGCGCGCTGCTCATCGCCAACGCCTTCTGGCGGCGACGCTGGCGCTGGCCCCTGTTTTCCATCGGCGGCTGGGTGGTCGCGCTGATCGTCGTGCGGGTCGTGTTCCCGGCGGTCATGCAGTCGCTCATCGTGAGTCCGAACCAGCAGGCCAAGGAGCAGAGCTACATCGGCTACAACATCGCCGCCACGCGGGCCGCCTACCACCTCGACAAGATCAGTCAGACCCAGTACCCGCTCACCGGCGACCTGAGCACGGCCAAGCTGGCCATAAACGACGCCACCATCCGCAACATCCGCCTCTGGGATCCGCGCACCCTGCTTGCCAGCTACAACCAGCTCCAGAAGCTGCGCAACTACTACCAGTTCACCTCTGTCGGCGTCGACCGCTACGACGTCAACGGCGTCTACCGCGAGACCATGCTGGCGCCGCGCGAGATCAACGTGGCGGGCCTGCCGGCCCAGAACCGCACCTGGGTCAACCAGCACCTCACCTACACCCACGGCTTCGGGGTCGTGGTCTCGGCGGTCAACCAGGTCACCTCCGACGGTTCGCCCGACTTTCTCGTGCAGGACGTGCCGCCGACCTCCAGCGCGCCCGACCTGGCGATCACCCAGCCGCGCATCTACTACGGCCTGCTGGGCACCAACTACTCGCTGGTCGACACCAAGACCGCCGAGTTCGACTACCCCGGTGGTAACAGCGGCGACGTCTACACCCACTACACCGGCGACGGCGGTATCCCGATCAGCTCGGCCTTCAACAAGCTGGCCTTCTCGGTGCGCTTCGGCACGATCCGCTTTTTCACCGCCAAGGCGATCGACTCCCACAGCCGCATCATCATCCGCAGCAACATCGTGGCTCGGGTGCACGCCGCCGCGCCGTTTCTG
>PKYM01000364.1 GCA_003132645.1 Actinomycetota bacterium | reverse complement strand
ACGCCGAAGGTGAGCAGCCGGTAGTTGGAGATGAACCGGAAGGCCTCGGGCAGCGACCCCAGGATGAGCGCCCCGACGACCGCACCGCGGATCGTGCCCAGACCGCCGAAGATCAGCATGGCGAGTATGACGACCGATTCCGTGAAACCGAAGCTGGTCGGCGTCACGACGCTCAGGAAAGGAGCGTACAGGCTCCCGGCCATGCCGGCGAAGGCGGCGCTCAACACAAAGGCCATGACCTTGTAAGAAGCCACTGGCACGCCTATCGACGAGGCGGCCGTCTCGTCGTCCCTGATAGCCATGAGCGAGGCGCCGAACCACGTGTGCTCGAGGTATTTACTGACCGCCATGACGGATGCCAGCATCACGAGACCGACGACCAGAAACGCCGTGTTGCCGAACGGGTGCCCTGCGATGGACGGCAGCGGGATGGCGTAGATGCCCACGGCGCCTCCGAAGAACGGCGCATACTGAAAGACGGCCACAACGACGAAGTTCAGCCCGATCGTGGTGATGGCGAGAAAGTCCTCGCGCAGCCTCAAGCTGATGGCCCCAAGAGCCAGGCCGGCCGCTCCGGCCGTGACGAAGGCGAGTGGGATCGTCCACCAGAACGACGTGTGGTAGCGCGTCGAGAAGACCGCCGCGAAGTAGGCGCCGATGCCGAAGAAGGCGCTTTGAGCCAGGTTGGGCTGACCGACGTAGCCTACGACGATATTCAGGCTGACGGTCAGGATCGCGTAGATGACCACCGTGACGCCGACGACGATCCAGTAACTCATGACCGGAAACTCTCCGCCGGCAGCAATCCCTGCGGCCGTACCAGCAGGATGACAATCAGCACGATGAACGCCACGGCGTCGCGCGGCAGCACGTAGCCCACGTAGGCCACCACGAACGTCTCGACCAGCCCGATCAGCATGGCGGCGGCGATAGTGCCGAGGGGGTTACCCAGGCCGCCGAGGACGATGATCGCCAGCATCTTGTAGGCCGGGATGTCGCCCATCGTCGGATAGACGGTGTTGTAGTTCACGCCGAGCAGCACGCCGGAGGCGGCGGCCAGCGCGTAGCCGATCACGAAGATCATGGCTATCACCAGACCGGTGTTGATGCCCATGGACGACGCGGTCTCCCGGTCTTGCGACGTAGCCCGCCAGGCGAGGCCCAGGCGAGTGTGCCGCAACGTAAACCACGTGGCCGCCAGCACCACAACCCCGACGATGAGGATCACGAGCTCGACCCCCGTGACGACGGCACCACCGATGTGGACGGTGGGCAGGGGGACCTTGGCGGGGAAGTCGAGCGGGTAGGGCCCGAACACCAGCCGGAAGACCTCTTCCATGGCGATGAACATGCCGATGCTCGCGATCAGCGGGATGAGTGGGCCGCGGCCCAGGATGGGCCGGTACAGGTACCGCTGCAGCAGGAACCCGAACACGGCAGAGGCCGCCATGCCTGCGACCAGACCCGCCAGGAGCGAGTGCGTGGCGTCGAATACCTTGAGCCCCGTGTAGGCGCCCAGCGTGAGGCCGGCCACGTTGGCGATGTCGAGGATCCTCAGTATGCCGTAGATCAGCGAGGGACCCAGCGCGATCAGGGCGTACAGCGAGCCGAGCACGATGCCGTTGATGAAGCTCGACAGAACCATTGTTCGCCCCGCGCCGGGCCCCCGCCGCAGTCTGAGCAGATCAGGGAGTGATCAGTGCCGGGTCGCTGAGAGTAGCGTACTGGTGTGGTTCCCCGTTCTTGATGATCTGCAGGTCGACGGCTTTGACGACCTGTCCCTTGATGTACTTCTGGATCGTGCCGGTGGTCCCGACGAAGTTGGTGGTGGCGGCGATCCCGTCCTTGATCTGGCTCGGAGACGTGCCCTTGGCCTTCATCGCCTGCGCCAGCACGAGGAACGAGTCATACGTGGTCGCTCCGACCATGTCCGGAGCGTGACCGTAGGCCGCCGTGAACGACGTGACGTAGTTCTTCACCACGGCCTCGGTGCTGTCGCGGTTGAACGGCGTCGTGAACACCAAGCCGTTCGCCTTGACGCCGACTGGCTGGAAGAACTGGGTAGTGGAGTCGATGCCCTCGGTGCCGACGAGGGGGTACTTGAATCCGAGGGTGTTCCAGTCGTTGATG
Source organism: Actinomycetota bacterium (assembly GCA_003132645.1). GTDB lineage: Bacteria > Actinomycetota > Thermoleophilia > UBA2241 > UBA2241 > Bog-752. Next base: position 9,846 of record PKYM01000364.1, on the reverse strand, counting down.
AACTGCTGACCTTCAGTGTAGTACTGGGCCATGTAGAAACCGGTCGCGCCCTTGGATTTGTCGCGCGACAGGATCGGCGTGAAATCCTTCTCGCCGAACTGGTTGTAGTCGGTGGCGACGATCGTCGCGCCGAGCGCCTTGGCCGCTTCGGTGAAACCCTGCACCAGCGACGAGCCGAAGTCGTTCTTTATCGCCACGATGGCCACCTTTTTGGCGCCCAGGTTGTTGACCAGCGCCACGGCGCCGGCCCTGCCCTCGACGATGCCGTTGAAGTCCTGCTGATAGATGTAATCGCCGGTGGCCGGAATGCCGGGATTGATGGCATAGGCGGCCAGCATGGGAATGCTGTCGCGCTGGAAGATCGGCGCCACGGCAAGTGTCTGGTCGCTGTAGGAGCCGCTGACGACGGCGGTGACCTTGTCCTGAGTCACAAGTCGCGTGGCGATGGTCACAGCCTGCTTCGGGTCGCTGGCGTCGTCGTAGTTGACGAGCTGTAGCTTGCGGCCGTTGACGCCGCCGGCCGCGTTCAGGTCCTTGACTGCGAGCTGCGCCGAGTCATAGGCACTGGCGCCGTCGGCTGCGGCGAATCCCGACTCGGGTGCGAAGAACCCGATCTTGATGGGGGAGCCCCCCGCGCCGCTCGTGCTCGAGGAACTCGGCGATGACGAGCCACAGGCGGCAGCCACCAGCGCGAGCCCCGCAACCACGGCGAGCGCGACCATGAGACCCATTGTCCGGGATGCATGTGACTTCATACGGACTCTCCTTTGCGACCCGCCTGGAGCAGCGCGTGCCCCGGAAGGAGGTACGTCGGCCGCTCACTGTCCGAATCCGCGCCGAGTAGTCCCCGCGCCGCCGCCCACCGAGCGAGTGGCGTCGCCTGCTTTGGGCGATGCCTCTCGCGACCTTCGGCACACCGCGGAGCTCCTGCCCCTCCCGGCGAGAAACGCACGACCTCTTCCCGAACGGACTTCCTTCTAAGCGTGGGCGCCGTTGTCGGGACGTGCCGCCGCTTTCAAGCTGCCGTCGCCTTTACCGAGCAGCACACTGACCGTGTCGGCGGCGTAGTTTGCCACGACGACGTCGAGCTTACCGTCGCCGTTCAGATCGCCGCTCGCAATGTCCCAGGGCCGCAGACCCACCTGCGCAGGCCTCGACGAGAAGCGCACCACCGAGCTCGTGATCTGCGCGGGAGGGACCGCCCCCGGAGTCTGATCGATGAGATACGAGTAACCCCCAGCGTCGACCGACCACTCCCACGAGCACGTCACTCAGCCCTACTGCCAATCGCCGCCCTACGATCCGGGGACCGACGGCACCAAGTACATCGCGATCTTCTGCTTCGGCACCGAGGGCTTCGCGGTGCGCCTCGACCGGATCGCGGCGCCCAAGAAGACCTGCAGATGCTCTGCGACCCGCAGTACAGAGGGCAGATCGCCATGCTCGACGGCTCGCGCGAGGTCCTCAGCCCGGCCCTCTACTTGCTCGGCGCCGATCCCAATACGACCGACCAGGGGCTGCTCGATCAGGCGACAGCCATGGCGACGGCGCAGAAGCCCCTGGTGACCAGGTACGACACGCAGGCGGCCGCGCAGACCATCCTCGAGGGTACGGCCATCGTGCAGTGCTGGGACGGCGACGTCGCGGCGGCGATCACGCAAGGCGCGCCGGGCATCCGCTACATCCTGCCCATCGAGGGCTACCGCGTCTGGGCCGATGCTCCGTGTATTCCGGCCAACGCCTTGCACACGGCCGCCGCGCATCGGTGCCTGGACTATCTGCTCGATCCGCGCGTGGCCGCAAGGAACGCCGACCACACCGGCTATCAGCCGGTCGCGCCGGCCGCCGACCCGCTGGTGCGCAGTCTGGTGCAGCGCTCCATGCGGCCGACCGAGGAACAGATACAGGCCGGCACGTTCCTGCGCGACCTGGGAGAGTTCAACGCGGCCTTCGAACGAAGCTACGCGAAGGTGCGCCTCTCGTAACGGCCGCCGTGGGAGACTCGATCCCTTCTTGCCGGCGCCTGCCCCCGGCAGCTACTTGGGCGCACGTCCTGACGATCGTCCGCGCCGCCCCAGGCGCGGCAGCCGGGGCGGCAGGGGGATCGGGTCGATCACTCGCGTGCTCACGGTCCGCGGCGCCACGATCGCCTCGGCGATCGTCGAGCCGACGACCAGCGCCACGGCGAGCAGCAGCGTCGTGACGAGCACCTTGACGCCGCCGGGGCCGCCCTTGCTGACCAGGCTGAAGACGCCCTTAAAGCCCAGGGCGCCCGGCACGAGCACCGTCAGTCCCGGTACCGTGATCGTCGACTTGGGGTGATGCAGATAGCGCGAGTAGACGTTGCCGGCAAGTCCCACCGCCAGGCTGGCGATGCCGACTCCGAGGGTCGTGCCGAGCGCCCAGACGCCCACGCGACTGGCGATGGTGGCGACGATCACAGCGACGAAGACCCAGCCGACATCGCGGCTCCGGGCGTTCTCCGAGACCGAGAAGGCCAGCGCCGCGCCGATGACGGCCAGCGCCAGCATCGCCATCGTAGCCCCATGCGCGCCTCCCAGCACAGGGAACTCGTGGAGCCGGTGAAAGACCGTCCAGGTGAACGTCACGCCGATGCTCAAGTTGAGCAGCGTCATGCCCGCCCCGGCAAGGCGCGCGGTGCCGCAGACAAGGTCGCCGGCGGCGAGCTCGGAGACGCCCTGGGTGATGCGCAGGCCGGGCAGCAGCTGCACGATCGACGCCAGTACGACGGCGGTCGCGTCGAAACGCTGCATGAAATGGCCCAGCAACAGCGCCAGACACGCGGCAAAGGCGGCCGAGGAGAGTTCCAGCAGGCCCTCCAGCCGGCCGCTGCGCCGGGCAAGGCCATGAAAGACCGCCACGGCCAAGCCGATACCCATCGCCGCGACGGCTTCGCGTAGGCCGCCGCCCAGAAGGAGAGCAACGGCGGACGGTCCCAGTCCCCCGGCCGTGAGGCGCAGCCACAGGGGAAAACGCGGCCGCTGGGCGACGAGAGCTTCGATGCGTCGCGTTCCCGCCTGCGGGCTGATCCAGCCCTTTCCGACCGAGACGGCGACGCTCTCGAGGAGGGCCTGGCTCTCGAGATCGACGGTGCCGCGGCCCACGGGAACGAAGGCGATGTGCTCCTCGCCGAACTCCTCGTAGATGATCTGCACCATGCTCGGCAGCACGAAGAACTGCGCGTACACACCGAGGCCGGCGGCGCAGGCGGCAAGCTGCGCCGTCAGCTCAGCGGCGGTCTGGCCGAGCGGAGCGAGCTCTCTCGCAAGGGTCTTGAGAAACTCTACTCGAGGCTCTGTCGCCGTGTGCGCCCACTCCGATTCTTCGCTTGGGCCGTCCCGCCTGAGGCCGCCCTGACCTGACTCCGAGCTCACCGGCTGCGTCCGCTCGTCGCGGCCTGGCCTTTGGTTGCCGCCGGGCGCGCCGCCCACCGCGAAGACTGATGGCCACGGCAGCGCAGTGCACGAGTCCATGGTACACGTCGTGACGCGCTCGGCGCTGCGACCTACCCGACGGCGGATCTCGTCTCCGACTCCGGCTGGGAGCGCAGCGCCGCGATCCAGAAGATGCGATCGGCGATGGCCAGGCCGGTGCCCACGGCTATGTAGAGCGTGGAGAGAAAGACGCGGCCCCACGCGAAGTTCACGAGCACCGAATGTCGCAGCAGCATCCCGCCGCCCATCATCACGCACACGAACAGCCACGACATCGGCGCGAAGAAGCCGAAATAGCAGGCGTGCCCGCGGACCTGGATGCGCGCGGCGGCCTTGTCGGCGTACCTGATGAGGATGTAGCGCGCCTTAATGACGCCGATCACGATCGCGGCGATCGCGATGGGCACGATCCAGTAGCCGAAGTGGAACCCCGGGCCCGGCGCCTCGATGAACAGGACACCGCGCACGAGCAGAAAGCTCGTGCCGACCAGCCAGAGCAGGGCCGCCGAGAACATCTGGACGCGGACGCCGGCGCGGGGCGTGATCCTGTCCCACCGGCGGCTGATTGCGTGTGTTCCAGTCATGGGATCGCTTTCACCAAGCGGCACGCAAGACGACTGGGCGTGCCATCCGACGGACTCATCCGATGATAGACATAGACAGCAGCTAGCGCCAACGCTCCGATACGCCGTCGTGGCCGGTCTGAACGTCGAGGCGCGCGCGGTTCGGGCGCCGTTCCGAGACGCCGTTTCGCCTTAGCCGGATCACATCCGGGGCACTGCACCGGCAGCGAGCCTCTCCTCGGCCTGCAGGACACTCTTCACACCGATCACGGCGACTCGGAGATACTCGTCGCCCTTCAGCACGCTCAGCGATGCATAGCCGTCGTAGTAGGCCTTGTCGCCGAGTCCGGCGATCGGCTGAGCGGAAGCCTTTGACCGGTAGTCGTTGAAGTACTTGAGCGCCTTGGGGCCGGTGACCAGCACGACCCTGACACTGTCGGTGACAGGGACGTCCGGGTTGGCTCCGGCCGGAGCGTCAGGCCCGTAGAAGACGGCGGCGATACCCCCTTCTACAGTGGCGCGCCCTTCAACAGGCGGCTTCACTGCCTGTCCGAGCGCGGCACCAGCTTCGGATCGAGTGATGATGGTCCGCGACGTCGCAGTCGCGGACGCCGAACTGCTCGCCGTCGCTGGCGCGGAACTGCTGGCAGTCGCGGGCGCCGAACTGCCGGCGCTCGCCGACGGTCCACTTGACGCTGCTGCGGTCGTTGCTTTGGCTGACGAGCCACAGGCTGCGACCAACACCATGGCAGCGACCACCACGGTGGCCCCGGCAGCGCTTCGGCGGACGGAGTGGGCAACTCTCACGACGACCTCCAAGAGATGGCTGCACGCGTAGTCACCTCGACTGTTCATCAGTCGAGACACTCGAGACGAAGCGTTCCCACGTTCGACGCGAACCGTGCCGATGCGTCAGCCGAGAGCAGGTCACCGGATCAGACTTCGGCAGACTCTTGCACCGACTGCCTGATGACTGCCCGGGTATCCACGAGATGCGAGCGCATGCATTCCGCCGCCGCGTCGGCGTCGCGAGCGCGCACCGCGTCGAGCACGGCGCCGTGGGCGGCGACGAGCTCGACGACCCGATGCTCGCGCAGGAACGCGTCGGCCGGCAGGAAGAGCTCGCCCCGCACTTCGACCATGGCGCGCTCCAGATGCCTGTTGTGAGCGGCGTGCGCCAACTCGTCGTGGAAGGCGACGTTCCAGCGCAGGACCGAGGAGCCCGGCGCGAGCAGCAGCGTGTTCGCCTGCTCGATGGCCTCGAGCTCCGTCTCCGAGCGCCGTTCGGCCGCGAGCCGGGCAATTTTGATCTCGATCGTCTCGCGCAACTCGCAGATCTCGTCGACCTCGCCTGCCTTGTCACGCATCCAACTGGTCCAGCAGCGGGTCAGCGCGTTCAGGTCGTTCACTCTCGAGCCGCCGCGGGCACCTCTGCTGGTGACGAGGTAGCCCGCCACCTCGAGCGCCTTGAGTGCCACCCGAAGCGTGACGATGGAGATGCCGAGCCGGGCCGAGAGATCGCGTCCTGAAGGAAGCCGGTCGCCCGGCCCCAACTCGCCCGAGAAGATCATCGCCCGGATGAACCAGGCGACGTTCTCGCTGGCGCTCGCGGTAGTGAAGGGGGGATCGAGGCTTTCGACCCGCCCGAACGTCAGTTCAGCTCTCATCACGCTCCNNGGGCATACTCATGTTGTACCTTTTGAACGAAAGAACTACTCTTTATACTATTATCTCTGTGTAACGGAAAGGGAAGTCGTGGGACTCGTCTTGGCCACTGCAGACCCGGGAGACATCATCAAGAGCGCCGTGAGCGACGGCTGTGCGGCCCTTGACGAGCGCCAGGCGAAAGCCGTGCTGGCCGCCTACGGCGTGGCCGTGCCGGAGGGCGGCGGCGCGCGCGACGAGAACGAAGCCGTCTCGATCGCACGCCGCGTAGGCTTTCCCGTCGCGCTCAAGGCTGTGGGGCCGCACATCAGTCATAAGACCGAGCGTGGCCTGGTCGTCCTGGGCATTCAGGACGAGGAGACGGTACGCGCCGCGGCACGTTCGCTGCTGGAGCGCGCCGGCGACCCGGACGCCTCCCTGCTCGTCGAGCGCATGCTTCACGGGGCGCGCGAGCTGATGGTCGGCATGAAGCGCGATCCGCTCTTCGGGCCGGTCGTCGTGTTCGGCATCGGCGGCGTCTTCACCGAGGCGCTTAAAGACATCTCGCTCGGCGTGACGCCGCTGGCGCAGCGCGACATCGACCAGATGCTGGCGGGCATCCGGTCGGCCACCTTGCTCGGCAGCTTCCGCGGCATGCCGCCGGTCGACCACGCGGCGCTCACGGCGGTCATCCTCGCCGTGGCGCGCATCGCCGAGGACCACCCGGCGATCAGCGAGATCGACATCAATCCGCTCATCGTCGAGGATGCGACGCCGGTCGCCGCCGACGCGCTCATGATCGTCGACCCGAAGCCGGCCGGCGGGCGCAAGGCCACACAGGAGCCCGGGGCCACGTCGCCGGACCTTCCCGTGCCGCGTCCCGATCTGAAGCCGCTGTTCGCGCCGCGCTCAGTGACGGTCATAGGCGCCTCTGAGGACCCGCTCAAATGGGGCGGCTCCCTGCTGCACAACCTCATCGACGGCGGCTTCGCCGGTCCCATCTACCCCGTGAACCGTCGTGGCGGCACCCTGTGCGGTCTACCCGCCTTCCAGAGCGTCGCGGAGCTGCCGGAAGCCCCGGACCTGGCGCTGGTGACGCTGGGAGCCACCCAGGTGAACGCCGTGGTCGAGCAGTGCGGCGAGCGCGGGATCCCCGTCGCGCTCGTGGTGGCCGCCGACTTTTCGGAGGCGGGAGAGGCGGGAGCCGCGGCAGAGGCGCAGCTGGCGCAAACAGCGCGTACCGCCGGCGTCACGCTGATCGGCCCCAACTGCATGGGTCTGGTCGCGACGCACAGCCGGCTCAACGCCGTCGGCTTTCTGGAGTTGCGGCCGCAGGCCGGCCGCCTGAGCGTCGTCTCCCAGTCCGGCAACATCGGCGTGCAGCTCCTCTCCGCGGCCGAGCGGCGCGGCATAGGCATCGACAAGTATGTGACGGTCGGCAACGAGGCGAGCACGAGCGCGCTCGACGTGATCGACGCGCTGTGCGACGACCCCGGGACCGGCGCCGCCCTCGTCTATCTCGAAGGAGTCGACGACGGCCGCCGTTTCGTCGACGTCATGCGCCGCACCACGCGGCAGAAACCGGTGGTGGTGCTGCGCGGCGGCCTGACGGAGTACGGCCGCCGCGCCGCCGCATCGCACACCGGCGCCATGGCGGGGGCGGCCGACGTCTTCCTGGCCGCGGCCCACCAGACCGGCTGCTTCGTGCGCACGGGCCCCGACGAGAGCCTGGACCTGGCGCTGTGCCTCACCGCGCTCCCCCTGCCCCGGGGCCGCCGCGTGGCGATCATGACGCTCGGCGGAGGCTGGGGGGTGCTGGCGGCCGACGAACTGGCCCGCAACGACCTCGAGCTGGCCTTGCTGGAACCCCACGTCCTGGCCGAGCTGGACAAGCTGCTGCCCGGCTACTGGAGCCGCAGCAACCCCATCGACCTCGTGGCGGAAGTCGGTCCGGACCTCGCCGAGCGCACGCTGACGCTGCTCGCCGAGAGCGAGGCGGTGGACGCCGTCGTCGTGCTGGGCGTGCTTCGCAGCCCGTCCACCGGCTGGACGTCAGACGACGATGCACGCGTCAGCGCCGGACGGGGCACGTCTGTTCGCGAGCGCTTCAACCCCGCTGAGATCGCCTTTCTCGAGTGCACCAACGCGCTCATGGAAAGGACCGGCAAACCGATCGTCAACGTCCCTCTGCGCCCGCTCGATGTAGCGATCTTCCCGGGCGGCGCGCAACACGACCCAGTCATCCTCTACTCGCCGGTCGCCGCGGTACGCGCTCTCGCCGCCATGGCCTGGTACGGCGAGTACGTCGCCGCCCAGGACGATCCGCCGCCTCGCCGGCGCGGAAACGAAGACCCGCGATGATCGAGATCACGATCTACGGCCGCGGCGGCCGCGGCGGCGTGACGCTGGCCAAGCTGATCGCGGCCGCCTACTTCCTGCGTGGCAAGTACGTGCAGGCCTTCGGCCGCTACGGCGCGGAGCGCGCCGGCGCGCCGATCCAGGCGTACGTGCGTGTCGACGACGAGGAGATCACCGAGCACTATCCCATCCGCGAGCCCGACCACGTGATCGTGCTGGACGCTGGGCTCATCGCACCGGAAGCGGCCCAGGAGATGGACCCCCGGGGATGCATCGTGCTCAATAGCCCGCTGCCACCGGACGCCTTCGCGGACGTCTTTCCCGGGCGCAACGTGGCGACCGTCGATGCGTCGGCGATCGCCGTAGACAACGGGCTGGGGACGAGGGCGCTGCCGATCGTGAACACCGCGGTCCTCGGAGCCGTCGCGGAGATCCTGGGGTTGTCGTTTGCCGACGCCGAAGCCGCGATCGCTCACCTCGGCTTTGGCGAGCCCAACCTCAAGGCCGCGCACGCCGCCTACGACGGCGTCCGCCAGGCCCGCCTCCCGGGGACCATCGCGGCGGCCGCCGCGCCGCGTCCGCCCGCTCGAACCGCGAGCATCTTCGATGACGACATCGGCCGCCCGCCGGCGGTACACACCGGCTCGTGGGCCTCTCGTCTTCCCGCCAGCGCATCGCTGACGCCTTTCTGCAGCGACGCCTGCCCGGCCGGCAACGACGTGCGCGGCTTCGTCCAGGCGATGGCACGGCGGGACTACGAGGCCGCCCTGAACACCATCCTCCTGACCTCGCCCTTCCCCGGGACCTGCGGGCGCGTCTGTCCGGCGCCGTGCATGCAGGCGTGCAGCCGCGACCAGCACGACGAAGCCGTGAACAGCCGTGAGCTGGAACGCTACCTCGCAGCCCATGCGACCTGGCCTGAGGCCACGCGACCGTCTCGCCCTGAACACCTGGCCGTGATCGGCTCCGGCCCTGCCGGCCTCAGCGCCGCGTACCAGCTCGCCAAGCTCGGCTATCCCGTGACCGTGTTCGAGGCCAGCGACGAGCTCGGTGGGCTCCTGCGTACCGGGATCCCGGCATACAGGCTGCCACGCGAGGTCATCGACGGCGAGATCGCTTTCATTCTCGCGCACGGCGTGCAGGTCCGCAGCGGTCAGCACGTGTCCCGCTCCCGGCTATCCGAGCTGCGGCGCGAGTATGACGGCGTGGTCGTGGCGACGGGGTTGCAGGAACAGCGCGCCGTGGACCTCGGCACCGGCGGCCAGAAGGTGCTGCGGGCGCTCGACTTCCTCGACCTCAGCCGCACCCGGCCACCGGACCTTCGCGAGCAACGAGTCGTGGTCGCCGGCGGCGGCAACACGGCGATCGACGCGGCTCGCGTGGCGCTCCGCCTCGGCGCCCGGGACGCTCTCGTGGTCTACCGGCGGACGCGCGCCGAGATGCCCGCGATCGCCGAGGAGATCGAGGAGGCGCTCGCCGAGGGCGTGCGCATCGAGCCGCTGGCGGCGCCTGTGCGACTGAGTGGCGACGGCGAAGAGGCTGCGCTGATCTGCCGGCGCATGACCCTGGGTGAGCCCGACGAGTCGGGCCGGGCGCGTCCCGTGCCGGTAGATGGTGACGAGGCCCTGACGGCGTTCCGCTGCGACACCGTCCTGCTCGCGCTCGGCCAGGCGCCGGACGGCAGTCTCCTGCCGGCGGGTTCGGTGCCCGACGACGAAGGGCTGCTGCCCGGAGCCTACGACACACCGCTCTGTACCGCGGGCGACCTGGTCAGGCCCGAAGGCACGGTGGCGGCGGCCATTGGCGGCGGGCGCCGGGCGGCATGG
>PKYM01000295.1 GCA_003132645.1 Actinomycetota bacterium | reverse complement strand
GAGTTCGGGCGGCAGATCAGCGCCCTCGGCAGGACGCTCGCGCAGCTCAAGGTGCTGCGCTAGCTGCGGCTTGGCGCGCACGACGACAGTGACTGGGCGGGGTGATCGGCACTTGGGCGGACGGCCTTCCTGTCGCACTACGCGTCGACGCTCAAGCGGCGGTAGTCGACATGCTCGGGCGGGCCCAACGGCGCAGGTTCAGTGAGCGGATCCGGCTGAAGCCAAGAAGAACGGAGGGTCGACCATCGCCGTATCCGATGACACGTGGGGCAACCTTATCCAACTCTTTCAGGTGTGGCACTGCTCGTCCAGTCGGCAGCGCGTCGGCGGCGGGGCCTTGTGCAGGACATTCTGATGTCGCACAGGATCGTGTGACATATGCCGCTCCGGATTTCTCGCCGGCAGCCCGCCCAAGGGCCAGCTCCACCCACTACATGCGATCTATGTCAGCGTGATGTCACGGGCTGCTCGCAACGCCGGCGCTGATCGCCCGCCCGATGGCCTCGACCAGCTCGCCCACCGCGCGGCAGGCGGCCCCCGGCTCGGCACTGCGCGACACCAGGTCGATGAGCGCGCTGCCCACGATGACGCCATCGGCGAGAGCGGCGACGTGCGCCGCCTGTGCGGGCGTCGAGATGCCGAAGCCGACCGCCAGTGGCGCGGCCGTCTGCGCCCGCAACCGGGCGATCAACCCGGGCAGTTCCTCGCCGGTCTCGCGACGCGCACCGGTGACGCCGGTGACGGCCACGCAGTAGATGAACGGCGACGACTCTGCAGCCCGAGCGACCAGGGCCAAACGGGCGTCAGTGGCAGTCGGCGTCGCCATCGGCACGATGGCCACGCCGCAGTCGGCGGCCACCGGCACAAACGGTTCCGCCTCGTCGAGTGGCAGGTCGGGGATGACGAGCGCCTCGACGCCGGCATCGGCCGCGCGACCAAAGAAGCACTCAGGCCCACAGGCGAGCACCGTGTTGAGGTACGTCAACAAGACGAAGGGAACCGCGGCGCTGTGTGCCGCCGCGAGCTCGAAGACCTGCTCGGGCGTCACACCGGCAAGCAGCGCCTGGTGGGTCGAGCGCTGCACGACCGGTCCATCGGCGATCGGATCCGAGAAGGGTACACCGAGTTCGCCGATATCGGCCCCGCTCGCGATCAGCGTCTCGATCAGCCGGTGGCTTGTCGCGACGTCGGGATGGCCGCCGGTCAGGTAGGGGATCAAAGCCGCGTTCGCGGCGCGGGGCGCCGCGAACGCGGCTCGCACACGCGGTGCCAGATCCTCAGCGCGCCCCACGCCGCCGCCGTGCTCGGCCATCACGAGTCCTGCCTTCCTATGCCGTCGTCGCCAGCGCCCGCCTCGCCCGCGACGTCCGGCCCGACGCCGTCGAGCAGTCGCGCCACCTCGTGGACGTCCTTGTCGCCGCGGCCAGATAGGTTGACGATCACGACGTCTCCCGAAGCGAAGCGGGTCGCCTCTGCCCCGCTGGTTCCAGGCGCAATCGCTACCCCAGGCCCGCGCAGCACGTAGGCGAGCGCGTGGGCGCTTTCCAGGGCCGGAATGATGCCCTCGAGCTCGGCGGTCGCCCGAAACGCAGCAAGCGCCTCGACGTCGGTAGCGGCAGCATAGACGGCCCGGCCGCTGTCTTTGAGCCACGAGTGCTCTGGCCCGACTCCCGGGTAGTCCAGGCCGGCCGAGACCGAGTGGGCCTCCGCGACCTGGCCCCAGGCATCCTGCAGCAAGTAGGAGAACGAGCCGTGCAAGACACCAGGGCGACCGCGCGACAGCGAGGCGCCGTGACGGGCGCTGTCGAGCCCCTCGCCGGCGGCCTCGACCCCGGTCAAGCGCACCGGGTCCTCACGAAACGCGCAGAACAGGCCCATGGCGTTTGAGCCCCCGCCGACACAGGCGACGACCTCGTCGGGCAGGCGCCCAAGGCGCGCGAGCAGTTGCTCGCGCGCCTCGTCGCCGATCACCCGCTGGAAGTCGCGCACCATGGCCGGGTAGGGCGCCGGACCGGCCACCGAGCCGATTACATAGAAGGTGTCGCGGACGTTGGTCACCCAGTCGCGCAGGGCCTCGTTCATGGCGTCCTTGAGCGTGCGCGAGCCGCTCTCGACCGGCCTCACGGTGGCCCCGAGGAGGCGCATGCGCACCACGTTCAACTCCTGGCGACGGATATCCTCGACTCCCATGAACACGACACAGTCGAGGCCCAGCAGGGCGCAGGCAGTGGCGGTGGCGACACCGTGCTGGCCGGCGCCGGTCTCGGCGATCAGGCGGCGCTTGCCCATGCGAACGGCGAGCAGTGCCTGGCCGAGCACGTTGTTGATCTTGTGGGCGCCCGTGTGGCAGAGGTCCTCGCGCTTCAGGTAGACCTGGGCGCCGCAGCGCTCGCTGAGACGGGCGGCGTAGTACAGCGGCGTCGGCCGGCCGGCGTAGTCGGCGAGCAGGCACGCGAGCTCCGCCTGAAAGGCGGCGTCGTCGCGCGCCTCCTGGTAGGCGCTCGTCAGCTCATCCAGGGCGGGGATCAGCGTCTCCGGGACAAACCTGCCGCCGTAGGGTCCGAAGCGGTTCTCGACGCTCACGGCCTGACCTCGGCAGTCCGGCTCGCGGCGACCGCAGCAAAGAAACGCTCCAGCAAATCTGGATCCTTGCGGCCCGGGGCGTCGGCGAACTCGACTCCGCTCGACACGTCGACGGCATACGGCGAGAGCGCCGTGATCGCCTCACCGACGTTGTCGGGTACAAGTCCACCGGCAAGCACCAAGCGGCGGCTCACCGTATCGTCGGCGTCGAGCGCAAGGTCGGCGGCCAACGTCGGCCAATCGAGTGTCATTCCGCTGCCGCCGTAAACGCCGGGCGAACGAGCGTCGAACAGCGCGAAATCGGCATCGTCGGCGTCAGGCGTGTCGGCGGCTGCCAGAATCTGGGGACGCAGCCCGCGGCTTCCCGTCGCCGCTCGCACTTCGGCCACCGTCGGTCCGTCAGCCCCCGCCGAGAGCTGCACCGCTGCTAGGGCGGAGTCGGCCAGTGCGGCGGCGATCCAGGCCGCCGACTCGGTCGTCACGACGGCGACGGTGAGGGCAGGTCCTGCCAGACGTGCCAGTCGCGCCGCCCGCGCCGGCGCGACCCGGCGCGGGCTGGCGCTCAAGACAAAGCCGCAGGCCCAAGCGCCCAGCGCGACCGCTAGGCGAACGTCGACTTCGCGGGTCAGCCCGCAGACCTTGACGTGAGTCATGGCTCTTCCTTCCGACCGATGCGGCGCGCCGCAGTCGGAGCCGCTCCCCTGAGCTCCCGCACGAGCGCCTCCAATTGCTCCGACGGCGCACGCACGAGCGCCTCGCCCACAAGAATGCCAGCGGCGCCGGCCGCGGCCACTCGCCGTGCGTCAGCGCCCGTCGTGATACCGCTCTCGCTCACCAACAGGACGCCCTCGTGCGAACGAGTCGCGAGCCTCTCCGTGACCGCAAGGTCGACTTCCAGCGTGCGCAGGTCGCGGTTGTTGACACCGATGAGCCCGGCACCGGCCGTCATCGCGCGGCCGAGCTCGGCTTCGTCGTGCACCTCGACCAGGGCGTCGAGCCCGCAGGCTCCGCACTCATCGAGCAGACCGCGAAGCTCATCGTCGCTCAGCGCCGCGACGATCAGCAGAACCGCCGCGGCTCCATTGTCGGCAGCCTCCCAAATCTGGTAAGGGTCGATAATGAAGTCCTTGCACAGCACCGGCACGGTCACGAAGCGGCCTACGGCGCTAAGGTCGTCAAGCGAGCCACCGAAGCGCGTCGGCTCGGTGAGTACCGAGACCGCGTCGGCTCCCGCCGCCTCATAGGCCCGCGCGCAGGCTGCGGCATTGAGTGCGGGCGCGATCGCGCCCCTGCTCGGCGAGCGGCGCTTGACCTCGGCGATCAGCGCAAGGCCATTGCGCGAGCCGCGCGCCAGCGCAGCGATCAACCGCCCGGCGGACGGTCGATCGTGCGCGGCGGCGCGCGGCGGCCGCGACAGCGGCCGCAGCCGCCGCGCCTCAGCCACGCGCACGCTGGCCTGCTCGACCATCCCCTCGAGGAAGTCACCGGCGCCCGCGCCGCTTCTCATCAGGCCACCTCGGCCTTGAGCCGCGTGGTGACCGCCACGAGGGCGTCGAGCTTGGCCGCCGCGGCGCCACTGGCGACGGCCGCGCGGGCCCGCTCGAGGCCCTCCTCAATACTGTCGGCGGCCTCAGCAATGTAGAGCGCCGCGCCGGCGTTCAGTAAGGCGATGTCGAGACGCGGACCGGAGATTCCGTCAAGCACTTGGCGCAGCAGTGTGGCGTTCTCAGCGGCATCGCCGCCGCGCAGCGCGTCAAGGGAGGTCGCCCGTGCGAGGCCGAACTGCTCGGGCGTCACGGTATAGCGGCGGTCGAACCCCTCAGCGGCGAAGACCTCGACCACCGCGGTCGGGCCGGTCGTCGTGATCTCGTCCAGGCCGTCGGCGCTGTGCACGAGCAGGTTGCGCGCCGAGCCCATCATGCGCACGGCCTGGGCCAGGCGGTCGACGTAGCGCGCGTCGGCTACGCCGATGAGCTGATGCCGTGCGCCGGCCGGGTTTGTCAGCGGGCCGATCACGTTGAATGTGGTCGCCATGCCGAGCTCGCGGCGCACCGACGCCACGTTCTTCATGGCCAGGTGGTGGTGGGGCGCGAACATGAAGCCGATGCCGACCTCGGCGATGCAGCGGCTCACCTGCGCCGGGGTGATGTCGATCGCCACGCCGAGCGCCTCGAGCACATCGGCACTGCCACAGCGACTGGTGGCCGAGCGATTGCCGTGCTTGGCCACCGTGACACCCGCGCCGGCGGCGATCAGCGCGGCCGCGGTCGAGATGTTGAAGGTGTGGGCGCCGTCGCCACCCGTGCCGCAGGTGTCTAAGATGACGTCGGCGTCGACAGTGACCTTCTCGGCCAGGTCGGTCATAGCTCGCGCCATGCCGACGATCTCCTCGGCCGTCTCGCCTTTCACGCGCAGCGCGCTCAGCAGGGCGGCGGTCTGGGCTTCGCTCACCCGGCCGCCCATGATCTCGAGCAGCACCTCCCGTGCCTCGCTCTCGCTTAAGTCGCCGCCGCCGGCCAGCTTCTTCAGGGCGGCAGAGAGGATGTCGTTGGGCATGGCAAGAGTCCTTTCTGTGTCCGCGGGTGCGGCCGACGAACGTTCCGCGGCAATCCCCAGGAAGTTGGCGAGCAACACGTCGCCGTGTTCGCTCAGCACGCTCTCGGGATGGAACTGCACGCCGTCGATCGGCAGTTCGCGGTGCCGCACGCCCATGACCTCGCCGGCCTCGTTCCAGGCGCTCAGTTCGAGCGCCGCTGACAGCGCCGGATCGACGACCAGCGAGTGGTAGCGCGTCGCCGTGAACGGCTTTGGCATGGCGGCGAAGAGGCCTCGTCCGTCGTGGCTGATGCGGTCAGTCTTACCATGCACCAAGGCGCCCGCGCGTCGCACCGTGGCGCCGAAGGCGACGCCGATGCACTGGTGACCTAGGCACACGCCCAGCACAGGCACACCGCGCTTGGCAAAGAAGCGGATCGCCTCAACCGACACGCCCGCCTCGGCCGGCGTACAGGGGCCGGGCGAGACGAGCAGGTGGGTGGGCCGCGCCGCCTCGATCTCGGCGATGCTCACCTGGTCGTTGCGGCCCACCGTGACCTCGGCGCCCAGGGTCTGCAGCAGTTGCACCAGGTTGTAGGTAAACGAGTCGTAGTTGTCGATGACGAACACGTGAGCCATGGCCATCAGCCTCCGGCGAACTCTTCGTGGGCCAGGGCGATGGCGCTCAGTAGCGCCGCCGCCTTGCTTAGGGTCTCTTCGTACTCGCGCGCCGGGTCTGAGTCGGCCACGATGCCGGCGCCGGCCTGCGCGTAGGCGACACCGTCTTTCATAACCAGCGTGCGGATGCAGATGCAGGTATCGAGGTCGCCGCTGCAGGACAGGTAACCGATGGCGCCGGCGTAGGGCCCGCGCCGCACGGTCTCGAGCTCGTCGATGATCTCCATGGCGCGCACTTTGGGGGCCCCGCTCACCGTGCCCGCCGGGAAGGCCGCCTTGAGGGCGTCGAGGGCGTCGCGGCCGGGTGCCAGTGTGCCGCTCACCGACGAGACCATGTGGATGACATGCGAGTAGCGCTCCATGCCCATGAGCTCGTCGACTACGACCGTGCCGGGCGCGCAGACGCGACCCAGGTCGTTGCGGCCTAAGTCGACCAGCATGACGTGCTCGGCGCACTCCTTTTCGTCGGCGCGCAGGTCGTCCATGAGGACGCGGTCTTCGGACTCCGAGGCACCGCGGGGTCGGGTGCCGGCGATGGGTCGCGTCGTGACCTTGTCACCTTGGACGGTGACCAGCGGCTCGGGTGAGGATCCGGCTAGCGCGAAGTCGTCGAAGGCGATGAAGTACATATACGGGCTCGGATTGACGGCGCGCAGGCCGCGGTAGGCGGCAAACGGTGAGACGTCTAATGGCGTGGCGAAGCGTTGGCTGAGGACCACCTGCAGGCAGTCGCCGGCGGCGATGTAGTCGCGGATGCGAGCGACACCGGCCTGGTAGGCGGCACGGCTCATCGACGAGGTGACCTGCCCACGACCGGGGGCCGACGCGGCGTAGTGCGTTCGTGAAGGCTCGGCCGGTGGGGCCAGCACCGGCCCTGCCAGCTGCGCCTTCACCTCGACGATGCGCGCCACCGCCCGCCGGTAGGGTTCGTCGATTGCCCCATCTGCGTCGCGTTGGGCGTTTGCCACGATCGTGATGGCGTGCTTAAGGTGATCGAAGACGAGCACGGTGTCGGCCGCCAGGAAGGCCATCTCTGGCAGGCCGAGGTCGTCGGGCGGCGGCTCAGGCAGGCGCTCGAGCCGCCGCACCAGGTCGTAGCCGAAGTAGCCCACGAGGCCGCCGGCCAGTGGAGGCAAGTCAGAAAGCGGTGCCGTTCGGCGCGCCTGCAGCAGGTCGCCGGCGGCGGCGAAGGGCTCGTCACAGACGATCTCACGCCGCCGCCCGTCCTCATCAACGGTCAGCCGCCCGTCGCGATAGCTAACCACGACGCGCGCATCGATCCCGAGGAACGAATAACGGCCGAGGCGCTGTCCCTGCTCGGCGCTCTCCAGCAGGAAGCAGCGCGCGGGCGTCCTGACCTTGAGGAAGGCCGAGACGGGCGTCTCGAGGTCTGAAACGAAGGAGTGGGTTATGGGGACAACGTTGTAAGCCAGTGCGAGGCGGCGCGCCTCGGCTAGCTTAAGTATGCCACATATGTCCTTTGCCACGGGCCAAGCATGGCGTACCTCCAGCGGGACTCAAAAAGGGCCCAACGTCGTGTGATGCGCAGGATAGGACAGACAGGGGAGCGTCGTCAACTGGCAATCTGTCTAGCGACTCGTCGTGTAGCGGACGCGGATACCTGGACACGAAGCTGCCTTACGCGGCGACCTCCGCG
>PKYM01000205.1 GCA_003132645.1 Actinomycetota bacterium | reverse complement strand
GCGGCGCGCGCCGTCGGGACCGCCTTCGCTGCCCGCAGTCATGCCCTCAGATTCGGTAGTCGCCCGTTGCCGGGCTTTGCGCTCGTTCGTCGCGCGATGTCGCACGATCACCCCCTCTCTTCACGACCGGCGTAGACGATCGACGCCGGTCCACTCGCCCTTTGGCCGGGCCGCCGCGCCGCGCGCGCAGCTCAGGCGTGCTCGGTGCCGGCGAGCACGAACCACACCCACAGGGCGCCTCCCAGACAAAGCGCCGCGGCTCCGGCAAAGAGCGCCGGCGCGCCCACGCGGCCAAAGACGAAACCACCCAGCGAGGGCCCGATGATCGCTCCGATGCCCCAGCCGAAGGTCTGGGTCACCGTCTGGCCGGTCGACTGCAGGCGCTGGGGCACCAGTCGCCCGACGATCACGACAACGCCCACATAGCTCAGCGCAAACGCCACGCCGTCACCGGTGGCGACCAGCGCCAGGGCCAGCGGCGAGTGTATGAACGTCCAGCACAGGAACACGAGGCCATAGGTCAGCGCGCCGGCCACGAACACCGAGCGCAGGCCGTAGCGCCGCCCCAGGCCACCACTCCAGTGCATCACCGGGATCTCGATCAGCGCCGCCAGCCCGGCCGCCACGCCGACGAGAAACGGGCCGCCGCCGGTGCCCACGATCCGCAGGCTCACGAAGGCCAGCGCCGCGTAGGTGCCCACGCTCACGATCACCATGCCGATCACGAAAGGGGCCAGATGCGGCGAGGCGCGAAACACGTCGCCCAGCGCGCCGAACCGCGACTCGGAGCGCACCGGCGCCGGCGCGCCGGGCGGCAGGCGCAGCGTCCACAGGCCAAAGCCGACCGCGCCGGCGGCGTAGAGCGGCAGGACCGGCGCGAGTCCCACCGCCTCGTAGAGCGCACCGAAGACGATGACGGCGACACCCCAGCCGAGGCTCTCCCATAGCCTGATGCGCCCGTACTCGCTGACGCGCTCCTCTCCGAGGTAGGCGACGGCGAGCGCGTCCGAAAGTGGCGCGCCCGGCGAAGAGCACATCGTCATCACCACGGCGACCACCAGGATCGCCCAGAACGCCGATCCGCTGACGGCGAGGACCAGCGCAAAGACGCCGGTCGCCACAGACGACACGACCAGCACGCGGGCGGCCCCCAACCGGGTATCGGCGAGGTGGCTCCAGAGCGGCGCCGCGACCGCGCCGACGAGCGAGGTGACGGCGAACACCAAGCCGATGCTTTGCGGTGTCAGTCCGCGGTCGCGCAGGAGCAACGCGAAGAACGGGATGAACGCCGAGCCACCGGCGCCGGCGATCAAGAAAAGGGTGCGCAGCGACCCCAAGCCGCCGAGATCTGGTCTTCCGGCTCGCTCGGCTCCCTCGTCCTGTCCGACCCGGTCGCCCATAGGCCCGCATCCTAGCAGGCGGGAAACGATCGGGGTTTCCGCAAGCCGGCCTCGGAGTCGGTAACGCTCCGCGGGGTCGGCAGGCGCGGTCGCTGCCGAGGCCGGCGGCTCGCGCTAGCCGCGCGGCCTGCTGCGGCGGTCGCTCACCACGTAAGCCGAGCCGGAATCAGCCGGGGCGATCAGAAAACCGTCGCCCCCGGCGCGCGCGTCGTCGAGCGACTGGTGCAGGGCGTACGCGAGCGACGTGGTGGGCTCGGACAGCCACGAGTAGGTGTTCATGAGACCGCTGGCGACCGGCTGCGGCCCGTGCACGGTCTCGCACCACGCATCGCCGTCATCGAGGAGCAGGTAGCGGCGAGAGCGCGAATGCGGCACGGGATCGTCGACCAGCCAGGCAGAAAGACGGACGTTCTCAAAGGCCACGGTGCGATTGGGCGCGCGGCCCAGTGAGCGCATGTCCTCGAGATACTCGCAGACGAGTCGCTTGAGATGCGCCCTGGTCGCCGAACCTGCGTTCGTTACTCCCATGCCACCCCCTTGTCGCCGGGACNNCCCTGTTTTCGAGCCGCCGGCGCGCTCCCCTTCTGCAAAGCCCTTCCTCTAACAGTCTGCGCAACAGGGTGGTCGGCTAGACACCGGATTCGGCGGGGATCCCACAGCCGTTAGCTGATAGGCGATACTGTCGGGGTGCGCACTGGTTCTTCACCCTGGACACGACTGGCCGCCGTCGCGATCTACGCCGCGGCGATGGCCGTCGTCGAGGCGATGGTGGTCTACTACCTGCGGCGGTTGTTCGCGCTCCAGTACGCCGCCGTGCTCGCGCCCGGCCGCTTCAGCTTCCCGCACGCCTACCTGCGGCACGAGCAGATCCGCGAAGCGGCAACCATCGTCATGCTGCTGGTCATCGCCTACCTCGCCGGCCGGGGGCTGCTCCAGAAGCTGGCCTACTTTCTGTTCGCCTTCGGCGTCTGGGACATCGGCTACTACGTGGCCCTGAAGATCATGCTCGACTGGCCGGCGTCGCTCGGCACGCGTGACCTGCTGTTCCTCACGCCCCGCCAGTGGTGGGCGCCGGTGTGGGAGCCGCTGCTCGCCTCGACAGCGTTCATCGTCGTGGCGTCGCTCCTGCTGCTGAGTGCGCGGCGGCGCTGAGCGGCATGGCCGAACGGCAGAATGGCGCCGGTGACCGCAGCAGTGACTGCAGTGACTGCAGTGGCCGCGGCGTCGGCGGCGCCGAGGGGGATGGCGGCCTCCGCGTCGCGACCTTCAACATCCGCAACGGGATCGCCATGGACGGACTCGATTCGTGGCCCTTTCGCCGGCGGGCGGCGGCTAACGCCGTCGCCCGCCTCAACCTCGATCTCGCCGGCCTCCAGGAGGTCTACGGCTTTCAGCAGGGGTACCTGCTCCGACGCTTGCCGGGCTACGCCGTGACCGGCGCCGGGCGCGCCGACGGCCGAGGGCGGGGCGAGCGCTGCACGGTGCTCTACCGGCGCGCTCGCCTCGCCCTCGACGACTCGACCACGCGCTGGTTTTCCGACACGCCTGAGGTGGCTGGCTCGACGAGCTGGGGCAATCGGCTGCCACGTATCGTCACCCTGGCGCGCTTCACCGACCGAGAGAGCGGCCGGCGCTTCGGCCTCGCGAACTGCCACCTCGAAGGCAGTCCGGCGACTGCGCGCCACCGCAGCGCCGCGGCACTCGTGGCCTGGCTCGAGCCGGGCCTGCCCTGGATCGTGCTCGGCGACTTCAACGCCGAACCCGATGACGAGGCTGTCCACATCCTGTTCGCGGCTGGCCTGCGCGATGTGTTCGCGGCCGCCCCGCGCGATGTGTTCGCGGCCGGCCCGCGCGCCGCGCCGGCTGCCGGGTCAGCGGCGCCGAAGTCAGAATCGCACCACCGAGCAGATTCTGAACCAGAGACTCAACCTGTACTTGAGACGGATTCCTGCGCACGAACCACTCCAGCCGCGCCTGCGGCACACGCCCCTCTCCCCACGACGACCGGCGGATTCTCGGGCACCGGCAAGCGGCAGCGGATCGACTATGTGTTCGTGACCCGCGAGTGGGAGGTGGGCGAGGCGGCCGTGGCGGCGTTCCGCCGCCACGGCCGCCTCGCCTCCGACCATTGGCCGGTCGTGGCAGCCTTGAGGTTGCGACCAGACGTCTGACCGCGAACCCTCGCCGCGCAGGGGCACGGTTTCGCCGCGGGTGATCCTGGGCTGCGCAGGCGCGCGGTTTTCCCTAGACTGGCGACAACCACCTTCTTGCACTGCAAGCCAGCTCGGGGCAAGGAGCCGACATGGCGACGACCGCATCGCCGCTCAGCGTCGCTCCCAGACGCCCGGCGGCGCTCATCGCGCTGATCGTCGTGCAGCTCTTCCAGGCGATCGGCGCCCTGGGCGGCGGAGCCACGCTCATGGCCTCGCCCAAGGGCGGCATCATCAAGATGCCCTTGAGCAACCTCGACGGCTCGCCCTTCAAAGACTTCCTGATCCCCGGGATCATCCTCTTCGTCGTGCTCGGTCTGGGCCCGCTGCTGGCCTCCTGGGTGCTGATCCGTCAGCCGCGGTCGGCGGCGCTCGAGCGCGTCAATCCCTTCCCTCACGAGTACTGGGGCTGGACGCTGTCCGGGGTGATCGGCGTGGGCCTTGTCATCTGGATCGCGGTCGAGACTCTGATCGTCCCGTACAACTTCCTGCAGCCTTTCTACGCCTGCGTCGGGATCGTCATCATCGTGCTGACGCTGCTGCCGTCTGTGCGCGCCTACTACTACCGCCGGTAGGGCGAGCCCACCCGTCGGCGCCCGAAGACCATCGCCTGCGAGAGGCGCGTGTAGACTGCTTTTCGTCCATGGACGCGCGAGCGACATGAAGCCCACTGTCGACCGCACCCGTTCGCTCCAGGCGGCGGGCGTCGTCGCGGCGACGCTCATAGCCGTCGCGTTCCTTGTCTGGGGGGCCCACATGGGCCACGCCGTCGAGAGCGGCGCCGGTACCCTGTGGCCGCCGAGCGCCGGCAGCATCGTCGTCTGGAGCGACGGCCCGGGCTCCCTCAAGGCCGCTCTCACCAGCGCCGCCGGGGGCGCGACCGACAGCTCGCTGGGCGCCGGCAGCGCCGCCCGCCTCGTCGCCGGCGGCCCGCGGCCGGTCGTACTGGTGAAGAGCGCCGAAGGCGGACACCGACTGGTGCGCTACGCGCCGGCCACGCGCACCTGGGCGACGATCGCCGCGTCGCTCGACCCTACCGACATGACGACCGCCGTGGTCGCTCGTGATCTCGTCTACTTGCCCGTGGGCCAAGGTCGGCACGCGGCGGTGATGGCCGTCGACCTGAACACCGGCCGCACGGCGGCCCGCCTGCGCCTCCCCGTTTTGGAACCCGACCCCGGCGCGTTGCTCACCCTTCCCGGGCCGACAGCCGGCACACGGGCGGCAGGCCGCGGCCACGTGACCGAGCTGCTCACAGCCGGCGGCCGCATACTGGCCGTGAGCGCCACGCCGTTCGCCGCCGCCGTCACCGACCTCGCGACGCACGCGAGCGTCTCGCTTGGCGGCTACACGCAGATCGTCGGGGCGACGGTGGGTGGCGACGGTATCGTCTACATCCTCGCCGGGAGCAACGACCCCGCTTTCACCCTGCGCTTTCTGCGGGTCGACCCGCACACCATGCGCCTCGTGTCGGTCTGGGACACGGGAGTCGCAGCCACCGACGAGCCCGTATCGGCGCTGCCCACCCGGTTCAGCGCCGTCTTCTACGCGCCCGGGGTGCCGCACTCGCTCGACGCTTACTCAGGGACCAACGTCTGGCTGGTCGACGGCAGCGGCGCGCGCGAGAACTCGGCCGTGTCGTCGAACATCGGTGTGCGCATGGGACCGGGGCGCGGCGACAGTGTGCTGATCTACGGCAGCCCCGCGGGCGGCGTGATCTCGCAGCTGGGCTTAGACGACGGTTCTCTGAGCCGCCAGGACACCCGGCTCGGTGCACCGGCAGGGGCTACCGTGGTGCTCGCCGCCGACTAAG
>PKYM01000269.1 GCA_003132645.1 Actinomycetota bacterium | reverse complement strand
CTAAGTCGAGGTAGCCGATCTGAGCGGCGGCGTCGCTGTCTGCGGCCTACGACT
The DNA here is from genome assembly GCA_003132645.1 of Actinomycetota bacterium. Taxonomy (GTDB): domain Bacteria; phylum Actinomycetota; class Thermoleophilia; order UBA2241; family UBA2241; genus Bog-752. Next base: position 10,068 of record PKYM01000269.1, on the reverse strand, counting down.
CGGCCGGCGCGGCTCGCGGGCACGCAGCCGCCAGGCGAAGCCCGCCAGGCGCGCCTCGTCGACCGGGTCGCCGTCATTGTAGACGAACAGGAGCGGAAAGTCGGCCCCGCGGCGGAGCTGCGCCTCGCTGACCAGCGCCGGTCCGCAGCCGCGCGGAGAGACGACGACGACGCCGTCGATGGGCTGCGTGGCCCAGGTGAGCAGGGCGCCACCGATCGTCGGGATCGTCTCGCCGAACGGATAGCCGTCGAACAGCGGCTCGCTCGCCTTCCAGACGTCGCCGACGTCGTGCCAGAACATCCAGGGCTCGTGGAGTCGCGCGGCGCCCAGCAGCCGCTTGACCACGTAGCGCATGAACTTGAGCGTCGCCACGCGCTTTGAGCCCAGGCGCGTGGTCAAGCCGTGCTCGCGCGCGTCGCGCAGGGCGAGCAGCTCGAAGATCTCGCCGAAGGGCTCGAAGATGATGCGCAGACCCTGGTCGGCGAGCTTGCGCTGCAGATCGTCGTTACCCCATTCATCGACCCGCAGGTAGATGTCGCCGCACAAAAAGACGGTGCGTGGCTCTTGCTCGACGCGGTCGCTACCGCAGTCGAGCGCCGCGAACTCGGCGGCAGCCGATGCGATCAGCACCTCGCAGCGCGAAAGCAGCGCCCGGGCGTGGTTCAAGCCCTTCACCTTGCCGGTCAGGCGCGGCGTGGCGAGCAGCGCCTCGAGACGATCGGCGTAGGCGTGATAGAGCGCCTCGGAGGCGCCGCGGCGCGGCTCAGTGGCGTAGTGGTAGAAGCGCATCATGTTGAGCAGGTCCGCAGCGGCCGAGGCGATCCAGACCGCCGAGGTCAGCGACCAGTCCTCGAACAGCAAGGTGAAGTCGGCCACCTCGACGGCTCCCGCGTAGCCGTGACGCTCGAGCTGGATCTGCTGGGCGACCGGGAACAGATTGGGCCGGCACGCCTGAAAGCCGCGACCGATGCTGACGAAGACCACACCGTCGGCGCCCAGCGTGTCCACAGCGCCATCCAGGTAGTCGGCCAGCGTGCCCCAGATGAGCTGATAGGGCAGGCACTCCTTGCCCGAACAGCCCTGGCGGGCGCGGTCGAGGGCGGCCGGCGAGGTGACCCCGACGAAGCGCGCATCGAGGCCGGCGCCGCGCATGGCGGCGGCCGCGAAGCGGCCGCCGCTGCCGCCGATGTTGCCGAACAGGAAGGTGCGCTCGCGGTTGTTGCGCAGCGAGACCGCGACCGGCTGTTCGCAACGCTCGAGGCGGTGCGCGGCGACGGTTCCGGCGGCGAACCCGACTTCGTCGACGTCGGCGTCGGCGCCGGCGCCGTCGGCGTCACGTTCCGCGGCGTCGCCTCCGTTCTGGCCGTCCGGCCGAGCGTGGCGAGCGGCGTCGCTCTCGACCGCGTGAGCTTCGCGGTAGCCCTGCACGGCGTGCAGGAACGCCTGCACGCGGGTGACATAGCCGGCGCTGCCGCCGTGGCCGTCGGTCTCGAGGACCGTGTGCGGGTACTCGGAGAGCAGGTCGTCGAAGAGGTGCTCCACGAGCGAGTTCGGCCCGCAGCCGTAGGCGCACAGCAGCAGTGGGAAGACGTCGCCGTCGGCGGCCGCGCAGAGGGCCGCGCGCAGGGTCTCGCCGGCGCCGGCCCAGTGCACGCAGCGCAGGGCCGGCGCCGCGGCGGCGATCGGGTAGCAGTCGAGCGGCAGCGCCACCGCGCCGTTGGCGGCCACGAGGTCGTGGATGGAGGAGTTGGTCACGGGGTCGTGGACGACGTGGGTCTCGCCCACGATGAGCACGACCGGCACGCCTTCGGCGCGGGCGAAGTCCAGCGCCCGCGCACCGATCTCGTGCAGGCCCCGTTCGTAGCGCTCCCAGGCGGAGCAGGCGGCGGCGTGGGCGGCACGCACCGCGGCGCCGTCGGTGACGCCGAGCAGGCGCGCCGCTGCTTCGAGCTCGCTGCCCACCTCCGCTCCGGCGAAGCCCTCGGCTTTGACGGCAAACAGGATCGGCCGCACGACCGGCGGCGCCGCCGGCTCGCCGGCCAGCGCGTGATCGAGCATCTCGGGCGTGCCCTGGGCGATCGGGCAGGTGAAGGTACCGGCAGCGCCGTGCGACGGCAGGTTGACGAACTTGGGCTCGAAGAGCGCGTCAAGCGGCTCTCCGGAGGGCGCCCCGGTAAGACCGTGAGCGATCTTGACCGGCGCGCAGGCGCCCGACGCCGCGCAGCGACGATCGCCGCAGGCCAGNNAAGAAGGGCAGCGTGTCGATGAGATAGTGCGCCTGCGGCAAGCCGATGCGACGACCGGCCAAGGGGCGAGCCGGCGGGTCGGCGGACGAGCGGAAAAGCAGGCCGGCGGGCCGGCGGGCCGGAGGGCCGACGAGCGGTCCGGCGGGCGCCGTAGCCGGCGTCACCTCAGCGAGCAGGCTCGCCAGCAGCTCGCCGCGCTCCCGGTAGGGGTTGGGCGCGTCCTTGGGCAGTTTGGCGCCCATCTCCGAGCGCTCGTCGTATTTGGGGCAGTTGCCGCCGCTCACCACACGGCGGCGCTCGCCGGCGACCTCGACGACCGCGATCTCCAGCCGGCACAGGTTGCTGCACTGCTTGTCGGCGCAGCGCCGGGTCTTGCGTGAGACGACGCGGGCCGCCAGGAAGACGCCGAGATCGAAGGCGGCGTCGCCGGGGGCGGCGTCGCCGATCATCTCGTCGGCGAGGGCCGCGCCTGCCGCCGCCCTGTCAGCGTCCAGCGCCTCACCTGCCAGCAGCGCGATCCCCAGCGCGCCCATGGCGCCCGGGTTGGGCGGCACGACGACCTCGCGTCCGGTGACCGCCGCCAGCGTGCGCGCCAGCGACGGATTGCTGGCCGGCTTGCCCTGAAAGAAGACGCGCTCGCAGAAGCGACGGTCGCCCATCACGCGGCCGATGTAGTTCTTGATCACCGAGTACTGCAGCCCGGCGAAGATGTCGTCGCGGCTGAAGCCGTCGGCCAGCGCCTCGGCGGCGACGTCGGCCACGAACACGGTGCAGGTCTGCCCAAGGTCGGGCGGGCGGCGGGAGCGCGCCGCCAGCACGCCGAACTGCGCGATGTCGTCGAGCCCGTGGGCCTGCGCCTGCTCTTCGAGGAACGAGCCCGTGCCGGCGCTGCAGACGCGGTTCATGTCGGATTCGAGCACGCGTCCGTCACGCAGGTTGATGAACTTGGCGTCCTGGCCACCGATCTCGACGATCGAGAGACTGCGGCCGTCGTCGGTGTCGAAACGCACGGCGGCCGCGGCGTGGGCCACGATCTCGTTCAGCACCGTCAGGCGCGCGGTGTGCTCGGGGTAGGCCGCCCGCATCACGGCGGCGACCGCGTCGCGGCCGGAGCCGGTCAGGCCGACGGCCACGACCGGGTGCGCGCCACCGGGCGCGCCGGCGGTCATGAGCTCGGAGATCAGGCATTTGGCCGCCTCGACCGGGTTGCCGTCGGTCCGCCGGTAGACGTCGGCCAGAACGGCGCCGCGCGGGTCGAGCAGCAGCCCTTTCGAGCCCGATGAACCAAGGTCGAGACCGAGCACGACGCCGGTCGGCGCGCCATCGGCCGGCTCATCGGCGGTCGCGACACCCGGCCCAGCACCAGCAGCGGCGCCAGTCGGCGCGCCATCGGCAGGGACGTCAGCCGGCTCGCCATGGGGCCCAACAAGTTGCAGCACCGACCCCGGGCCGTCGATCGCCGCCGCCAACGCGCGCACGCGGCCGCGACGCTCGACCACGAGCTCCTCAGGCCGCGGAGGCCAGGCGACCTCGTCCCAGGCGCGCGAGGCGGCTATCTGGAACGCGCCCAGCGCCTCGAAGACCCCGGCCTGCGGCGACACCTCGACGGGCGCGGTCACGAGCTCGCGGAAGGCGTCGACCAGCGGCCCGATCAGCGCTCCGTGGCCGACGAGCACGACAGGTCCGTCGACCTTGGCGCGGTCGTAGAGGGCGTGCACGTTGCGCGCCACGCTTTCGAACAGACCGCGAAACAGGCGGCCGTGGTCTTCGCCCTGGTTGGCGAAATGCGTGAGCTCGCTCTTGGCGAACACGGCGCAACGCGAGGTCACGGTGATGCCGCTGTCGGCGGCGCTCGCCAGGGCAACGGCCTCGTCGAGCGTGCAGCCGAGTCGCGAGCAGAGCCCCTCGACCGTCTCGCCGGTGCCGGCCGAGCAACGCTCGTTCTTCTCGTAGTCGATCCGTCCGCCGGCGTCGCGCGTGAGCACTGAGTAGCCGCTGCCGCCGATGCGCACGACGTTGAGCGGACCACGCTCGCCGTACAAAGCGCGCAGCGCCATCTCCTGGGCGATCTCTTCGGGGATGCCGGCCAGCGCCGGCGGCGTCAGGCGGTCGCCGAAGGTGCCGGCGCCCACGACACCCGCCACACGCTCCGCCCCCAGGGTGCGATAGAGCGCAAAGAAAGCCGCCAGCGGTTCGCCGCGGTGACGCTCGTCGCTGCGGCCCTCGACGACGGGCGCGCCGTCGGTGCCAAGGCGACCCCAGACCAGTGACGTCGTGACCTTGCCGGCGTCGATGCCGATGAACAGGCGATCACTGCCGGCGCGGTCGTGGCCGGCGCGGTCGNNGCCGGCGCGGTCGCGGCTGTCGCCGTGGCCGTCGTGGCTGTCGCGATCGTGGCCGTCGCCGTGGCCGTCGTGAGGGAACGCAGGAGATCGGTGCATGCCCTACAGCATACGGCATGGGCGACGATCGCCCGCACCGAACGCCGCTCCGCCGAGTGGACCGGGGGCCTGGAATCGACCGACTCGGGAATATGGTAGTAGGCTATCATCGGTAAGGCGGCGTCCGGCGGCGAGCAGACAGCAGACAGCAAGGAGAACCCATGGATATGCAACAATCGGATGATGCCCGTGACGTCCTGGGCAGGATCGGCGAATCGTGGGGCTGGGTGCTGGCGTTCTCTGTGGCGACGCTGATCCTCGGCGTCCTGGTCATGGCGTGGCCCAGCGCGACCGTCAAGCTGGTCGCTCTCCTGTTCGGCCTGCAGCTCTTCGTCGGCGGCCTGTTCAGCCTGGTGCGGGCCTTCACGCGCGGCGGCGAAGGCTCCCGCGTACTGCTCGCCGTGCTCGGCGTGCTGGGGATCCTGGTCGGCATCTTCGTGCTGCGGCACCTGTTCCAAACCGTCGTGATCCTCGTCATTTTGCTCGGCGTGTACTGGGTCCTGCACGGCATCATCGAGTTCTTCGTGGCGATCGATCAGCGTGGCGCGCCGGCCCGCGGGCTCAACGCGACGATGGGCATCCTCAGCTTCATCGCCGGCGTCGTCGTGCTGAGCTGGCCCTCGCCGACCCTGCTCGTGCTGGTCTGGGTGCTGGGCGTCTGGCTCGTGGTCTACGGCCTGGTCGGCATCGCCGGTGCGTTCATGGTGCGCAGGGCCGTCAAGACCGCCCACGCGTAGGCCGTCACCCCAACCCGAGCCGCCGCAGCTCGTCTTCGTCGAAGCCGAAGTAGTGCGCCGTCTCGTGGAGCACCGTCACGCGTATCTCCTCGCGCAGCTCGCGCTCGTCGGCGGTCACCCGTTCGATGTTCCTCTGGAACAGATGAATGGTGTCGGGATAGGCGGGTCCGAGAGTCGTCTCGTGCGGCATCGACAGGCCGTGGAACAGCCCCAGGATGCGCGGGTCGGTACCGTCGCGCACCATCTCCTCGGAGGGCCGGTCGTCGGCGATCAGGGGCACGTTGCGCAGCCGTTCGAGAAGTGCCGGCGGCAGCTCGTCGAGGGCGTCCTGGATGAGGCGCGCGAACTCGGCGTCGCCGAGTTCGCGCGCCTCAGCGTCGCCCTCAACGTCCAGCCGCCGCGCCTCGAGCCACTCGGCCACCATGCCGTCGCGCTCACCGAGGTCCTCGCAGGCCACGCCCAGCAGGTGATGGAGATCGGCACGATCGTCGAGGTCGGCCACGCCGCGCTCGAGCAGCGGTCGCAGCAGGCCGGCGACCTGCCCGGGCGCGTCCGCGTCGAGCAGCTTCCAGGCACGATCGATAGCGCTCTCGATCTCGGCGGGCGAGGGCTCAGTCACGCCGCTGGTCTCTAGCCGACCGACCTGGCAGCGGTCCGCCGTCGCCAGTCCAGGACGTGCTCGTCCTCCAGGATCAGGAGCGCCGCCTCGTCCAGTCCGAGCGCCAGGTGGTGGGGCAGGCGCATCTCGGAGAGGCGCCACTCGCGCTCATGACCGTCATCGAGCAGCACCGTCCGCAGGAGGAGACCCGGCCGCGGGGCGCGACAGACGCAGTCGACGGAGTAGTCGCGGCGCACGCCCCGCGGGTCGTGCGGGCAGTAGAGGAAGTCCGCCACGGGGATCCCTTCGGCGGCCAGCAATTCGTCGACGCGGGCCCGCACGGGGATGAGTTGCTCCTCGCCGAACAGCCCACGAGCCACCCCCGGCTGGTGGGAGATCACATAGAACGACAGGCCCGCATCGCGCAGCGGGCCCAGAGCCGCACCGGCGCCGGTCGCGAGCCGTATCTGCCGCGGCTCCAGACTGGAACGTACCTCATGGACGACGATGCTGTCCTTGACCAGAAAGACAGCCCTCTGTGCGCTCACCCCAGTCTCCCGTGGTCGCCTGCGGCTGCGGGACGACCCCCGTGCGCTGCCGCGTGCCGTTTTTGCACGCAACTCCGCGCGGTCGTAGAACCGGCCGCGCGCCGCGTCCTCAGGCATGGACGTTGCCGTACGGCTCTCATGGCAAACCGTTATGAGGTGTGTCAGGCGTCGCCGGAAGGTCCGTGCAGGGCAGACGGCGGCCCGGGCCGGGCCGGCGCTCGGCGCGCGTCGGGGCGTCGAGGTCAACGCAGGGCAGTCAGAGCANNCGGCGCGACCGGCGGCGCGACCGGCGTTACGACCGGCGGCGCGAGCGGCGGCGCGGGCGGCGGCCCCCCGATGGCATTGCTTGTCGCCGGGTCGAAGAAGTGCATGGTGTCGATCTCGACGGCCAGCCGGTAGTGGTCGCCGGCGCGACAGGCGCAGCGGTAGTCGACCTGGGCGGTGCAGATGGTCTTGTCGGCGTCCGCCAGGAGCGTCGCCTGAGCCGCATCGGTGGCAGCCGCCCTGGTCGCTTCAGTAACCACGGGCGGGGCGTCGAGCGCGAAGATCAGGTTCTTCTCGGAGCCCAGCTCCTCGACCACGTCGACCTTCACGTCGATCGTCGGCCGCGACTCGTCACGGCTTAGCATGGCATCGGAGAAGTCCGACGGCCGGATGCCGATCACGATCGTCTGCCCCTCGAACGCGCGCAGGTCGCGCGCGTCGGGCACGGGCAGCGAGAGGCCGGCGAATGAGACCCGGTCGCCGTCGATCCTGGCCTCGACCAGGTTCATCGACGGCGAGCCCATGAAGGCCGCCACGAAGAGGTTGACCGGGTGATGGTAGAGGGTCTGGGGCCGGTCGAGCTGCTGGACCACACCGTTGTTCATGACCGCCACGCGGTTGCCCAGCGTCATGGCCTCGACCTGGTCGTGGGTGACATAGAGCGTGGTCGTCTCGAGCCGATCGCGCAGGTGGGCGAGCTCGGCGCGCATCTGCACGCGCAGCTTGGCGTCGAGGTTGGAGAGCGGCTCGTCCATGAGGAACGCCTGCGGCTCGCGGACCATCGCGCGCCCCATCGCCACCCGCTGACGCTGACCGCCCGAAAGCTGGGCCGGCTTGCGCTTGAGCAGCGGTTCGAGCTCGAGGATGCGCGCGACCTCGGCGACGCGCCGGTCGCGCTCGTCGCGCGCCGTGTGACGGAGCTTCAGGCCGATGCCGAGGTTCTGCTGGACCGTCATGTGGGGGTACAGCGCGTAGTTCTGAAACACCATCGCCACGTCGCGGTCCTTGGGCGGCAGGTCCGTGACGATGCGCTCGCCGATCATGACCTCGCCGGCGGTCACCTCTTCGAGCCCGGCGACGATGCGCAACAGCGTCGATTTACCACAGCCCGACGGGCCCACGAGCACCATGAACTCGCCGTCGCCGATCTCCATGGTCACAGCGTTGACGGCCAAGACGTCCTTGTCGAAGGTCTTGCTCACGCTGTCTAAGACGATGCGAGCCACGTCACGCCTCCCGTCCAGATGGATCGCCCGGCTTGAATCGTGCGGCTGTCAGGCCGTCGCGGATGCGCCCGCCGGCGCCGGCCGTGGCCGGCAGGCGATCGCAGGCCAGCAGGGCCGCGCCGACGATCGGCGGCACGCGGAGCCGCGCCACGCGCGCCGCCGGCGCCACGGCGTGAACGCCGTCGACGATGCGCCCGGTGAAGCCGCCGTCGCCGCCGGCAAACACGCCGCCACCGAGCACGACGTCGACGTCGCGACGCGTGAGTCGCAGGCGGCGCACGGCCGAGACGACCATGGCGACGAGCTCGTCGGCCTGCCGGTCGACAATGCCCTGAGCGACGGCGTCGCCCTGCCCGGCGGCCACGAACACCACCGGCGCGAGCTCGGCCGGATACTCCCGGATATGGCCGGTCTGGACGGCCTGCAGCACGGCCGGCACGCTGCGCAGGCCGAAGTACCGCGGCACGAGTCGTTCGAGCAGCGTGTGCGGTCCGCGGCCGTCCCGGCCGCGGACCGCGGCGCTCACGGCCTGCTGGCCCAGCCAGCCGCCGCCGCCGCCGTCGCCCGAGATCTCGCCCAGCGCCGCGTAGCGCACGACCCGGCCGGTCGGTCCGACCGCCGAGCAGTTCATGCCGGCACCGCAGACCACGCCCACGCCCCAGTCACGGTCGGTGCCGGCGCGCAGCACGGCGAAGGTGTCGTTGTGCAGCAGCAGGTCCGCGGAGAGGGAGAGCGGCTTCAGAGCGCGCGCGATGCGACGATCGTCGACCGGCAGGTCGGCGCCGCAAACACACAGCGCCGCCACGCGCGCCAGGGGTCGGCGCGCGGGATCGATGCCGGCCTCGGCGCAGGCGCGCGCGACCGCGTCGAGCAGGGCCGCGATCGAGCGCTCCTCGCTGCCCGGCGAGAACGGCGTGCCGCCGCCGCGGGCGGCGCCCAGCACGACGCCGTCGGCGGACGCCAGGGCGACATCGACTTTCGAGTTGCCGCCGTCAACGGCGAGGATGGCGGCGGCGCCGCTCACAGCTCGTCGACGGTCACGAACTCGGCGCCCTCGGCGCGCAGGTCCTCGATGATGCGCGGCAGAGCGCCGATCGTGACGTCGGGCCAGCTATGGAGCAGCACCCGCGCGACGTCGCGCTCGCGACAGCCCGCGACGACGGCTGCCACGACTTCGTCGGTGGTGCGATCGGGCCGCCAGTCGAACGGGTCGACGTCCCAGCCGACGTTGCNNCGCCGGTGCGCGAGACGATCACCTCTTCGGCACGGGTCACCGTATGGCGGATGCCCTCGTCGGTCATCAGGCTGAGCGGCGCATGGTGGTAGGTGTGGTTGCCGATGAGGTGGCCGTCGTCGGCGATCCGCCTGGCGAGCTCGGGATGGGCCCCGGCCCAGCGCCCCTGGACGAACGAGGTGACCCGCACCCCCTCGCGCAGCAGCACATCGAGCTGGCGGAGCGCGTTGTCGGCGGCGGCGGGCCGGCTGCGCTGCTCGGTGTCGATGGTCAAGGCGACCCGCATGACCGCTCCCTCGTCGTGGCCCGCTGTTCGCTGGTATCGTAGAATCTATCAGGAAACTTTCCTAACGATTCAAGTTTCCGCAATACTACCGTAAGATGGGCCGCGGGGAAATCAACGGGGACATCGACGGCGTTCCTGCGACGCTGGAGGGTGCTGATGGGGATCAAGATCGCGGTCATCGGAGGCGGCAGCACTTACACCCCCGAACTGGTCGAAGGCCTCGCCCTGCGCCGTGACGCGCTGCCGCTCGACGAGCTCGTGCTCCACGACATCGACCCCGGGCGGCTGGCGGTGGTCGGCGGACTGGCTGCGCGGATCCTGCGCCACCACGGCTTCGGCGGGCGCTTCGCCACCACCACCGACCGCGCCGAGGCCATCCGCGGGGCCTCGTTCGTGCTCGTCCAGCTGCGCGTCGGGGGCATGGCGGCGCGCCTGCGCGACGAGACCATCCCCCTGCAGTTCGACTGCATCGGCCAGGAGACCACGGG
>PKYM01000264.1:1727-4312 GCA_003132645.1 Actinomycetota bacterium | reverse complement strand
GATCTCCTCGGTGGACTGATCCACGAGTACGAGAGCGCGGCATGACCGAGTATCTGTACCCCACGGGCGTCTAAGGCTCGCGCCAGCTCGTAACCGGTCGGGCCGGCCTCACAGGCGACCGCCGGATCCGGCTGGGCGCACACCCAGGCGACCAACGGCTGGGTGGCCACAGGCACGGCGAGGCTGTTCACCTCTCCCGTGAGGTCGTCGAGCACTCCCGCCTTGACCGAGCGGGCGTGCACATCAAGGCCGATGAACGTACGCTCATACATACCGGCGCCTCCTCGCGGCCGTGGTCTGTCGTTGCGCTGCTCGCAACGGCGACCCGCGCGAGACTACGCGTTGAGGCGCCGGGCTGTTTCATATGGTCTAGGGACGGTACCCAGGTGCTGCGCATGGACTGAGAAGGGGGGAGGGCATGACACTCGACGACATCAGCGACCCAGTCGGCGACGATCTGACCGGCTGGTGTGAGCGGGCGCTGGAGCTCGGCGCCGAGGCCGCCAGACCGCTCGCGCCGGGGCTGGTGGTCACGGCCGAGTGGGTGCGCCTCAAGTGCCAGTTCGGCTGCGACGGCTACGGCCAGTGCCGCACCTGTCCGCCCGACTCCCCGACGCCCGGGCAGACGCGACAGGTGCTCAACGAGTACTCTCGGGCGATCCTGCTTCGTGTCGGGCCGCACGCGATCTACGACGAGCACGACGAGCACTACGTCACGCTGCGTCGCGCCGCTGCCGACCTCGAGCGCGAGCTGTTCCTTGCCGGCTATTACAAGACGTGGTCGATCAGCAACGGACCGTGCAGCAGCTGTGATATCTGCGACAGAGACCAGCCCTGCGTCGACCCCGCGCACGCACGGCCGTCCATGGAGGCCTGTGGCATTGACGTGTTCGCCACGGTGCGTGCCGCAGGGTGGGAGATCGAGGTGGTGCGCGACAGAGGCGACGAGTACCGCTTCTTCGCGCTGGTGCTGATCGACTGACCGCAAGATCTGCCCTGCAGGCGAGCCCGCCACGCGCTCGCTCACCTTCAGCAGCGTCTTCCACTCGCTTGGTTGTCTGGCGTGTCTCTGTGTGACGGTGAGGGTGAGGGGTGCGTTTATCCTGACTCACGCTGCTGTTCGGCGATACTTGTGAAACTATCCGCCGAGTCGATCGACGCAGACCGCGACACCGTCACCCCGATTCCGGGCGGCCCCGCATCCCCCAACCGAAGCGGCGCGTCTCACTTAGATCCTCGCTCCGGTGCAGGCCGACTGGCAGGCCGTCGGTATCAACGTGGACATGACGGGCTACGAGTGGGGTACCTACCTGACGGAGTGCTCTCAGGGCGTGCAGGACCAGCTCTACCGTCTCGGCTGGCTGGCCGACTACCCTTCAATGGACAACTTCCTGAACATCTTCCAGAGCAGCGTCTCAGGTACGAACACGTTCACCTTCTACTCCAACCCGACGCTCGACAAGCTGCTCGCCACGGCGCGCGCCACGCTTGACCAGACGCAGCGGCTGCAGATCTTAGAAGTACAGCGGAATGACGGGCGCGTCGGCCAGGATCTGCTTTTCGGCCTGCGAGTTACATGAACCTGGTGTGGGTCGCCCAGTGACCCCCGAGGGTGCGGCCATCCCGGTTCACGCGGCTGCTCACGGATGCCTTGAATTAGCTCGCTGAATAGTGCCGTTGTGCGCGCCACCCCCTCACAGATCCCCCAGGGCAGTGGGTCACATCGATCACCGAAGAGCAGAAGGCCCGCTGGCGGGTTTGGCGCCGCTCGAGGCGCCGTGTAGCATGAGCGACCCACGGACCGAAAGGAGCAGGTCATCGGTCTCTTCGACTTCCTCCCGGGCTTCGGCGCGCGCGACATCGCCATCGACCTGGGCACAGCCAACACCCTCGTCTACGTTCGTGGCCGCGGCATCGTGCTCTCCGAGCCGTCCGTGGTCGCCATCGATCATCGCACCGGCGAAGTTCACGCCGTGGGCGCCGAAGCCAAGCGCATGCTCGGCCGCACGCCCGGCTCGATCAGCGCCATCCGCCCCCTCAAGGATGGTGTGATCACCGACTTCGAGGTCACCGAGCAGATGCTGCGCCACTTCATCCGCAAGGTGAACCCCAGCAAGTGGGCCCACCCGCGGGTCGTGATCTGCGTGCCCTCGGGCGTCACCGGCGTCGAGAAGCGCGCCGTCGAAGAGGCCACCTACTCGGCCGGCGCGCGCTCGACGGAGATGATCGAAGAGCCCATGGCGGCGGCGATCGGCGCTGGGTTGCCGGTGGCCGAACCGACCGGCAACATGATCGTCGACATCGGCGGCGGCACCAGCGAAGTGGCCGTCATCTCGCTGGGCGGGATCGTCGTCTCCCAGTCCCTGCGCATCGCCGGCGACGAGTTAGACGAGGCGATCATCAGCTACGTCAAGAAGGAGTACAAACTGCTCATCGGCAGCCAGACCGCCGAAGAGATCAAGCTCGAGATCGGCTCGGCTCACCCGCTGCCGCAAGAAGAACAGGCCGAGATCCGGGGACGCGACCTGGTGAGCGGCATGCCCAAGACCATCGTGCTGAGTTCCGAGGAGATCCGTGCGGCGCTC
>PKYM01000264.1:1260-1635 GCA_003132645.1 Actinomycetota bacterium | reverse complement strand
TCGCCGCTCACCTGCGTCGCCGTAGGGTCCGGGATGTACCTCGACGAGATCGGTACCATTGCCCGCAGCAAGCGCAAGCCGAGAGTCAGGGGCCGTCACTAGTGGAGTGACTCCAGGGCCCCTCCGGGTGCCTTTTGCGGCTCGGTCCGCCACTCTGCGGGAGAACGTTCACCTCCTTTCATCGGGCGGAAGTCATCACCCGCCGGCCGGGAGATTGGCGAACCGCGNNTCCGGCAAACGAACGCGGCGTCACTCACCGTTACTTGCTGTCACTCGATGGCACTAAGCCCCGAAATCTCGCGCTCCAGAACGCTCTCAGTGACGCACGCTGACACTTACTGGCAGAATGGCCGACGCCTTTGCACGGCGGAGGTC
>PKYM01000264.1:0-1255 GCA_003132645.1 Actinomycetota bacterium | reverse complement strand
GCAAACATTCTGCAAACGAACGGGTTGGCAGCGGATGGCACTGGGCGGCGCTCCGCAGCTCGTGATGCCACTCGCGTGCTTCGTTGCGCGGGGCTCCATTAGTGGTCACGCACGCCGTGCACACAGACCGCATATTCAGCGGTCCCACGCCTGCGATGAAGCCTCGAGGGGAAGGAATAGTGTCTGCCGAGGGCCCACACACTCGTAATACTCATCGGCGAAAGGGGACGCTGGATTTGGGGCGTCGATGGCTGACGTAGATCCTCAACACAAACCTGATTTGGCGCACCACGTCCGCCAGGGTGCGGCTTGGCTTTCAGCCAGCGCCGAGGGCGAGAACACCGCGGCGCTGTCGTATGCCGCACTTGAACTGCGCCTCGCCGTAGAGCACCTCGCCGTTTTCTACTGGGCGACCTTGCTTGATCGACGGCCCGAAGAGCATGACCTGCGCGACATTGGGTCGTTCAAGCGCGTCGAGCATCGGATCTACGAACTCGCTGGGCATCAACAGGAGATAGACGGTCACTTTGAGTTCATGCGCGTCGTCATGGGCGCGCTGAAGATTAATTGGCCGCTCCATACGCCGAAGATCGGCGAGCTGTCGAAGTACTGGCACGAATGTAGCGAACTTTGCCACATTGCCTGGCCGTTATCGTGCACAGTGTCAGAAGTGCGAAAGACTGCATTCTCCGCCCTCACCGACATCGCGCAGTCGCTCTCGGCCCAGGTGTCTAGCCTCGGATGGCCGGTTCTTAAGGATGCGGCGTTCTCCGATCTTCGGAGTAGATTCGTCGCCGGCGAGGCGCATGCGGACGATGTGCTTGCCTACGTCCGGCGTACCGGTCTGTGGGCGCGTGCGGAGTTCACCGACGGCAGTTCTCCACAGTTCGTCGGCGAGCCCGTGGCGCCAAACTCATCGGAAAGCGACACATGAACCACGACGGGTCTCATCCTTCGCCCCGGGGACCGTTGGCGAGCCGGTTGCGGCCGCTCTGCGGCCTCGCCCTAAGACGCCACCACGAGACTTTGCCGAACCGACAGTAGCTCGCTTTTCGCGGCCTCGTGAGCCAGGCCACAGTCGCTAAATCCGGATTCTCGGGACATGATCATCCCCCTTGCTCAGGCCGCCGTGAGCAGGGAGTATGTCGCGGGTTCGGTGTAGAGAAGACAGCGGTTGAGGATTCGGCGAAACAGATCCTGGCGCTCTTGACGGCGGTTGAGCCGGTAGCAGTACTCGTCGAGGTAGGCCTGCAGG
>PKYM01000188.1:7367-12444 GCA_003132645.1 Actinomycetota bacterium | reverse complement strand
GGAGGAACCATGCCATTGGTCACTGTCTTCAATCTGAGAAGGGAAGACCGTTTGTCAGATCTTGAGGAAGCGACAAGGCGTGCGCTAACCAGCATGCCTGAACTCGCCATCAACGACTACGAGATCGACCTTGTTCCGATTCGCAGTCCCGATGACTTCGATGGCGAGGTGACCAGAATCAACGTTGATCTGTGGGAGCGGACTGAGCGCACCAAGGAAGCCTTGCAGGAGCTTGCGACGCGACTCGCAAGGGCCTTCCAAACGACCGCCGGCGCAGATAGGAGAGTGAAGGTTGTGATCAGACCGTATGACGTCGAAAGGAGCGGGTGGGTGTCTCTTTGATGGTCGTTCGAGCAGGCGATGGCCCAGGCACCGGCTGAGCAGGCGGCAGAGAGCGCACAACAGGGGGGGGTTGAGCGTTGGTCTGCACACCCCAGGCCACGCGGGTCGCGCTGCCCAACAAGCGCATCGAGCAGACTCGCAGTAGGCTTGGCGCAGGCATGAGCGGCGGCGCTCGCTGCTCAAACGCCACACGTTAGGCGAGGTCAGGAGGGAGCGTGAAGCGAGTCAGACCGCTGATTCTCGGTGCGGCGGTGGTTATCGCGTCGCTCGTTGCCGTCCTGCTGCTCGCTGGCTGTGGCAGCGCCCAGGCGACGCCTGATCCGTTCCTCGGCACGTGGCGCCCGCAGACACCCAGCGGCAAGCCGTCAGGGTCGCCACCGATGATCATCACGAGGGCGCAAGCGGGCTACCTCGTCACCGTGGTGTATTGGGGCCCGGGGCAAGAACCCGCGTCCCCGCGGCCCACGCTCGCGATTCCATTCACTCGTCACGGCGACACTCTCGCTGGAGCCTACAAGGTCCCGGGCATGGGCAGGCTCAGGGCCGAAATCGCCTACCTGCCAAGATCCGGGCAACTGGCCTGGGCCAACTCCAGCACCCCGAGCGGCCCGCTGGGCAAACCCGTGAAGTGGGTGAAGGTCTCCGGCGGCACCGCCTATCCCACCACGCCGTGAGTTCCTGACCCCGTGACCGATCGCCAGACACGCCTAACAAGCGCATCAACCTGATGCGCCCAAGCGCCGAGACAGACTCCAGGTGCACGGCGCACAGGTTAAGCGCCACACGTTAGGCCCAACTCCCCGTTGACGTGTCGAAGGGCGAGGCGTACGGTATAACGTACGTGAAAGGAGGTGGCTGACGTGACCAGCATCAGCGCCACCGAGGCCCGCAAGCGGCTCTACACGCTCCTTGACGACGTTGCGGCCTCGCATGAGCCCATCGAGATCACCGGTCGGCGCAGCAACGCCGTGCTCGTGTCCGAAGACGACTGGCGTGCCGTGCAGGAGACGCTGCATCTGCTGTCGATCCCCGGCATGCGGGAGTCCATCCTCGAAGGCATGGCGACGCCCGTCGAGGATCTGGATGACAAGCTCGACTGGTGACCTGGCGCCTGCTCTACACAAAGCAGGCCCAGAAGGACGCCAAGCGTCTTGCCGCTGCGGGTCTGAAGCCCAGGGCGCAGGAGCTGCTGGACGTTCTGGCCGACGACCCGTTCCGCTCGCCGCCGCTCTTTGAGAAGCTCGTCGGCGACCTGCACGGCGCTTACTCGCGTCGGATCAATATCCAGCTCCGGCTTGTCTATCAGGTTCTCAAGGACGAGCACGCCGTGAAGGTACTGCGCATGTGGACGCACTATGAGTAGGCCTAACGAGCGTTTCGGGCCGACTCGCCATGGGCTTGCGTCGACCACGAGCGGCGGCGCTCGCTGCTCAAACGCCAACCGTTAGGCACACACGTGGCGCCTGACCACGACGCAATCTGCCCTGGAGGGGACGGATGCTCGTCGATGCGCACGCTCATCTCGACAGGTACGCGGACCGCCTGGCAGACGCGATCGGGCAGATCGAGGACCACCACATCTTGACCGTCGCGGTCGCCATGGACGTGGAGTCGTACTTGGAGAGCAAGGCCCTTGCCGAGCGGTCCCCTTATCTCAGGCCCGCCTTTGGCGTGCACCCGTGGGAGGCTCCCCGGTATCGAGACGACCTTACGGTGCTTGACGAGTATCTCGAGGAAACCCCGATGATCGGAGAAGCGGGTCTCGATTTCCACTTCGTCGAGGACAAGAGTTCTCATGAAAGCCAGCGGGTGGTTTTCGACTATCAGTGCGAATGGGCTGCACCTTTGGGGAAGCCAATGAACCTCCACACCAAAGGCGCAGAACGTGAAGTCCTGGATGCGCTGAGATCCCATCGGCTCAAGGGCTGCATCGTGCACTGGTATTCCGGTCCACGGAGTCTCATCGACGACTACTTGGCGCTTGGCTGCTACTTCACGGTCGGCGTGGGGCGATCGAGGCGCGGATGGCCGGGCAATGCGCGTGAGACGCACGCGCAGGTTATGCGCCAGCCGATATCGTCTTGACCGAAAGGGTGGGCTATGACCGGCCTCTACGTGAAACCTCTGGACGAAACCACATGGCTGGACTTCGCGCGCCTGGCCGAAAGGCACAACGGCGTTTGGGGTGGCTGCTGGTGCATGGCCTTCCACCCCGAGGGTGTGGGGCGGGATAAGACCGCGTCGCAGAACCGATCTGAGAAAGAACGTCGAGTCCGGGAAGGCCAAGCTCACGCCGCCCTCGTGTACGACGGCTCGACCTCCGTAGGCTGGTGTCAGTTCGGGCCAACAGACGAGCTTCCACGCATCAAGCACAAGCGAGCCTATCTCGAAGGTCTCACCGACCTTCCGGATTGGAGGATCACCTGCCTTTTCGTGGACCGGGACTACAGGGGCAAAGGGGTCGCATGCGCCGCTCTCAAGGGCGCTCTGCGGGAAATCGCCCGGCTCGGGGGAGGGACCGTGGAAAGCTACCCTGAAGACGCCGAAGGTCGATCGGTCTCGGGATCCTTCCTTCACAATGGCACGGTGTCGATGTTCGAGCGTCAAGGGTTCCGGCGAACCCGTCGCCTTGGGAAGAACCATTGGGTAGTGACCAAGGTTGTGCGCAAATCGTCGCAAGCCTGACTCCCCTTTCGCCCCGTCGACCAGCCGCGAGCGTGTGTGCGCCCGGCTCTTGCCGTACGCTACAGAAGATCAACCATGGGGTGTGGGACATGCTCGGCCTGCTGCTCGTGCTGTGCTGGCTCATCGGAGCGCTTGGCATCGCCTACTGGTGCTACTTCATCTGGCGGCGCAAAGGACGTTCGCAGTGGACCGGATTCGCTTTGGGCTTCCTGCTGACGTTCTTCCTGACGCCGATCGCGGGCCTCGTCGTCGTGCCGATCAGCTACGGCTTGGCCGACCGCAACGCCGGCGCATCGCGCTCTGGCATCAGGCTCGGCGTCTCTGTCTTCATCGCCATCGTGATTGTGGTCGCACTCAGCATCGTCGTTCGGGCGGTGCTGCACGCCTAGTGTGTCGCCGATACCAATGTGACCGGTTGAGGAGCCTGCCCAACATCCAGCTTCACCCGGCGGCACAATGACGATCTGTGCTCCGAACGTGGGCCTCCGCGAGATCACGCCGGCCAACCGGGCGGCGGCCGAGGCACTAACGGTCACCGCGGTGCAGGCCGAGTACGTCGCGGGCGTCGCAGAGTCACTCGTCGAGGCGGCAGAGACGCCCGACGCATGCCCCTGGTACCGCGCCCTGTACCTCGACGACAAGCCTGTCGGCTTCGTCATGATCAGCGACGGCATCACGGTGGTGAACCCCGACTACCTCGGCCCGTACTTCCTCTGGCGGTTGCTTATCGACCAGCGCTACCAGGGGCGGGGCCATGGGAGCGCGGCACTCAGTCTGGTGGTCAAGCACGTACGCACGCGGACCGATGCCCGGGTGCTGCTCACCTCCGTCGGGCAAGGCCCGGCCTCGCCCATCGGCTTCTACTTGCGACAGGGCTTCCGGGCGACCGGCCAAGTGCACCAGGGCGAACTGGTGCTCGAGCTCGACCTGCTGACGTCGCCATCCCCCAGCTGACCGCCGGCCGGATCTTACCGAATGGAGCACGGCTACGTGGGAGGGGAGGCAGGAGTGTCCAAAGCGCTCGAGCACGTCTCCTGCCTGTTTCGGCCGACCAAGGTACAGACCTCCCCGTTTCGCGGCGCCGAGTTCTTCATGGGCGGCGAAATCGTCAACGGCGAGGAGCGCCACCTGTACCTCTTCAGGCGGGCAGACGGGGCATCCGGCTAGCAAGATGGCATGAAAAGGACGCTCGACCGACACTGTCGTCGTAGTCATCGTCGACAGGGAAGGAGCAGCGCCGATGTCATCCTGTTACCTCGGGCTCGACGTCCACAAGGTTCGCACCCAGTACTGCCTCATGGATCCCGGCGGCGAGATCCTCGCCGAGGGCAACCTGCCCACCGAGGAGGTCGCCGCGGTCGTTCCCTCCCGGGACTGCGCTGTCGTCCTTGAGGCGACCGGCAGCTGGCACCACACCTACGACGCGCTCTGCGACTGCGCCGATGTCGTCAAGTTGGCGCACCCCTCGCGCATCAAGGCGATCGCCTCGGCGCGCATCAAGACCGACCGCATCGACGCGCGCATCCTTGCCCACCTCCTGCGCACCGACCTCATCCCCGAGGCCTGGGCGGCGCCTCAGGAGGTGCGCGACCTGCGCGACCTGGTGCGCCTCCGCTGGCGCTTCATCGGCCAGCGCACCACCGCCAAGAACCGCATCAGCAACCTGCTCGCGCGTCAGTGCCTGCGCCACGGCGGCACCGACCTCTTTGGTCGCGGCGGCCGCGCCTGGCTCGCCGAGCTTCCGCTCGACGCCCACAGCCGCGCCCTGGTCGAGCTGCTGCTCGCCGCGATCGCCGAGGCCGACGGCCATGTCGTCGCGCTGACCGCGCTGCTGCACGGACGACTCGACGGCGCACCCGAGCTGCAACTGCTGCAGAGCATCCCCGGTGTCGGCTTCATCACTGCCGCCACGCTCATCGCCGAGCTCGGCGACTGGCGTCGCTTCGGGTCGGCAAAGCAGGTCTCTGCCTACTTCGGTATCGTGCCGTCCGTGCGCGCCTCGGCCGCGGTCGCCCACTACGGGCGCATCACGCGCGCCGGCTCGCCGCAC
>PKYM01000188.1:0-7343 GCA_003132645.1 Actinomycetota bacterium | reverse complement strand
GGCAAGAAGGTCGCCCTGGTGGCGGCCGCGCGCGAGCTGCTCGAGCTGTCCTGGATCCTCCTCTCGCGAGGGGAGGTGTACCGGGCGGCAGCCTGAAGGGAGAGCCGCTTCAGATACGCTGGGGGCTTTCTGACCCCCGTTAACAAGACTCGGCCTCCCTGCCGCCGCAGAGCCCATCGTTGCGCCACTCCACAGAGCGCGAATGGAAGCTTGGCTTGCCGAAGCCGTCGCCGCTGGACCCGACGCGGGAGGTGCTACGATCGTCGCACGGCAGCAGATCGAGGACTATCGCTTGCGGTATGTATCCTTTTCATGGAAGCGCATCAACCTGAAGCGCCCACGCGCCGAGACAGACTGAGAGTGCGCGGCGCACGAGTTATGCGCCAAGCGTTCGGTGTGGCTTCCGCCCGAAGTCACCAGGCCACTCAGGTCGCTGCTGCTTGCCAGCGGCGCTGATAGCACGGGGGCGTGAATGTGACGAACGAAAGTCGAAATGGTCTTGTCCCTCGAGTTCCCGACATCCGTGTGTCGGAGCTCTTCTCGGTCGGGTTCGTAGTCCCCTTCGCAGCGCGCATCGTGCCGATCATAAAGGCGCCCGTGCGGCCATCCCTTCGCGACCGCCGCTTCGCTGCGCTGCTTGTCGCCGAGTGTATGCTCGGCGCGACGGGCTGCTGGTCCGGCAGCTGCAAGTCGTTAGACCGAACGCCCGTTTCGTCACCTTGTCAGACGGCCATATCATCGATAGCATTATCGTTGCACGTTGCTGCTATCGATAAGGAGACCGTGATGGAAACGGTGACCATCTCGCCCAAGTTTCAGGTCGTCATCCCCAAGCGCATTCGTGAGCGGCTCGATCTGCATCCCGGTCAGAAGATCCAGGCGATTCAATACGGCGACCGCGTGGAGCTGGTGCCGATGCGGCCGATCGAGCAGATGCGCGGCTTCCTGCGCGGCATAGAGACCGACGTGCCGCGCGAGGATGACAGTCTGTGAACGTCGTCGACTCTGCCGGCTGGCTCGAGTACTTCGCTGCCGGTCTCAACGCCGATGCCTTTGCCGGCGCCATCGAGGCCACCGGCGATCTCGTGGTGCCCACGGTGAGCGTCTATGAGGTCTTCAAGCGCGTCCTGCAGCAACGCGGTGAGGGCGACGCACTTCAGGCGGTCGCGCTGATGCAGCAGGGGTCGGTGGTCGAGCTCACCACGCCGATAGCGCTTGAGGCGGCGCGCACCAGTGTAGCGCTGGGCATCCCCATGGCCGACAGCATCATCTTAGCCACCGCTCGAGCATTCCAGGCCACCCTCTGGACACAGGATTCACACTTCGCCGAGATCGAGGGTGTCGAATACTTCCCAAAGTCGGTCTAGCAAGCAGTGACGGCCCCGGTTGTCCTGCTTGGGCCTACGCAGGCGGGGAACGGTCGCGCGTCCCGCTGGGCCGCTGTGGTCGAAGAGGGCCAGGCGCCAACGGCTGTCGCGGTTTTGCCGCCGCCGGAGCCGCGCAAAAAGCTTGTCATGGCGGATCGCAACTACTGGATTGGCGTCGTTTCGCGCTCTCACGTGCGGCTCGGCGTGCAGGGCGGCTTTGTGCAGCTCGGGCACGGCAAGCGCGCGCCCCTCGCGCGGCTGCAGGCGGGCGACGGGCTTGTCATGTACTCGCCGCGCACCTCGTATCCCGACGGCGAGGCGCTGCAGTCGTTTACCGCCATTAGCATCGTCACCTCGGGCGAGATCTACCAGGTCGAGATGACCCCGGTCTTCAAGCCCTATCGCATCGACGTGACGTTCCTCGACTGCCGTGAGGTGCCGATCAAACCCCTAGTCGAGCGGCTGTCGTTCATCGGGAGCAAGACCAACTGGGGAGCGGCCTTTCGCTTCGGCCAGCTCAAGATCCCGGCCGACGACTTCGCGCTCATCGCTCAGGCCATGGGACGCGCGACCTTCGACCAGGATGCCGGCCGGGTCACGGCCGAGCGGGGCGCCGCCGCCTAGCGCCTAGGCCACTCGCGAGTGCGGACATCGTCTCGCTCTTCGCACGCTTCGGTTTGCGAGGCCACACCGGTATGCTCCAGGCCTCTATGTCTGGCTCGACGAAGTAGGAGCCCCGTGACTGAACAGGAGCNNCCGTGACTGAACAGGAGCCCCGTGACTGAACGCGACAAGATGCTGCGCGGCGAGCTCTACGACGCGCGTGACCCGGCGCTCGTAGCGGCGAGGCTGGCGGCGCGGCGCCTCACCCGGCAGCTCGACCTACTGGACCCCGGGGACGTTACCGACCGCGATCGCCTGCTTCGCGAGCTGCTCGGCGACATCGGCGCCGGCTCGTGAGTGGAGTCGCCCTTCTTCTGCGACTACGGATCACAGATCCACCTGGGGGACCGGGTGTTCGTCAACATGGGCTGCGTGTTCCTGGACGCCGCGCCCATCACCCTTGGCGACGACGTGCAGCTCGGCCCCAATGTCCAGTTGCTGACCCCGGATCATCCCCGCGACGCGCGTGAGCGGGCAGCGGGTCGTGAGTCCGCCTTGCCGATCTTGATCGGCGCGCGCTCCTGGCTGGGGGGCGGCGTCATCGTGCTGCCCGGCATCGAGATCGGCGCCGACGTCATCGTCGGCGCCGGCAGCGTGGTGACGAGGCCCCTCGAGACGGGCGTCGTTGCCGCCGGCAATCCATGTCGAGTGATCTCGCGGCGGTGACTCATTGAAGGCGCTGCGGACGTTCGACGAAGGTCGACCCGGGAGTTGATGCTGCGCATCCTCTTCACCTTCGCGGGTGGCAGCGGGCACCTCGAGCCACTCGTCCCGCTCGCCCGCGCGACTGAGGCTGCAGGCCACGACGTCGCCTTCGTGGGTCGGCCCTGGATGATCCCGCAGGTCGAGGACCTCGGCTTCGCCGCGTTCGCGGCCGGGTCGGATGTCGGGCTCACGCCAAGGCGGCTGCCGCTGGGCGCCATCGACCTGGAGCGCGACATGCGAGACGTAGGCGAGGGCTTCGGCCGGCGCATCGCGCGCCAGCGAGCAGCCGATGTGCTCGCGCTCTGCGCCGCCTGGCGACCCGACCTGCTGGTCTGCGAGGAGCTGGACTTCGGTCCGATGATCGTGGCTGAGCGGCTCGGCCTTCCCTACGCAAGGCCCTGGTCAAGGCGGCGGGATGACCCTCTTTAAGCCGTTTGCGCTTGCCGTCAAGCGCGGGGCTTGCGAAACGTGCTATACTGCTATCAGGCGAGTCACATCGGCTCGTAGGTTTGCGACGTGACACACCGCATGCTGGCGGTTATGTTGCGTCGTTTTGTTTTGCCCCCCAGCGGGGTGAGAGGATGAGTTTGCATGGCAGAAGGCAAAGTCAAGTGGTTCAATCCCGACAAAGGCTACGGCTTCATCGAGCGTGAAGTAGGCGACGATCTGTTCGTCCACTTCTCCGAGATCCAGGGCGACGGTTTCAAGACCCTCGCTGAGGGTCAGGCCGTCACCTTCACCGAGGCCACTGGCAACAACGGCAAGCAGCAGGCGACGCAGGTGCGGCCGGTCTAAGGACCAGGCCCACTCGCGAGCGCCCAGAAAGAGGGCGGGCCCGTTCCGGGCCCGCCCTCTTTCTGCGTTCCGGGGCAAAAATGCGGACTAACCGAGGGGCGAGCGCCCGAGCCAACGCCACGCGAGCCGACGGGATGTGCGCTGCCGGAAGCGCCTTCGCGTTCGAGACGCTGGACCGGCTGGAGCCGTCCAGCGCGCCCGACTACGACCCCACCGCGGACCTGCAGGTCCTCAAGGAGATGTGGTTCGAAAAGCTGACGGCCTCGGGAGAATCGCTGTATCCGTGTTCCACACGAGGCGTCCGACGAGGGCCTGCCTGAACGGCATGCGGTCAAGGAGGAGAGGGATGTGGCCTGGAACTCCCACGGCGAAATCGTCGAGGAGTAGAATTTAGGTTCGACCGATGCACGTCGGCTACACAATCCATCTCGCGACCGCCGCTCACGTCGCGGCGCTGCCCGGCATCGAGTCGAAGGCTGCCGCACGCTTCGCCGGCTGGCGCGTCCCGCGCGCAGTGCTGACGAAGACCACGCCGATTCCGGCGCTGACCGCAGCGCAAGCTACCGGTCAGCTTTGGGTCGCGCTGTCGCGCTCGGATGATCCCGTCGGGTTTGGCTTGGTCGAAGCTCTTGGCACGCGGCTTCACCTCGAGGAGCTCGACGTTCTGCCCGATCACGGCGGCCGCGGCATCGGCACAGCACTTGTGGGCGAAATCGAACGATGGGCCCGTCTCAACCGCTTCCGGGAGATCGCTCTCACGACCTTTCGCGACGTGCCGTGGAACGCGCCGTTCTACCAGAGACTGGGCTACGAGATCGTCGACGAGCCCAGCCTCGACGCCGTGCTTCTCAGGTGGCTGGAAGACGATGGTGCACGCGGCCTCGACCAGACGCGGCGCGTGGCCATGCGCAAGCGGCTGGAAGCCGAGTAGCTGCAGCGGGCACTCACTGCAGAGGCCTGGCGTGCGTGTGGAGTAGTAGACTCGACGGCGTCGGCAAAGCGAGGACCGATGAGCACGCGACCTGACGAACCGGCCGAAGTGCCGGTGACGACCGGACGACCCGTAGCACTGGTGACCGGCGTGAGCCGCAAGTCGGCAATCGGCGCCGCGATCTGTCGAGCGCTCTCCCGCGACGGCTGGGACGTCGTCTGCACCGGCTACCGTCCCGACGACGTCTCGATGCCCTGGGGCAGCCGCGCCGAAGACCCCGAGGAACTGGTCGAGGAGCTGGTCGTCGGCGGCGGTCGAGCCGTGTGGGTCGAGGCCGATCTCACTGCTCCGACCGCAAGCCGCGATCTCGTCGATCGCGCTGAGGCATTCGGCCCGGTCAGGCCGATCCTGGCCGCGCCCTCCTTGCGCGTCGGCGACGATCCGCGACCGCAGCTATGAGGCCGAATCATCTTTGCCGCCGCGCGCTGCGGGTATCTGAAGCCAAAAGGGAGGCCCATGACCTTGGCGATCAGACGACTCGGCGACAGCGACCACAGCAGCAGCAACGACGGCGGCGGCGGCGGGTCATCATCGCCACGAGACCATGCAGGTGACAAACTGAACGCCGGCTGACACGAGAGGCGATCCTATGACGATCCTTGAGACCACGAGACTCGTGCTGCGACGCCTGCTGCCGAGCGATCTCGACGATCTCTACGCTCTGTACCGCGATCCAGAGATTCGACGCTTCTTCCCGGAAGGCACGTTGACCTACAAGGAGACCAGAGAGGAAGTGGAGTGGTTCCTGAATGGTCACCCGGCTCATCCCGAACTGGGGCTGTGGGCAACCATCCACAAGGAAGACAATGCCTTCATCGGACGGTGCGGGTTGCTGCCGTGGACAATCGAGGGGCGCCCCGAAGTCGAAGTAGCCTATCTGCTGGCCAAAGAGTACTGGGGGCAAGGCCTTGGGACCGAGGCGGCGCACGCTGTTTCCCAGTATGGTTTCGAGAGGTTGGGATTGTCGCGCCTGATCTGCGTGATCGATCCGGACAATCAGGCGTCGATGAACGTGGCCCGGAGTATCGGCATGACCCTGGAAAAAGCAATGCACGATGACAAAGGGTCGTTTCTGCTCTACTCGATGAGCCGGCCAACCGAGCCTGAGCCAATGAAGCGGCAGACGCGCCGAGTCGCTGGGTGAGACGAGAGAGACCGTGACCGAACCAGCCGATTCGCCCAAAGCGATGTGGGAAGCGTTCCTGGCATCGACGCACGACCCACCGACGGCACCCTCGTACACCGCCTGGCACTTCTGCGACACGCAGGAACTGGCGGACGCCCTCGCAGAGCTGGTCCGCGCCGGACGCAAGCGCGCCACCACGGCCGCGCTGTGGACTCACGAGCCGATCGGCGAGCCCCTGCCGCGGCCGGGCGATCTGAGCGTCGTCACGGACTGGTCGGGCAGGGCTCGGTGCATCATCCGCACGACGTCGGTCGAGATCGTCGCCTTCTCGGAGGTCGACGACGAGTTCGCCCGCGCCGAGGGCGAAGGAGACGGCTCGCTTGCCTACTGGCGCCAGGCCCACTGGGCGTACTTCACGCGAGAGCTCGCGTCGCTCGGCAGACTCCCGGCAGACGACATGCCGGTGGTCTGTGAGCGCTTCGAAGTCGTGTATGGGGTGTCGCAGGGATCCGCGGCGCCGCTTGGGACCCCAGACGAGCCGGATTAGAAAGGAAGGCCGTGTTCAACGACGAGACGCCTCGTTCTGCTTTCTCGACGCAGAGAAAGAGATCTACCGCGACTGCTACGAGGCCGTCGTTCCTAACATGACGGCCGGGGGCATCCTCGTCGCAGACAACGCCGTGAATCACGAGGCGACCCTGCGGCCGATGCTCCGGCGCGCCTTGACCGACGATCGAGTCGACGCGCTGGTCGTGCCGATCGGCAAGGGTGAGCTCGTCTGCAGGAAGCGATAGGAGACAGGAGACGGCCCCCATGAGCGACCACGAACACTTTCAAGGAGCCTACGCCGAGGGCGCGACACCACCCTGGGACATCGGCCGCCCGCAACCCGTCCTCGTCGATGCCGAAAAGCGCGGCTGGGTGCGCGGCGCCGTACTCGATGCCGGCTGCGGCACCGGCGAGCACGCGCTGTTCTTCGCGGCCGCCGGTCACGACGTCGTCGGCGTCGATGTGGCGCCGGCTGCGATCGCCCGCGCCGCCGCCAAGGTGGCCGAGCGAAGCCTCTCAAACCCTCCGCGCTTCGTTGTCGCCGACATCCTCACCGAGACTCAGGCGTTCGGCGACCGCACCTATGACACCGTCGTCGACATGGGGTTCTTTCACACGCTCGACGATGAGGAGCGCTCGACCTGGCGCTCGTTGCTCGCGCGCCTGCTCGCGCCCGGCGGCGGCTACGTGATGGTCTGTTTCTCGGAGCTCGTGCCCGGCTCGTGCGGTCCGCGTCGCATCTCCGAGGCAGATATTCGCGAGACCTTCGCCGCAAGCGAGGGCTTCGCCGTGACCGACCTGGAACGGACCGAGCTGCGGACGCACCGTGACGGGGCGAAGGCTGCGGTACAGGCATGGCTGGCGAGGATCGAGCGGGTGTAGGGAGCGGGTGTAGGAAGCCGGGTGTGCGCCGGTCACGGTAGGCGGAGCCTCCAACGCGTCCGGCGGTGGCGGAGTTGTGCCCGCTGGGAATGTATCCAGTCGACGTACGACTTTCGACAGCCCTCGCCACTGGAGGACACCCCATGACGAACGCCAACGGCAGCGGGTCGGGCACGCGCGACGACCCCTGGCTTCTGAAGACCCCGCCCGGGACGTCGGAGTATCAGATGTACCGCGACGAGACGGCCGACCCGCCGGCTCTGGT
>PKYM01000055.1:4158-4382 GCA_003132645.1 Actinomycetota bacterium | reverse complement strand
GAGATCATCGAGCAGGTCATGGGCGCGAGCTTCAGCAAGGGGAGCTTCGTCGCCGTGGAATCGGAGCACAGCGCCATGGCGGTCTGCATGGGCGCCTCCTTCGCGGGAGCGCGCTCCTTCACCGCCAGCTCCTCCAACGGACTCCTGTACATGGCGGAGAACGTCTTCGCCGCCGGGATGGAACGCCTGCCCATCGTCATGGTGGTGGCCAATCGCACGATCGG
>PKYM01000055.1:1801-4079 GCA_003132645.1 Actinomycetota bacterium | reverse complement strand
CTCTCGCACACCAGCATGGTGGTCGACCTTCCGCCGCAGGACCTCGTGGACGCCTATCTGCCGCCGCTCGACCTGGCGCTCAGGGCGCGCACCGACCACCCGCGCACCTATGGACAGCTGATGGGCCCGCGTGAGACGCAGCGACACCGCCAGGAGATCCAGGCGGCGATGGAACGAGTGCCCGAGGTGCTCGACGAGGCAGGCGCCGAGTTCGCGCGCGTCTTCGGCCGTCGGCCGCACGGCGCCTTCGAGGCGGAGCACACCGCCGACGCCGACACGGTACTCATCGCCTCGGGCACCACGGTGAGCACACTGCGCCGCGTCGTCGAGGCGCGCCGCAGCGCCGGCGAGAAGATCGGGCTCGTGCAACTCAAGCTCTTCCGCCCGTTCCTCAGGGATGAGGTCGCGCACGCGATCGGCGCCGCGCGGCGTGTAGCCGTCCTCGACCGCGACCACTCGCCGGGGTCGGGCGGCATCATGTGGACCGAGATCGCGACCAGCCTGAGGGAGCGGCCCGACGTGCTGCTGCAGAACTACATCGTCGGGCTGGGCGGCGGCGAGGTCGACCCGCCGCTGATCGAGCTCGTCTTGGACGACTTTGCCGGCCGCGAATGCGCAGAGGCGCCCATCTTCTTCCCGCGAGAGGTGGCCACACTATGACGACCTTGCTCCCAGCGGCCGGCACGTCGCCCCGTCCTCGCCTGCTTCGCCCGGACAGCACGAACTGCCCCGGCTGCGGGATGTCGCTGGGCCTGCAATGGCTCGGCGAAGCGCTCGACGCGACGACGCCGACGCTGGTCATCCCGGCGTGCTGCGCCGCCGTCACACCCGGGGCCTTCCCGGTCAGTGCCTACGGCGTACCGGCAGTCGAGACCACCTTCGCCAGCTCCGCCGCCGTGGCGTCCGGCATCGCCCGCGTGCGGGCGCTGAACGGGGAGAGCGACCCGACGATCTGCTGGGCCGGGGACGGCGGCACCTACGACATCGGCATGGCGACGCTCTCCGCCGCCGCCGAACGCGACGAGGACATCCTCTACATCTGCTACGACAACGAGATCTACGGCAATACCGGCGGACAGCGCAGCGGCGCGACACCGACCGGCGCCAGGACCAGCACCACGCCGCGCGGCAAGACCGAGGCCAAGAAGGACATCCTGGCGATCATGGCCGCGCACCGGATCCCGTACGCGGCCACCCTCTCGCTCGCCCATCGCGACGACTTCCTGCGCAAGATCAAGCTCGCCCTGTCGCTGCACGGCTTTCGCTTCCTGCTCATGCTGTCGCCCTGCCCGGCGGCCTGGAAGTCGGAGCCGGCCGAAAGCGTGGAGCTCGTCCGGCTGGCGGTGGCCAGCGGGATCTTCCCGCTGTACGAGGTGTTCGACGGCCGGCGCTTCCGGATCAACGCTCGCCCCGACGACACGTCTCTCGACACCTACCTCGACCGCCAGAGACGCTTCGCGTCCAGCGCCCCGGCGGCGGACGAGCTGCGGATGCAGATCGAGCGTGAATGGACTCATCTCGACGAACTGGCCCGGGCGTTCCCCGTGACTCAGCCTGCCGGCTGAGCCGGCCAGTTAGCCCTATCGCGCCAGTGTTTTTATCAGGTCTTGCGGGTATTCTTCGAGGCAGCCAGCCGGCACCGTCAGCGATGCCCCGCTGGAAGTCGACGGGAATCGAGGTGGGACCATGAGAGCCCATCTTCTGAAGTATGCGGCAGCGTCCGTGGCGTTGCTCTCTGGTTTTGCCTTCCTGGCGTTCGACGCCTCCGTTGCGCAAGCGTCCGTGACGATCGGTCACGGCGTGCACAGGGGCGGCGAGGTCGCCGGCACCGGGGGCACCGGCGTCACTGTGGTGGCTCTGATCCTCTCCGCCCTGGTCGTCGCCGGCCTCGCCTGGGCGATCCAGAGCGATCGTCACCTCGTGGCCGCGGCACGGTCGTCCAGCGAACCGCGGCAACTGCCCGGAGCGCGCGGCCACGACAAGCCTGACGAGACGCGCAAGGCCGCCTGACATGCCTCCTGACAGGCTTGCCGTGGCGCGCCGACGGGCCCGGCTGTTAAGTCCAGCGAGCTGGGCACGCTTGGATAAACGCTCGCACATCGATCGTTCCCATACTGTGGTGACGAATGACGCAGGGAATCGGTCTTTGCCGGGCTCGTGAGAGTACGTGCCGCCGTGGACGACCACCGAGACGAACAGCGGAACGCAGACTTGCCGAACGACAGTCCGGCGTCCGTGGAGACCGTTAGGGGCCACACCCAGACTGAGAAGATCCTCA
>PKYM01000055.1:0-1758 GCA_003132645.1 Actinomycetota bacterium | reverse complement strand
TCGCCGAGGGCATCCGACGCCTGAGAACCGGCGCCACAGTGTCTGCTTTCGAGAGCCACTGGGTGAAGAGCAACGGCGAGCGTCTCCTGGTAAGTGGGTCTCTGACCGCACTTCGCGACTCGCGGCGTCACCTGGAGCACGTCGTCATCACCGCCAGCGATGTCACGCAGCGACGTGAGGTCGAGGGCGAACTGCGCGCGGCCTCACTGCACGACGACCTGACTGGACTCTACAACCGTCGCGGCTTCGTTCTGCTGGCCGAACAGCGGCTCATGGAGAACCGGCGTTCGGGTGCTCCGCTAGCGCTCGTCTTCGCCGACATCGACGATATGAAGGCCATCAACGACGCTTTCGGGCACGGTGCCGGCGACATCGGTCTCGCTCTGGCCGCTCGGGCGCTCAAGGTGAGCTTCCGCGAGGCAGACATCGTAGCTCGCATCGGCGGTGACGAGTTCGCCATCATCGCCGACCTGGAGAGTCACGACATGGAAGTGCTGTCCGTGCGGCTCAAGAAGGAGATCGCGCGGCTCGTGGCCGTGTCAGGACTCCGGTTCACCATGTCTCTGGCCTTGGGGGTGACCTACTCCCAGTTCCCGCACACCGTCTTGCTGGAGGAGATGCTGCGCCGGGCCGACACCTTCATGTACGAGCAAAAGCACCGGTCGGCGCGGGACCGAAAGCCGGAAGTCCCGCCCGCCGCATGACGACCGCGGCAGCGGCCTTGGTCGTCGGCGGCTTCGTCTGGGCGAGCGCGGACCTGTCGCCCGGTTTCTTCGCGCCCGGCTCCGAGGTCTCCTTGTTGGCTCCGGCGGGCAGCCGGGTACAGTATGCGCAAGGCCTCGACTAAAGAAGGCAGGCACCCCAAGACCGGCGCCGCACTCCCGCCTCGAGCCCCCCGCCTAAGCCAACCTAGCGAAGGACAGGCTCATGAACCTCACGTCCGCCGCCCATGGGCCGATGCTGCCATGGTAGCCGCGTCTGCTGCCGGCACCACCCTGCCAATCGGCACCGGCGTGGGAGTAGTCGATGCCCGGGAGAAGTCCGCTTCCCCAGTGCGCGCCTCCTGAGCGCGAAAGGAGTGAGATCTTCTGCCCCCCGGCGTACCGTCATGAAGCCTGACAGGCAGGTCGGTGTCATCGTGAGCGAGCGCAAGACAAGCAAACCCGGCGAGCACGTGCTGAGCATAGAAGGCATCGAAGAGGTCGACGCCCTGGTGGTCGAGGGCCGCGAGCAGGGCTATCTGAATGCCGAGCATATCTACGACGTGCTGCGCGACGTCGAGCTGGATGCCAGCCAGATCGACGACTTCCTGCTCCTGTTGCACGAAGTCGGCATCGAGGTGATCGAGGCCGAGGCGCCGCCCTGCGGCGAGGCTCGACAGGCCGATGACGTCGCCGAAGACGCGGCCGCCCCGCTCGACCTCTCCGTAAAGACCCCCACCCTCGACCCCGTCCGCATGTACCTCGGCAAGATCGGCAAGGTGCCGCTGCTCACCGCCGCGCAGGAAGTCTCGCTGGCCAAGCGCATCGAGCGCGATGACCCGGCGGCCAAGCGCGCGATGATCGAAGCCAACCTGCGCCTCGTGGTGTCGATCGCCAAGCGCTATTCCCGAAGCAGCATGCCGATCCTCGATCTGATCCAGGAGGGCAACCTCGGATTGATGCGCGCAGTCGAGAAGTTCGACTACCGCAGGGGCTACAAGTTCTCGACCTACGCCACCTGGTGGATCCGCCAGGCGATCACGCGCGCGATCGCCGA
>PKYM01000234.1:272-2798 GCA_003132645.1 Actinomycetota bacterium | reverse complement strand
ATCCACAGCAGCGGAGTAGCTCCGCCGTGTACGATGGCAGCCAGCAGGGGCGCGAGCATGGTATGCACGGTGTCCTCTCCTCTTCGTCGGCTTTCCCGGTGCGAGGCTTCGCAACGGCCTTGAGTCTACCCATCCCATCTCGGTAGTACCCATATCGTCCGTTGGGCTCGGGGATCGCCAGGTGGACGCGGCTGAAGTTCTCCAGCCCTTGGTCATGGACCGCGCCAGCACGGTTGCCCTGAGGAGCCCGCCGAAGAGCGGGCTGTGGTTGTCGATGATCGCGTTCTGCCCAATGTCCCAGAAGGTTTCCGCCCGTAAGGGTCCGGGAACGTGCAGCCCACACACGGGTCATTCTCGTGATAATTGTTGTCATTGTGCTCTTCTTCCTTCTTAGGAGACGCTAGATGTGAACACCAGTAGGCACGCGAGGCGGCCGTGAGGCCATCTTGCGCTGCCTCGTGTTCCCCGGGCTAGGGTGAGGTCATCCCTGGCGGCGATGCCGACGCCGACTTACCGTTGCAGGGCGCCGACCCCATCCGAAGGAGCGCAGCCATCGAGGGACAGGGCCACCAAGCACCTCCGACAGTCGCCGAGCGCCGCGCCCGGGGAAAGCAAGCCCGCAAGCGGACGCCGCGCGGCGCCATCGCCGGCTGGCAGCCGCCGGCCGATCGCTGCGACCCCCTCGCCTTGCTCCGCGAGCAAGACCGGTCCCGGTTGCCGGAGTTGGTGCCGATCCGCTACGGACGCATGGTTGCGTCACTCTTCGGGTTCTTCCGCGGAACTGCCGCGGTCATGGCTTGCGACCTTTTCGGAACGCCCGCAAGCGGCCTGACCGTGCAGCTCTGTGGCGATGCTCACCTGGCGAACTTCGGTGTCTACGCCTCTCCCGGGCGCGCGCTGCTGTTCGATGTCAACGACTTCGACGACACGCTGCCCGGTCCGTGGGAGTGGGATCTTAGGCGGCTGGCAACCAGCGCGGTCATCGCGGCGCGAACGGCCGGATTCGACGGTGGCGCGCAACGCCAGGCCGCCCTGGTGGCCGTTCATGCCTATCGCCGGTGGATGGCGCGCTACGCCGGGATGGGCGACCTGGACGTGTGGTACTCCCGCGTGCGCGCCGCGCAAGCGCTCGGGGTCATCAAGGAGACGGCCGGCGTCGTTGCCAAAGCCGAGGCGAACGGGCTGGCGCCGGTGCACACGCGCGACAGCCTGCAAGCCCAGAAGAAGCTGACGGCGAAGGTCGATGGCCAACGCCGCATCGTGGACGATCCACCGTTGGTGGAGCACCTCGCCGGCGACGAACTCGACGCAGCCGAGCCGGTCCGGCAGTCCCTCGACGCTTACCGCCGAACTCTGGAGGACGACCGGCGCGCCTTGCTCGAGCGCTACAGCCTGGTGGATTTTGCTCGCAAGGCGGTCGGTGTGTCGAGCCTGGGAACCCGCTGCTATATCGTGTTGCTGCAAGGAAGCACCGAGAAGGACCCGCTCTTTCTGCAGATCAAACAAGCCGGACGCTCGGTGCTCGAGCCTTATCTCGGTGCGAGCCGCTACCGCAACCATGCCCACCGGGTCGTCGCTGGACAGCGTCTCATGCAGGCCGCAAGCGACATCTTCCTGGGCTGGATCCGCGACACGGATGGCCGCGACTTCTACTGGCGCCAGCTTCGCGACATGAAGGGCTCGGTCGCCGTGGCAGAGCTCAAGCGGCCGGCCGCTCTCGAGGCATATGTCGGGGTGTGCGCCTGGGCCTTGGCCCGCGCCCACGCCTGTTCCGGTGATCGCTTCGCCATTGCCGCTTACCTTGGCGGAAGCGATCGTCTCGATCGAGCTGTGGCCGACTTTACCAACATATACGCCGACCAGGTGGAGCGGGACTACGAGCGCCTCCTCGCTGCGGTCGCCTGCGGCGAGGTGCAGGCCGACATCGCGCTCTAGCTAGGTGGCGTGGCGCAGGGCCAGCGCTCGGGCGCCGCCGCGGGCGACCCATGCAGAAGTCTCACCGAAGATCCCGGAGGCAATCGGCGGTCCCTGCCGCGAACGCGGGTGTTCGCCTCTGTTGTTCAACCAAGGCTCGTGGTACCTGGGCCTCCATTCATATGACCTGCTGCTCGAACGTCTCGGGGCGCGAGACGACGAGTAACGCGAATCAGGCCGCGAGGAGCAGTGGCCCGTGCGACGTCGCGTAGAACGTCGGCACGCCGGCGACGACGCGACGAAACCTCCCACAATCGCGATTCTTCTGGCGCCACGACATGGCTGGCCGTGAAGTTCGGTCAAGAGGTGACCGGACGCTCGGGCAGGAGAGAATCCGCCGCGTGCAGAACCTGACAGCATGAGTGGCCTAGGTGTACCCCTTCTGCTCCTCATCTTCGTCGCCTCGGCTGCCGCGACCTGGGTGGCCGGCGTCTACCTCTCAAAGACGACCGACGCCATCGACATCAGGCTCGGCCTCGGCGACGCCCTGGGGGGCATGATCCTGCTCGCCATCGCCGGCAGCCTGCCCGAGCTCGCCGTGACCGTCTCCGG
>PKYM01000234.1:0-131 GCA_003132645.1 Actinomycetota bacterium | reverse complement strand
GTGCTGAACCGGGCCCGCAAGTCACCGCGCTGGGATGCGTCGGCTGCCGGCAGCCGCCCGGGACGACCGCACCGGCGTGTAGCGCACCCCGTGCAGCCGCACCCCTTCGCCGGCGCCAGCGCACTGCGGGT
>PKYM01000231.1 GCA_003132645.1 Actinomycetota bacterium | reverse complement strand
AGCAGGCCTTCGAGGCGCTCCCAGATGAAGGCCGCGATCTCGGCTCGCGGGTGACCCTCGGGCTCGACTTTGCCCTGCTCGGTGTAGGCGGCGAAGGCGAGGTCGGCGAGCTCGCGCGGCACGATGTGCAGGTCGTTTTCTAAGGCGATGCGCACGATGCCCATGGCCGCGCGGCGCAGCCCGTAGGGGTCGCGCGAGCCCGAGGGCTTTTCGGCCGCGAGCCAGGCGCCGGCGATGTTGTCGATCTTCTCGGCGATGGCGACGAGGCCGCCGGCCAGCGTGCCAGGGATCGGGGCGACCGCCGACAGCGGCCGATAATGCTCTGTTATGGCCTGCGCCACGGCCGGCGCGGCGCCGGCCTTGCCGGCGTACACCCCGCCGACGCGACCCTGCAGGCTTGGAAACTCGATGACGACCTGGCTCACCAGGTCGGCCTTGGCAAAGCGCGCGGCGATGACGGCCGCCGGCAGCTCGCCGGTGACCGGGGCCGTGAGTCCCAGGTTCGCGGCCGCCGCGACCGCGTCGCGGTCGTCGGCCCCGCCGACCCAGCCCACCAGGCCCTGCGCCAGCGAGGCGAGCCGCGCCGACTTGTCGGCCAGCGAGCCCAGCTTGGCGTGAAAGACGACCTCGCTCAGCCTCGAGGCCATGGCCTCGAGGCCCTCGGCGAGGTCGCGGTCGTACGAGAACTCGGCGTCGTCGAGCCGGCCTTCGAGCACGCGCTCGTTGCCGTGAGTGATGAGCGCCGCGGCCGCCGGGTCGGCGTTCGAGACATACAGGAACGCCGGCAGCAGCCGGCCGCTTGAGTCTTCGACCGGCCAGTAGCGCTGATGGGCCTGCATGGCGGCCACCAGGACCTCGCGCGGCAGGCGCAGATGGCGCGCGTCGAAGGCGCCGGCATGCACGCTGGGCCACTCGGCCAGGTAGATGTTCTCTTCGAGCACACCGGCGGGGTCGGACCAGCGGCCGCCGAGCTTGGCGGCGGCCTTGTCGAGGCCCTCAACGATCAGACGCCGGCGTTCGTCCTGGTCGACGACCACGTGCTGCTCGCGCAGGTGGCGCTCGTAGTGGCTGGCGTGGTCGACGATCAGCGGCTGCCCGAGCACGCGGTGACCCTGCGTAACGTCACCCGCGCGCAGGTCGTAGAAGTCGAAGGGCACGGGCTGACCGGCGAACACGCACGTCAGCCAGCGCAGCGGACGCGAGAAGCGCAGGTAGTCGTCGGCGCCCGCTGGGCGGGCGCCCCAGCGCATGCCGCGGGGGATCTGCAGGGCGGTTATCAGACGCCGGCAGACGTCGGGCAGAACGAGCTGGGTCGGGCGCTGTTCGGCCTTGATCACGGCGACCACGAACTCGTTGCCGTCGCTCGTCTCGCGCTCGAGGCGCTCGGGGATGAGACCCTTGCTGCGGGCGAAACCGGCGCCGGCCTTGGTCGGCGCGCCGTCGGGCCCGAAGGCTACGTCGACCCGCGGACCGCGAAAGCGCGACGTCTCGGCGGTCTGTTCGCGCGGCAGGTCGGTGACCACGACAGCGACGCGCCGCGGCGCGACCATCACCTTGAGGCGCGTTTCGGCGAAGCCGGCCGGATCGGCGCCGTCGCCGTCGCCCAACAGGCGCTCGGCGGCCAGCGTCTCGTAGACCAGCCCCGGCGACTCGGCCGTGCCCTTGCCGCGCAGCTGGGCGAGCAGTGACTGACAGGTCTTGTAAGGCAGCTCCTCGGCGCCGATCTCGAACAGCCAGCCGGCGCTCATGNNCCCGCGACCTTGCGCGCCAGGTCGCGCACGCTGGCGATGTGCGCGGTGCGGTCGGTGACGCTGATCACGCCGCGCGCGTCGAGCATGTTGAAGGCATGGCTACACTTGAGCACGTAGTCGTAGGCGGGGATCGGCAGGCGCGCCTCGAGACAGCGCTCGGCTTCGGCTTCGAACTCGCGGAAGTGGCGGAACAGCATGTCGGCGTCGGAGACCTCGAAGTTGTAACGGCTGAACTCGCGCTCGTTCTCTCGATAGACGTCGCCGTAGGTGATGACCCGCTCGCTGCCGTCGGGTTCGGTCCAGCGGCTCCAGACGATGTCGTAGACGCTGTCGACGCCTTGCAGGTACATGGCGATGCGCTCGAGACCGTAGGTGAGCTCGATCGTCACCGGGTCACAATCGAAGCCGCCGAGCTGCTGGAAGTAGGTGAACTGGGTGATCTCCATGCCGTCGGCCCAGACCTCCCAGCCCTGGCCCCAGGCGCCCAGCGTGGGACCCTCCCAGTTGTCTTCGACGAAACGGATGTCGTGCTTGCGCAAGTCGACGCCGAGCGCCTCGAGCGACTGCAGATACACATCCTGGATGTCGGGCGGCGAGGGCTTGACCACGACCTGGTACTGGAAGTAGTGACCCAGACGGAACGGGTTGGCGCCGTAGCGGCCGTCGGCCGGCCGCATGGAGGGTTCGACGTAGGCGGCCCGCCAGGGCCGCGCGTCGAGGCAGCGCAGGAACGTGGCCGGGTTGAACGTGCCGGCCCCTACCTCGGTGTGATACGGCTGCACCACGACGCAGCCCTGCCGCTCCCAGAACGATTGCAACGCTCCGATGATCGCCTGGTAGGTGGTGGGCCGCGTCACGGCGGATCTTGCAGTGCCACTCGCCATGATCGCTCCAAATCGCGAGTGTCGCATTCTATCAGACGGGCTCGCGCGTGCGAGAACATGGATGGCGCGGGTGGCTGGAGGGACGCGCTGACCGACAGCGTTAACATATATGTTAAGATGCTGTCCTCTAGTTGTCGTGATCGAGATCGTGGAGAACGGATGAGCGAGCCGACTTTCAAGGACCTTTTCGACGAAGCTCGCCGGCACCCCGACTACCGGTACGAAGGCACCATCCTCGACTTCACCGAAGCCCTGTTCGACGCCATGGACCAGCAAGGAATATCGAGGGCCGAGCTCGCGCGCCGTCTGGGCACGTCGCAGGCCTACGTCACGCGTGTCCTTCGCGGCAACGCCAACTTCACTCTCAAGACGATGAGCAAACTGGCCCTGGCGCTGGAGATGGAGCTTGAGGTTGGGCTACGGCCCGCGACGAAATCGAGTGCGTCGCGGGCCGATGCAGAGAATCGCGCGCAGTAGATGACGCATGCTGCCGGACGGGGGGCCTGGCATTGGGGACAGGCCGAGGACGGCGCGCTTGCGATAATGCATGGTTGACGACATGCGCAAATGCGGTACACAATGCTTGCACGTCTTGAGCGGGCCGCCAGATACTTGCGGCCATGAAGAATGGAGTCGCCACATGCCGCGCGTCGCGACCACACCGGTGCAGGTCCGCCTGCCCGACCCGGTCAACGAATTCCTGGCCGGGCTTGCCGCCGAGCGCCACGAAGGCAAAACACAGATCGTGATCGAGGCGCTCGAACTGCTGCGCGACCATCTGCTGGCCCAGAGGCTCGAGCAGGGCTACCGCGAGATCGGCGGCGTCCAGCTCGACATCGTCGAGGCCATGCAGCCGCTCGTGGCCGAAGCGCTTCC
>PKYM01000085.1 GCA_003132645.1 Actinomycetota bacterium | reverse complement strand
GCACCAGGCGAGCGCCTGCAGGACGAGCGAGGTGGTCGGGCCGCCCAGCATCAGGGCGCGCGCCGCCGAGGCGGTCACCGAGACCGGCTGGTAGGTGGCAAAGCCCTGCAGCCAGCTCGGCATGCTGCTCACCGGCACGAACACCGACGAGGCAAAGACGAGCGGCGCCAGCACGGGGAAGGTCGCCGCCTGGGCGCTTTCGGGGTCGCCGATCGCCAGGCCGACCGTGGCGAAGATCCATGAGAACGCGTAAGCGAACAGCAGCACGAGCAGGACGCCGGCCAAAAAGGCGGCGGCGTTGGTCTGCACCCGAAAGCCGACGAGGTAGCCGACCACTGCCATCAGGGCGACCACGAACACGTTGCGCACGACGTCGGCGCCGGTGCGTCCGGCGAGCACGGCCGAGCGCGTCATGGGCAGGGCATGAAAGCGTTCGAGCATGCCGCTCTTGACGTCGGTTGCCAGGCCGATCGCCGTGTTGGTCGCCCCGAAGGCGACCGTCTGCACGAAGATGCCGGGCATCAGGTAGTCGACGTAGGGCACGCCTCCGGGCACCGCGATCGCGCCACCGAACACGTAGCGAAACAGCAGCACGAAGACCACCGGCTGGACCAGGGTGAAGACGAGCAGCGTGGGCACCCGCCGGTAGACGATGAGATTGCGCCTGGCGAGAGCCCAGGCGTCGCGGGAGGCGGCAAACGGCGAGCGTCGCGGCGTTGCGACACTCGTTCTGGGTGTGGTCACGGTGGCGCTCATGCCACCCTCCTTCCCTGTTCATTCGGCGATGGCTCGTCGACGTTGCGCCTGCCGCCGCCATCGCCGGCGCCTCTGCCGCCTTGGTCGCCGACATCGTCGCCATCGCCTCCGCTAGCGCCGCCTTCGCCGTCGCCAGGGCCCGCGTCGCCAGGGCCCGCATCGCCAGCGCCTCCGCCGTCGCCGGCGTTCTCCGTGCCGGTTTCCGGGCGCCGGCCGGTGAGCGCCAGGAAGGCGTCGTCGAGGGTCGGTTCATGGACCGTCAGCGTGGCCGGCGACAGCGAGTTGGCGTCGAGCGAGCGCAGGGCGTCGATCAGCGAGCGCGGTCCGTTCGCCGCCGTGAGACGGACCAGCGTGCCATCGCGCTGGGGGTGGTCGGCGGCGACGCGCACGAGCAGCTCGTGCGCCTGACGGGCCTGCTCCTCGGTCTCCATGCCGATCTCGATCACCGTACTGGCGAGGTGCGCCTTGAGCGCCGCCGAGGTGTCGTTGGCCACGATGTGCCCGTGGTCGACTACGGCGATGCGGTCGGCCAGGCGGTCGGCCTCCTCCAGGTACTGCGTCGTGAGCAGCACCGTGGAGCCTTCGGCGACCAGCTCGCGGATCACGGCCCACAGCTCGGTGCGGCTCTGGATGTCGAGGCCGGTCGTGGGCTCNNAAGTCGAAGCGCTCGAGCAACTCGGCGGCGCGCGGCGCGACGTCGCCGCGATGCATCTGGGCGAGCGTCCCGATCAGGCGCAGGTTCTCGCGACCGGTGAGGTTGGGGTCGACGGCCGCGCTCTGACCGGCGAGCCCGATCTGAAAGCGCACCGCGTTGGCCTGTCGCACGACGTCGCGGCCCATGACCTCTACGCGGCCGGCGTCGGGCCGCAGGATGGTGGCCAGCACGCGCACGGCGGTCGTCTTGCCGGCGCCGTTGGGCCCCAGCAGGCCGAACACGGTGCCCGCCCGAACCTCGAAATCGACGCCGTCAAGCGCGACGACCGTGCCGAACTTCTTGACCAGCCCCTCCACGATGATGGCGGCATCTGCCACGGTGGTGATCCCTTCATTTGACGCTTCCTGGCAGCACTTCGACAATGCTTCCCGGATTCGTGCCCCGAAAGCGGACTAGTTCAATCCTCTTTGTTGAAGTTGCCGCGGCGCGGTGATCGAAGTGTTCAACCAACTCCGTGGGGGAAGACCTAGCGGCGCAGACCGCGAGGGCCGAAGAGGATTGGGTAGGGCATGAGCGGACTGATCGGCGTCACGGGAGCAACGGGCATCGTCGGCGGCCGAGTGGCGGAGCTTCTTGCGGAGCGCGGCTTGGCGCAGCGGCTCATAGTGCGCGACCCGGCGCGGGCGCCGCGGCTCGCCGGGGCCGAAGTGNNCGCGAGGCGCCCGACCGCGTCGCCCAGCACACGACCGCCGTCGACGCCGCCGTGGCGGCCGGCGTGCGGCGCATCGTGTACCTGTCGTTT
The DNA here is from genome assembly GCA_003132645.1 of Actinomycetota bacterium. Taxonomy (GTDB): domain Bacteria; phylum Actinomycetota; class Thermoleophilia; order UBA2241; family UBA2241; genus Bog-752. The sequence continues at coordinate 1,959 of PKYM01000085.1, read as the reverse complement.
CTGGGGGCGTCACCCTCGTCGACTTTTACGCTGGCCCGCCAGCACTGGGCCACCGAGGAGCACATCCGGGCCAGTGGCATCTCTTCGTTTACGTTCCTGCGCATGAGTCTGTATATGGATTTCATCCCGTCGATGGTCTCGCCCGAGGGGGTCATCGCCGGGCCGGCCGACGGCGGCCGCCATGATCATGACCGTCGCAGCGATGACGACGGTCACCGCGGTCCCAGCAGTCACGACGGTCACGACGGTCAGACCTATGACCTGACCGGGCGCGAGAGCTTCACCCTGGCCGAGGCGGCGCAGGAGATGTCGCGCCTCACCGGCAAGCCCATCGTCTTTCGCGACGAGACGCTCGAGGAGGCCTACGCCTCGCGAGCCGGTTACGGCGCGCCCGACTGGGAGGTCGAGGGCTGCGTGACCTCCTACGAGGCGATCGGCGCCGGCGAGCTTGCGCTTATCACCGACTCGGTGCGACGCGTGACCGGCCACGAGCCCACGACCCTGAGCGGGTACGTGTCGGCGCACCCCGAGAGCCTGGCGCACGTAGCGGCGGCGGGGTAGAGCCGCCGGCACGCGACAGGGAGAGGCGGCCGTCCGCGCGCGGCGCGCTCCTCGTCAGTCCTAAGGCTGCGTCGCCACGCGCTATACTGTGGGCCTCGTGGGCCGCTAGCTCAGTTGGGAGAGCGCCGCCTTTGCACGGCGGAGGTCAGCGGTTCGAACCCGCTGCGGTCCACCAGCTGTTTACGCTTGTTTGCAGGTATTTTGTGTTTCCGAGAAGCCCTCGTGAGCGCCCCCAGAAGCCTCTCGGCAAACATTCTGCAAACGAACGGGTTGGCAGCGCATGCCAATCGGTGGCTCCCGATGGCACTCGCTGACACTCGACTCACTCGAAGACGAGACCGGCTCGGGCGTCGGAGTCCACCGGGGTAACCGCGCTGTCACGACCTGCCGCGGCGACCGTTGTGGAGGCTACGTGGGAAGGATAGGCATGAACGTGGTCGTTGGTTTCGCACATCAGACGGGCGTGAAGCTTGCCGAGGTTGGGTTTCTCCTCGTGCTGATCGCCGGAGTCTGGCTTGTCTCCACACAGATTCCGCAGCTGAGGATGAGCAAGGCCAGAACGATCGTCGCGGGCGTGGCGCTCGCGATCGGCGGTCTGCTCCTCATCATCGCCACGCACTGGGGCCACTTCGGCTAGAGGCACTCCTGGCTTTCCGTCGCGTTCTCGCGTCCGATGGGGCCACAGATAGCCCCGACCATCTCGCAGCGCGACGGAGATAGTCTCCTCGGCCGCGGACGGGCACTCGTGATGTGGGCCACCGCCGCCGAGCGGTTAATGCGAACGTCGAGCCGTTTCGCCGCCAGCCAGAGTCCAAACAGCGTTAGCCCTCTTCGCGTGGCTCGTACGGGTAGACTGTGAAACGGTGGTTTGCACCCAGAAGTTGAGCATCGGTCCAGGCGTACGCGCAGCAGGGGAGGCATCGTGGCCACAACATCGCCCAGGCACACACCCGTGAAGTTGACGGTCGGCCTGATCGCCGCGCTGTTCGCTGCGGGTCCCCTGCACGACCTGTTTCCCGGTCCGGCGGCGGCCGCCATTATCGCTGCCGGCCTCGTGGCGGTTGTGGTGGGCACCGGAATCTGCACGACTATCGCGTTCGGAAAGCGCCGGGCGGTCTTCATCTGCGCCGTGCTCCTCGCTGGGTTCCTGGTCCAGTTGGAGCTGTCAGCGACGATGCTTCACGCCGGCTTCGCCGGCTTCGTCTGGAACGCCACTCTGAGGGCGACCGCAGTGGCCGCTATCCTGCTCCTGTTCAGCCAGTTGGCGCGCATTTGGTACGCTGCGACCGACCAACGACGGGTCGTGCTCGGCCTTCAGGCGGGCCGACGGCTGTAACGGAAGCCTGAAGACCGGCGCCTTGTCCTAGGCTCGCTTCGAGCCACATCCGGGGCGCGTGC
>PKYM01000359.1 GCA_003132645.1 Actinomycetota bacterium | reverse complement strand
AAGAAGCTGACCACCATCGGGCCGCCGGTGAAGACGATGAAGCCGATGATCCAGGGAGACAGCAGCAGCAGCACGACGCCGTACTTGCGCAGGGCAGAGCGCCGTCGCACGCGGCGGCGCTCTGCCTCGGAGCGCTGGGGGATCAGCCCGCTCAAGCCGGCGTCACGGGGCCTGGCCGAGCGAGAGCTGGTTGGTGATCTGCTGGTCGACCTGCTGCAGTCCGGCCTGCAGGTCCGGTACCTTGCCTGCGACCCACTTCTCGTCGAACGTGGTGAGGAGGCTGGCGTAGCCGCTGCCCGACGCCGTGATCGGCGGCGAGTTGCTGGACTTGGGGTTGTTCCAGGTGTCGACGAAGGTCTTGAACTGTGGAGTCATGATCTTCAAATCCGGCGACTGTGCCGCTGCGGTGGTCGTAGGCACGTTGCCCAAGCCGTTGGCCAGGGCGACCAGGAAGCCCGTGTCGGTCGAGATGAACTTGACCAGATCCCACGCTTCGGCGGGGTGTTCGGTGGTCCTGGGAATGCCGGTGATCGTGCCACTGACCCTGCCCGAGCCGTAGAGCTCGGGATGGTTGTCGGCCACCGGGAATGGGGCGGTACCGTAGTCCACCTTAGAGCCGTCGTTCTTGATCATCGCAGTGCGCCATTCGCCGTCGAACACCATCGCGACCTTGCCGGTCTCGAAGGAGTTGCTGGCGTTCCACTCCTGGGGTGTGTAGGTGCTGGAGAACTTCAGGATGTTGTTGTAGCCGTACCAGTCCACGAGCTGCTTCTGCCACGTCATCGCCGCCGCCCAGGCCGGGTCGGTGGCGAGCTGGGGCTGGCCCTGGGCGTTGAAGTACTGACCGCCCCAGGGGCGCGCCAGGTCGTCCACGCCGGCGATCTCCTGCTGGATGAGCGGCACGAAGCCGGCGATCTTGATCGACCCGTCGGGATTCCGGACAGTCAGCTTCTTGGCGTCGGCCATGAGTTCGCTCATGGTCTTGGGCGGCCCGGCGATGCCTGCCTTGGCGAACATCGCCTTGTTGTAGTAGAGACCGTACGCGTCGCTCAGCACCGGCAGCGCGACGCGCTTGCCTTCGAACTGCGTGTAGGTGAGCGACGCCGAGGCGAAGGTGCCCGTCGACAGCTTGTCCCGCTGCAGGTAGGGGTCCAGGTCGAGCAGCACCCCGTCGTGCGCGTATTGTCCGACGAAGTCGGGCAGGAACGAGATCATGACGTCGGGCCCACCGCCCCCCTGGACCGCCTTGATGACCTGCTGGTCGAAGGCGCTCGAGTCGGGGAAGCTCACGATCTTGAGCGTGATCCAGGGGTACTGCGTGTGGAAGCCCGCCACCGCGTTGGCGAACCCCTTCTTCTCGGACGGCACCGTCCACGGGTGCCAGACGGTGAGGGTGACCGGCGTGTGGTTCGTGCTCGCGGCGCTGGGTTGCGAGCTGCCGCCCGANNGTGGCAGGTTCGACCGGTCGGTCGCGGGCGCGGCGATGAGCCGCGTTTCAGATGAGGTGGACGAGATGGACGAGGCGGCCACTGCGCCGCGCGGTTCGCGCAGGCGATCGAGGTCTTCGTGGCGGCTGAAGAGCCTGTCCTGGGCGGTGGCCAGCGCCGTGGCGACCGCGCCGGCGAGCACGGCTTCTTCGCCCAGCTCGGAGATCGCGAGGCGTGGCGCGAACGGGCTCAGCGCGGCGAGTTCGTGGCGCAACGGCTCGAGGAGCAGGTCGGCGTTGGTGTGCACGATGCCGCCGCCGAGGATGACGAGCTGCGGGTCGAGGATCGGCGCCACCACGGCGATCGCCAGCGCGAGGCGGCGCGCTTCGGCGGCGACGACCTCGCGGGCGAGGTCGTCGCCGCGTCGCGCCGCCGCGAAGATGGCCATGGGGGTGAGCGGCGGCCGCAGGCCGAGTCGCCGCGCGTGGGCGACGATGCCGCTCGCCGCGGCGGCCTCTTCGAGCTGCCCGCGGCGGCGGTTGGCGGGGTTGTGCGGATCGCCTTCGCCGATCGGCAGGTAGGCGATCTCGCCCGCGGCGCCGCCTCCCCGGTAGAGCTCGCCGCCGATCACGACGCCGAGGCCGACACCGGTGCCGGCCCACAGCAGGACGAAGTCGGACACCTCGCGGCCCAGGCCGTTGGAGCGTTCGCCGAGGGCCGCCAGATTGACGTCGTTTTCGAAGCTCACCACGGTGCCGAGCTGCGCGGCGATCGCTTCGACGACGCCGTGCGAGCCCCAGCCCGGCAGGTTGGCTGCCTGATGGAGGCGCCCCGACGGCAGCAGTACGCCGGGGCTGCCCACGGTCGCCGCCGTGACGACGTTCCAGGCGATGCCGGCGTCGGCGGCGACGCGGTGGGCGATCTCGCCGATCTGGGCGACGAGCGCGCGCGAGCTGTGCGCCCGCGCCCGCTCGTCGCGGCGCGCCACGATGCCGCCGGTGATGTCGGCGACCGCGGCGCGCACCCAGCGGCGGCCGACGTCGATGCCCACGACCCAGCCGGAGCCCGGGTTCAGCTCGTACAGCTTCGCGCTCGGTCCTTTACCGCCGCTGGCCTCGCCCGTCTGGCGGGCGAGGCCAGCGGCGACCAGGTGGGCCAGGGCGAGCGACACGGTCGGCTTGGACAGTCCGCTGCGCCGCGCGACCTCGGTGCGCGACATGGCGCCGGTGCGGCGCAGCAGCTCGAGGACGGTGCGCTCGTTTATGGCGCGCAGCAGCCGCGGCTGCCCGGCGGCGAAGGTCGAGTCGGAGCCTGTCGTGTCGCCGGCCGTCTCGCCCCCTCCCAGAGAATAGTTAGGAAACCTTCCTGATAGAAGGGAACATAGTCGCCACCTCGTTGCTAAGTCAAGTGGTCCGTGGGGCGACACTCCGTGCGCCTGCCATCTGATAGCCTCTGGCCATGCTGGCCGTCGCTCTTGCCCTGGCCGCCTCGGTCTCGTGGGGGTCTGCCGACTTTCTCGGTGGGCTGACGACTCGCCGGGCAACGCTCTGGGCGGTGGTGGTCGGCAGCCAGGCCGTAGGGCTTGCCGGCGCCGCCCTCGTCGTCGTGCTGGCGGGCCGACCGTGGATCGGGTTCGCCGGCTTGTGGCCGGTGCTGCTCGGCGGCCTGGCCGGCAGCGTGGCGGTCGTCACCTTCTACCGCGCGCTGGCGATCGGCACGATGAGCGTGGTGGCGCCGATCTCGGCGACGAGCGCCCTGATCCCGTTCGTGTGGGGCCTCGCCGGTGGCGACCGGCCGACCGGCCTGCAACTGGCGGGCGTCGCTCTGGCGGTGGCCGGTGTGCTGCTTGCCTCGGTCGAAGGCAGCCGGCGCGGCGCGGCCGTCGGTGCGGGAACGCTGCCCGGCGAGCCGGCCATCGGGTCGCCGCCGAACACGGCCGCGGTCCGCTGCGACGCTGGGGTCACACCCGACGGCCCGCCCGACAGCGGTTCGGCGACGAGCCGCTCCCAGCAGCGCCGCGCCGTCGCGCTCGCGCTGGTGGCGGCCGTCGGCATCGGCATCATGCTGCTCGGTTTCGACGCGACCGCCAAACACGATCCCCTGTGGGCCATGCTCGGCGGGCGGCTCTCCTCGGCCTGCTGTTTTGCCGCGTTCCTCGTCGTCCTGCGGCCGCGCGTCCGGATACCGCGCTCGACGGTGGCGCCGATCGTCGCCGTCGGCCTGCTCGACACCGGCGCCAACGGCCTCTTCGCGCTGGCCACGACCAGGGGCTACCTGAGTCTCGTCGGAGTGCTCGGCTCGCTGTATCCGGTTGTCACCGTGGTGCTGGCTTACCTGGTGTTACGCGAGCGCCTGGCGCGCCACCAGCTCGTCGGCGTGCTGGCGGCGCTGGCCGGGGTCGCGCTGATCGCGGTCCGCTGAGGGTGGCGCGGATCAGGCCATGCGGAGCGGCGATGCCGTCCGCCGACGCCCGCCGCCGACGTGCGCCGCCGACGTGCGCNNGCGCTCCTTACGCCGTCACGTCCTGGCCGAAGAATTGCGGCAGGTACTCGCGGTTGGCCGTGAGCAGGGCGTCGAGCAGCGGTCGCGCCACGTCGAAGTCGCCGACCAGCGGGTTGGCCAGCAGCGCTTCGAGGGCGAGCTCACGGTCGCCGCTCACGGCTGCCTGGACGGTCAGTCGTTCGTAGGCTTTGGCGTGTTCGACGAGGCCGTGCATGGCCGGCGCGAGCGGCTCGACCGGCAGCGGCCGAGCGCCGGCCGCCGTGATGGCGCAGGGCACCTCGACCACGGCGTCGGCGGCCACGTTGGGGATCGCCCCCCGGTTCAGTGTGTTGACGACCTGGACGTCGCCGCGGTCTGCGTGGAGCGACTCGATCAGCATGGCCGAGGCCTCGGAGTAGAAGGCGCCGCCGCGCTGCTCGAGCAGCTTGGGTTTCACCTCGAGGGCCGGGTCGGCGTACATCTCGAGGAGGCCGCGCTCTATCTCCATGACCTCCTCGGCGCGCGGCCGCCCGGCGCGCAGCTCGGCGAGCACCTGCCGTGTGAAGTAGTAGTAGCGCAGGTAGTACGACGGCACGGCCCTCTGCAGGCGGATGAGCTCGGCCGGCAGCTCTGTCTCGGTGGCGAGCTCGTCGGCATGGCGCTCGATCAGCTCGGGCAGGCGATCCACGCCGTCGACCAGCACCCTGCGTTCCCAGGACAGGTGGTTCAGACCGACGTGCTCGAGCTGCAGGCGCTCCGGCGCCACGCCGAGCCGCGCGGCGAAGTCGCGCTGAAAGCCGATCGGCACGTTGCACAGGCCGATGGCCCGGTGGCCGTGGTCGAGCAGCGCCTGCGTGACGAGCCCTGAGGGGTTGGTGAAGTCCAGCAGCCAGGCTCCGAGCGCGCCGAGGCGTTGCGTGTCGGCGGCGATGTCGAGCACGACGGGTACGGTGCGCAGCGCCTTGGCAAAGCCACCGGCCCCCGTGGTCTCCTGGCCGATGCA
>PKYM01000198.1 GCA_003132645.1 Actinomycetota bacterium | reverse complement strand
GCGCACGTCCAGCAGCAGCGGGTTGCCCTTGCTCTTGGGACTCTTGTAGCAGTTCATGCCCAGCTCGTGGAAGCCGAGTGCCGGGGCCGCCACCAGGGTCGAGCCGGGCATGTTCTTGAGGGTCCGGTAGAAACCGGGAACGAGCTCGATGGCGGCGTCGAGGTTGCCCACCTTGTAGTCGTCAACCAGGCTGTCCTGCTCCTGGTACATGTCGAACAGGACCACATCGACGGTCGGTTCCTTGCCGAAGCCGTCCTTGTAGTACGGGTTACGGGTCAGCTTGACGAACTTGCCGTTCTGTACCTCTGTCACCTGGAACGGACCGCTCGAGACCATCGGCACGTTGCTCCACGTCGAGACCTTGCTGTCCGGCACCTTGCTCCAGATGTGCTCCGGCAGGATCGGCACGTAGAGGGCCGTCAACACGGCGTTGGGCTGGCTGCACGTGATGACCACGGTGCGGGCGTCGCTGGCCTCGACCCTGGTGACGTTGGTGAAGTACCCGATGTACATGCCGAGCTTCTGGCGCAGGATGCGGTTGTAGGTGTAGGCGACGTCGCTGGCGGTCAGCGGCACGCCGTCGCTCCACTTGACGTTGGGGCGCAGGTGGAAGGTCCAGACCCGGCCGCCGTTAGTGATGCCGCCGTTGGCGACCGTGGGCACCGGGTCGGCGAGGTCGGGCGTGGGCTGGTAGTCGGCGTCGTACCAGGTGAGGAAGTCATAGCCGACGCGAAAGCACTCCCAAGGGATGGTCATGTACGTCGAGAACGGGTTCATGTTGTCGACGTCGCTCTGAATGCCGATGCGGTAGACGATCTGGCTGCTCGGCGAGGCGGACGACGTTGGCGAGGCTGCCAGGGCCGTCGCCGGCAGCAACACCAGCACGGCGAAAGCGAGGACCGTCACTGCACAAACAGTCGTGCGGCTCAGCCGCGACCCCGATCGAAGCGGCTGAAGTGCCGCGCGCGCGGCTCTGTCGAACTCAAACACTGTCTCCCCCCTTGCTCGGGCCACGCGGGGATCCCGGTGGCGCGTGAACTCCGGCTGGTCGCACGTACCCCACGCCGCCCTTGACGACGATCTTTGTGCCGTAGGGCTCCGAGGCGCGCCGCAGCCACTTCAGGATGCGCTTCGCGCGCTCCGGGGACGCTGCCTGTGGGATGCCGCTGCGCGTGAGCCGTTCGCCGTAGCGCAGCCACACGGGGTAGATAGCGATCTCGGCGAGGCGCCCGCCCGCGTACGTGCTTCTCGTGAGCATGGTCTCGAACACCCACTCGTGGGCGAACTCAGCGGCCTCGTAGACGGCAGTGAGGTCGGCGTCTGTGGCGCGTTCAGGGTGCTCGAAAGCGCGCGCCAGCAGGTCGCCGACCGCTTGGTGGTGGTAAAGGTCAGCCGACAGCGGCGCCTGAAGGTCGCTCCAGAAGAAGTTGCCCATGCCGTAGAAGACGGGCTTGCCGTGATAGACCTCGATAGGGCCCAGATTGTGCGTGCCGGCTGTGACGAAGGCGTCGGCGCCGGCGTCGATGGCAGCATGAGCCAGGGGTCGCAGACACTCTGGCGGCAGGAGTGGCGCCGCCGGCCACGGCTGCTCGTTGCGCGCCTCATGCGAGTGCAGCGCCGCGATGAGAAAGTCGGAGTGCTGCTTGCCGAGGCGGATGCTGCGCAGGATCGCGGCGGCGTCCTCGCGGTCGATGTCGTAGGCGTTGCCCGGCTCGGCGCCGGTCACGAAGCGGAGGTCGAAGCGAGACAGCTCGCCCGGCGCGGCGTTGCCTTTGGCCGGCGGCGCGGGCAACGTGGCCAGGGCCGCCGCCACCGAGGCCGGCACGATCCACTTACGGTGCAGCTTGAGGGTACTGACGCCGGGGCGGCCGGGTGCGGCGGTCTGCGACGTCAGCGCCTCTGACGTAGGCAGGAACGTCGAAGCGAACGAGACGAGGCCCACGCGGCCCCGAGCCGTCTCCAGGTAGCGCGGCGCGCGCGCCACGCCGGCGTGCTCACCGGTGCCGGCGTGGACGATACCGGCGGCGTCGAGGCGTCGGCTGGTCTGTCGCATGCCCTCGATGCCCCAATCAAGCGCGTGGTTGTTGGCTCGCGACATGATCTGGAAGCCGAGCTCCGCGAGATCCTGCGCCACCGCGGGGTGGCTGACCATGGGGTAGTCGGCGTCCCAGGAGTATGGATAACCCTCGAAGCGATCCATGTCGATCAGTGACGTCTCGAGGTTGCCGTAGACGACGTCGCCCCGGCGCAGTATGTCGATGACGGCAGCGAAGCCCTCGTCGCCGAGGCAAGGCGTCAGCGGGCGGGTGATGATGCAGTCGCCGACGGCCGACAAGGTGAACCCGTCGACGACGCCTGCGTCGAGCTCCCGNNCCGCGTCGGGAATGCCATTCAGGAGCATGGCACTTCCTTTCATGAATGCCGGTCCACAGCATCACTATCTTATAGGAGAAGTGAGGGAAGGTGAGGCGCAGCAAGCTGCGGCGGATCGAGGCTGGTCGGCAGCGGCACTCGACGACCGCGTGGGCATCTATGCAAAGAGCGGCGGGCGGCTCACTGACGTGANNTCGTGAGCCGCCCGCCGCTCGTAAACCTTCAGGGCGCCGTCTCAGAACCGTGAAGACAGTCTCCCTCGGCGTTCGCGCGCCTCTTCGAGGACCCTCACGTAGCTGAACAGTGGGTCGGAGTCGTTCATCGGGGCTGCGCTCATCGCGTCTGGTCGCGGCCGACTGCGACGANNAACGAGTTCTTCCCTCGACATGGCCAAAGCGCTCAGAGACGAAAAAGCCGTGTCGACCGGTGCCCACTCTGCGACTCACGCGCTTTTCCGCGTGGCGTCGATCTGAGAATGTTGCACAGTACGATATATGGGGTAGCAGAACTCGTTACTGTCGAAAGTCACGAGGGACTGCGGTGATCGCGATGAAAGGCATGAGTCTCACCAGCGCCGGTGCCGGCAGCTCTGTCGATGACGTGCCCAGCATCGGCGTGGGGATGCTCGGCTATGCGTTCATGGGGAAGGCCCACTCGAACGCGTATCGCACGATCCCGTACATGACGCGGCCGCCCCTGGCGCCGCGCCTCGTCTCGCTGGCGGGGCGGTCGCGAGAGAAGGTGGCCGAGGCTGCCAGGCGGTACGGCTTCGCCGCGTATTGCACGGATTGGCGCGATATCGTGGGCGATGACGCCGTGGGTCTGTTCGACAACTGCGGTCCCAACTCGGTGCACGCCGAAGCCAGCATAGCGGCTGCGGAGAGCGGCAAGCATGTTCTGTGCGAGAAGCCGCTGGGGCGCGACGCCGACGAGAGCTTCGTGGCCTGGCAACGGGTGGAGAAGGCTCGCGTGAAGCACATGTGCGCCTTCAACTACCGTTTCGTGCCCGCCGTTCGCTTGGCAAAGGAGATCATCGACGCCGGTGACCTGGGCGAGATACGTCACTTCCGCGGGAGATACCTGCAGGAGTCCATCATCGACCCTGCGCGCGCCATGACGTGGCGCCTGAGCAGGGAGTCCGCCGGCTCGGGCGCGGTGGGCGACCTCGGCGCTCACGTCATCGATCTGGGGCGGTATCTGGTCGGCGAGGTGTCGGCGGTCATGGCCGCCACCCGAACGTTCATCCCTGAGCGTCCGGGTGGGAAGGTGGACGTGGACGACGCCTTCGAGGCCGTCGTCGAGTTCGCAGGTGGCGCCGTGGGCACCCTCGAAGCCTCACGACTCTGCCTCGGCCGCAAGAACGCCCTTTCCTGGGAGATCAACGGGTCCAAAGGCTCGCTCGCGTTCGACCTGGAGCGGCTCAACGAGTTGCAGGTCGCGCTTCACGATCCGGACTCCAGGCGTACAGGCGACGGGTTCCGCACCGTCCTGGTGTCTGAGGCGCAGCATCCCTTCTCGGAATACTGGTGGCCGCCTGGTCACCTGATCGGCTGGGAACACACCTTCGTCCACGAGATCCACCATCTCCTGACGGCCATCGCCGAAGACGGCCCGGTCGGACCGCACGGCGCCACCTTCGAAGATGGGTACCGGGCGGCGGAGATATGCGACGCCATTCTCCGCAGCGCCACTACCGGCAGCCGCGAGCAGATCAGCTACCGAGGCGGCTAAAGTCCCCGCTTGTCCGGGGTGCGCTGGGGCGGTCGCATGGCGCACGCATGACGACCGTACGGAGGTGACAAAGTTTGTGATCTTCGTACCATCCTCGCTGCACACCAACGCTTAACATACGTGCCATACGAGGTGTAGAAGGACAGCAGGGTTCGTGCATGGCTTGACGACGCGCTGGGGGAGACGCCGACCCTTCCGACGCACCAACGACCCGGATCTGCAATCGGCAGACAGGGGAAGGACTGACATGGGTGCCAAGAAAAAGGTGTTCTGGTTGGCTGCCGTGGCGATCGTGGTTGGTGTGGCGATCGCCTTGACGAGCTGCGGGGGAAGTGGCGGAAGTAGCGGCTCAGCGTCAACGGCGGCCGGGCCCAAGATAGCGCTGCTGCTGCCCGAGAGTAAGACGGCGCGCTACGAGACGCAGGACAAACCTCAGTTCGAGGCCAAGGTCAAGGAGATCTGCCCGGACTGCCAGATCCTGTACAGCAACGCCAACCAGGACGCGACGCAGCAGCAGTCGCAGGCTGAGGCAGCCCTGGCGAACGGAGCCAAGGTCCTCGTTCTCGATCCCGT
>PKYM01000139.1 GCA_003132645.1 Actinomycetota bacterium | reverse complement strand
TCGTCGATGACGAGCCGTCGATCGTCGACGCCGTGGCTAGGTCCTTGCGTTACGAGGGATTCGACGTGGACAAGGCCACCACGGGGCAAGCTGCCTTGGACTCGGCTCAGGAGCGACCCCCCGACCTGATCGTGCTCGATGCCACGCTGCCCGACTTGGATGGCCTGGAAGTGATACGGCGGCTACGGGCCCTGGATCTCGAAGCGCCGGTGCTGTTTCTTGCGGCCCGCGACTCGGCCAAGGGTAGGATCGCCGGGCTCTCCGTGGGGGCCCACGGCTGTCTCACCAAGCCCTTCGCTCTGGCAGAGATCGTCGCGCGTACTCATGCGATCCTGTTCCGCGCCGGTGGCGAGCCGCAGGAAGACCAGCCACTGCGCTTTGCCGATGTCGAACTGGATGAAGGCACACGCGAAGTGCGGCGGGCGGGTGTGCCTATTCGACTGACCGCCATGGAGTTCAACCTGTTGCGCTACTTCTTGTTGAACCCGCGCCGCGTGCTCTCCAAGATGCAGATCATCGACCACGTCTGGCGCTACGACTTTCGGGGCAACACGAATCTCGTCGAGAACCGTGTTAGCTCCCTGCGCAAGAAGCTCGATCCCCACAGACCGCAACTGATCCATACCATCCGCCGGGTGGGCTACATCCTGCGCGATGGCAGTACGTAGGGGCCCAAGGGTTCTCGCCCCCCAGCCGTCGGGTCCTCGACGTCGGCGACCCTCCCGGTCAGCAAGGTGCGACGGTTCGCTTGCGCATCTCGGATGCGGCCGGGGCGTGACGGCGCATCACGGCGGCCAGTCACGGCGGCAGCGGGGCGCCGTTGACGCCCGAAGGGGGCGCGTCGCTGCAGGTGTCGCGGCTGCCGGGATCGTCGTATTGGTGCTGGCCACAGTGATCGCCGGCTGCGGGGGCGTGGCCGCAGCGGGTCCCGCAGCGGCGGCATCGGCGACCGCCTCGCCGAGCTCTCCGCCACCTGTGCCCCTGAAGGTCCTCGCCTGCTCGCCGCGTCACGGGGCCACAGACGTGCCGTTCTCGAAGACTCTGACGATCCGTTTCTCGGCGTCGCTCGCCACCCTCCCGCCCCACCCGAGGCTGGTGCCCAAGGTTCCCGGGACCTGGGAGGCCGCGACGCCCACGACGCTGGTCTTTCGTCCGGCCGGACACTGGCCGCCCCTGACGACGATCCGTCTGACCATTCCTGCCGGCCGCAAGGGTGTGCGCAACAGCAGCGGCGGACTGCTGGCCAAGCCCTACACGACGTCCTTCGCCGTCGGCGGGGTGTCGGTGCTGCGACTCCAGCAGCTGCTCGCCGATCTGCGCTACCTGCCCCTGCGCTTTCGGGCCAGGCGATCGGCCGAGACCGGGGGCGGGCAGACGGTCGTGGACGGTACCACTGCGGCATTGGGGGCGGCGACGCCCGCGGCGCAGCCTTCCGCGGCGACGCCCCTGAACGGGGCGACGCCGAGCTCCACGCCAGCGGCTGACTCTTCCCCCGCGGACTCTGCGCTGGCTGTACCGTTAGCTCCCCCGAAGGTCTCCACGCGGGCCGCCAAACGACTGAGTCCCGACCTCGTCCCTCTCACCGTGCAGCGTGGTGTCTTCACCTGGCGCTATCCGCGACTGCGCGGCATGCTGGGCTCGCTCTGGCGACGCGGTGACGACACGGTGCTCGTCCAGGGCGCGGTCATGGCCTTCCAGGCCGACCACGGCCTGACCGCTGACGGGGTCGTCGATCGCCAGGTGTGGGCCGCCCTCTTGCTGGCGGCCGCCCGACGTCAAGTCGACAGGCATCCCTACGACTACATCGAGGTCTCCACCGCGAGTCCCGAGACCCTCTACGTCTGGCGCAACGGCCGAATCGTCTTCCAGAGCCCGACCAATACCGGCATCGCCCAGCGGCCGACGGCTTACGGTACGTTCCCGGTGTACGCGCGCTATCTCTCGACGACGATGAGCGGCACCAATCCCAACGACAGCCACTACAGCGATCCCGGCGTGCCCTACGTCGCCTACTTCAACGGCGGCGACGCGGTGCACGGCTTTCTGCGGCCTGGGTACGGCTGGCCGCAGAGCCTCGGCTGCGTCGAGGTGCCCTACGCCGCCGCCGCCGTGGTGTTCGGGTACGACCCCATCGGTACGCTCGTCGCGGTGTCCTAGAGCGGCCTTGTCCGGCAGCCTTCTTTCAAGCGGCGCGGCCGAGGTGCCCGCGGGCCAGGCGGCGGCCGTCCTCAGCGCCGCCGACAGCGGCGTCCGGGCAAGCGCGATATTCTGGGCAGATCCTCAGGACCCGCCAAGCGAATCACAAGGAGCGGCGCCGATACTTCTCTCATCATCACGACGTGCAGGAGCGGCGACAGGTGAGGTCGGCGCGTCCTTACGCGCGCCTCGGCCTCATTGTCTTACGCAAGGAGGGATCGCATGAGAGAGCTGAACTTCGCAGAGGTGCGCGCGGCCGGCCTGCCTGCGTTTGTCGCGCTGCCCTATCTGACCTACGAGTACCGGCCCCTCGCAGACGACGTCGCCGTGCGCGTCACCCTCGCTCGCCAGCCCCACATCTGCACCACCTCTCACATGCCCGAGATGGGCTGGCTTCACAGGGGGGGTTGCCCTTGCCCCTACTGCCGGGCGGCAGAGGAGGCCGAGCCGTGAATGACGAGCTCGCTCCGCCGGTCGATGAGGACGGACGCGCAAGACTTCGTCCCGAGACGCGTCGCGGGAAGCGCCGGGCCGATGCTTCTGCGGCCGCGCCCCAAGACGGCGAAAGCGAGAAGCTGGCGCGCCTCGAGTTGCTCCTCCTCGAGCGGCCGGGACCTCAGCCAGACGACGGGTGATGGCGAGGCAAGACGAGATGGCTAGCTCACTGCGTCTCTGGTCGCATCTCGGTGTGGGGCGCGTTTGGCACCTGAGGGACGGACGGGCGCGTGGCGGCTGGGGCGCAAGCGCGGTGCGGGATGCCAACAAGTGGCACTTCTGCGCAGAACCGGCAGGCGACGCCGCCGCCGGAGTTCGACGACATGCGGCCGCGGAGTGCGGGGTATGTGGGCGCACGATTCTTATCGACGAGCGCACCACGCGCTTTCGCGTCGAGGAGCGGCTCGTCGAGGTCTGTCCGCTCTGCAAGGAGAGCCTTCTGGAGCAAGGCTACAGCCGTGCCGCTTAACCTAGACCAGTCGCGCGGTAACGCCCAACGCGGCGACCGAGTCGTCGCAGGTGCCTCTCGCAGGTTCGCACTCGCCGGAGGAAGATCAAGGAGGCGACCTCAAGCCTCGGCTCTACTCTCAGCTTCCTCACAGGTCGTAGCCAGCGGATGCTCAGCGCAGAGCGGTACCATCATTGGCAAAGAACCCAAAGGAGTCACGTGAGTCAATCCATCACCGCGGCCGACGTCGCGGTGGCTGACGGCGACCTCGTTCTGGCCGCCACCGGCATCGAGCGCACCTACCGGCGCGGCGATATCGTCCTGCCGGTCCTCTACGACCTGGACCTGCAGGTGCGCCGCGGCGAGTGGGTCGCCTGCACCGGACGGTCGGGCTCNNAAGTCGACCCTGCTGCACGTCCTGGGCCTGCTTGACAGCGCCGACTCGGGCACCTACCTGCTCGCCGGCCGCAACGTCAGCGATCTAGACGACGGCGCCCGGGCTCGTCTGCGCAACGAGCTGCTGGGCTTCGTCTTTCAGCTCCACAACCTGCTGCCCCGCACCAGCGCCCTGGAGAACGTGGCCACGCCGCTGATCTACCGCGGCGTACGCCGCGCCGAGCGTCTGCGCCGCGCCCAGGCGGCGCTGGCGGCGGTCGGTCTGGCCGACCGCGCCGACCACGACCCCTCCCAGCTCTCCGGCGGCCAGATGCAGCGCGTGGCCATCGCCCGGGCGCTGGTCGGCGACCCCGAGCTGCTGTTGGTCGACGAGCCCACCGGCAACCTCGACCTGGCGGCCACCAACGAGGTGCTCGAGCTGCTCGATCAGGTCCATGCCGAGGGTCGCACGATCGTCATGATCACCCACGAGCAAGACGTCGCCGCCCACGCCGACAGGCGGCTGGTGCTGCGCGACGGCGCCCTGCACGACGAACAAGCAACGGAGGAACAGCGATGACGCTTGCTCACCCACGCCGGTCGTACCGGCGGCTCGGCGCCGATCTCGGCGCGATCCTCGCTCTCGTGGTCGTGACCGGTCTGGTCGTTGCCGGCTGTGGCAGTTCCAGCAAGGCCGCGGCGACCTCGACGACCGGCCGCACCGCCCAGGTCCTCGCCACCGTGCGCCGCGGCGACCTCGTCGACAGCGTGACGGGCAGGGTGCAGCTAAAGAAGCTGAAGGCTAAGACTACGGCGATCGCCCAAGTGACGGGGCAGAACGCCTCGCAGGTGGCGGCGGGCCAGTCGGTTACACTGACCTTCATCAAGCTGCCGAGCGGCGTCGGCCAGAGCCAGAACGGCCAGGGCTTCACTCCCCCGACAGGGCAGTCTGGTCAGAGCCCGAACGGCCAGGGCTCCGCCCCCCCGAGCGGCCAGGGTGCCCAGGCAGTGGGCGGCCTAGGCGCGTTGGGTGGCAAGACGGCCCAGGGAACGGTGACCGCGGTGAGCGCCGACAGCAACGGCTCGGTCGCAGCGACAATCGCCGTAACCAAGCTGCCCGCGGGTGTCACGGCCAAGTACACCGGCATCGCGCAGATCCAGGTGAAAGTCCTGGCCAGCAACGTGCTGATCATCCCCACGGCGGCCATCAAGGGCAGCGGCGCCAACGCCACCGTCCAGTTGCTCGCGGGCGGCAAGACACAGACGCAGAGCGTCGTGGTCGGCCAGCAGACCCAGACCGACTCCGAGATTACCTCGGGCCTGAGCGTTGGTCAGAACGTGGTCTACACGCGCACCTTCAGTGGCCAGTTCCCCGGCGGTCGTAGTGGCCAGTCGGGCGGGCAGGCCCCCCCGCAGAACGGCACGCCACCCAGCGGCGTTCCGCTCGGCGGCTCCCCGAGCGGGTCGTGAGCGCCCTCCGCAACGGTCGTCACTGCCTCCACAGCACCCGTCCACAGCACTCGGCAGGTCGCCGAAACGAAGGAGTCGAGGACCAATGAAGAAACTCATACGCCGCTGGTGGCTCATCGCCCTGATCACTGTGGTCGTGGCCGCAGCGGCGGTCACCGCCGGACTGCTGCTGCTCAACCGCAACAAGTCGGCGACCGTCCACTACCTGACCTCCACTGCGGCCAAAGGGACGATCTCCGAGACCGTGCAGGCCAACTTTACCCTGGCTGGCGCCCAGGGTGCGACGGCGATCGGGCTCGGCGG
>PKYM01000268.1 GCA_003132645.1 Actinomycetota bacterium | reverse complement strand
GCGGCGGAACCGAGCCGCACCATCCGCGAGAGCAGCATCCGGGGGAGCCCCTGAAGTGAACACCGCCGCCTCACAGCCGATCGCCTTTCTGGGCCCCGAGGGCACCTTCAGCGAAGAGGCGCTGCTGGCCCACATGCCGGCCGGCGCCTACCACCCGTTCCCTTACCCGTCCATCCGTGAGGTGCTGAGCGCCGTCCAGGCCGGCGACGCCCCGCTGGGCATCGTGCCTATCGAGAACTCGATCGAAGGCTCGGTGGTCGTCACCCTCGACAGCCTGGCTTTCGGACTCGACGACCTGCGCATCGTGCGCGAGGTCACCTGGCAGGTCCATCAGCAGCTCATCGCCCGCAGCCCGGTCGACTTCGACCGGGTCACCAAGATCGTCAGCATCCCGCACGCCTACGGCCAGTGCCGCGAGTTCATCCGCGAGCACCTCGACGGAGTCGAGCACGAGGCCACCGACTCGACCGCCGAAGCGGTCCGCCGCGTGAGCCGCGTCGAGCGGCCCTGGGTGGCGATCGGCACCCGCCTCGCGGCCGAGATGTACGAATGCGTGGTGGTCGCCGCCGACGTCGACGACACTCCCGACAACCGCACCCGCTTCGTCTTCGTGAGCCGCAACGAGGCGCCCCAGGACAACCCGGCCACCTACAAGACGAGCATCGTCTGCGGCATCTCGCAGGACCAGCCCGGCAGCCTGCTCATGATCCTCTCCGAGTTCGCCTACCGCTACGTCAACCTGACGAAGATCGAATCGCGGCCCTCCAAGCAGGGGCTCGGCGACTACATCTTCTTCATCGATATGATTGGACGGCGCGACGACCCGCCCATCGCCCAAGCGCTCTCGTGCCTCGGCTGCAAGCTCTCGTGGCTGAAGGTGCTGGGCTCCTACCCGATCTGAGCGGCAGGCCGCCCCGATGGCCGGCCTGAACCCCTTTCGCCGTCACATGCTGGTGTTGCGCCTCGACGCGGGCGGCCTGCTCGAGGCCTTTCTCGTGGCGGCGGTGACGGCCCTGCTCGTGCTGCGCTTCGTGCTGGCCGTCACCGAGTACCCCACGCTGGGCGGGAATCATCTCCACATCGCCCACATGCTCTGGGGCGGCCTCGCCATGATGACCGCGATCGTCATGTTGCTGGTCTCTCTCAGCCGGCTCTCGGCGGAGCTCGCCGCGGTGCTTGGTGGCGGCGGGTTCGGCGTGTTCGTCGACGAGCTCGGCAAGGTGATCAGCCGCGACAACAACTACTTCTACCGGCCCACCGTCGCGATCATCTACGTCATCTTCATCGCGCTGGTGCTGGCCTTTCGTCGCATCGCCCGCACCACGCCGAGCTCGCCGGCGGTCAACCTCGCCCATGCGCTCGAGCTGACCATGGAGGCCGTCATCCGCGACCTCGATGCCGAAGAAAAGCAGCACGCCCTCGCGCTGCTTACACGCTGCGACCAGAGTGACCCGCTGGTGGGCGCGCTGAGCGCCTCGTTGCGGCGCATCGAGGCGGCGCCGCCGGCCTCGCCGCACTGGGTGGTGCAAGTGCGGCACTCTCTCGACCGGTCCTACCGCCGGCTGGTCGCTCGTCCCTGGTTCGGGCGGCTCGTCGTCGCAGCCTTCGTGGCCGTCTCGCTGGTGGCGCTCGTCCAGGCAGTACGCCGCATCGCGGAGCTCGCCGAGGCGCCCGAGGTCAGCGCCCGGATCATCGCGACGAGCGCCCAGCAGTTCGCCCAGACAGGCTCGCTCGCGGCCTCGCTCGCGGTCGGCGGTCTCGTCGTCGTGGGCATCGCCGCCTTTCGCCGATCGCGTCTCGACGCCTATCGCTGGTTTCTGCGCGCCACGCTCGTCTCGATCTTCATCGGCCAGGTGTTCGCCTTCTACCTACAGCAGCTCGAGGCGCTGGTCGGACTGACGATAGGCGTGCTGTTTTGGGTCACTCTGCGGTATACAATCCATGAGGAAGAGGACATGATCGCCCAGACCGGCGCCGGCTGCGCCGGAGACCGCGGAGGGTGAACATGACGCGCGTCAAGGTCGAGATCCGCACCATGCGCAGCGGCGACGAGAGCATGCTCGTCTATCTGGCCGAAGAGACGCTCCATCCCCTAGCCGCCGGCGCCGGCCACCCCGAACGCTACGATGCCGCCGATCTGCTCGCCCTGCTCGCCGAAGCCTCGGTGTTCGTCGCCGAGGCTGGCGGAGAGATCGCCGGCTATGTGGCCGTCGAGCGCGCCCCGCAGGCCCTCGAGGTGCGCTGCCTGTGCGTCAATCCCGCCTTCGAGGCTCAGGCGGTCGCCCATCAGCTCATGGACTGGGTCGAGGGCGTGGCCTTCACCGAGCAGCGCAGCCGGCTGCGCGCCGTCGTGCCGGCTGCCGACGAGCGCTCTCAGCGCCTTTACCGGGGTCACTCGTTCGTGCCGCTGCCGGCCGCCGACCGCCCCGAGACGATCGTCCTGGAAAAACGCCTGCGGGCTGACTAGACCACGTGGACCACTCCGGGCCGACCGGTCCGGACCGACCAACCGGGGGAGACCATGGCCTTGCCGTTCGGTGTGCGCCAGAAGCCGGCGCTCGTGGAGATGCCCGCCCAGACGATGGCCGTGGTGCGCTCGGTCGGCGACCCCAACGTCGTCGGCGCGCAGGTGTTCCCGGCGCTGTTCGGCTGCGTCTTCACGCTCAAGTTCAAGGTCCTCAAGCCGCGCGGCATCGAGTTCAAGGTGGGGCCGCCACGGGCCCGCTGGCCGCTGCCGCTCGAGACGCCGCGCGACGAGTGGGTGGGCCTGTGGGGCATCCCCGTGCTCGACGACGTCGACGAGCTTCCCCAGACCGTGCCCGACGTGGCGGTCGGCCTCGAGATCTGGGAGTACGGCACGATGGCCCACATCCTGCACCTCGGGCCCTACGCCGACGAGGTGCCCACGGTCGCCCGGCTGCGCGAGTTCATCGCCGCCAGCGGCTACGAGATCGCCGGCGCCCACGAGGAGGAATACCTCTCGCGGCCCGAGGCCAAGCAGATGAAGACCATCATCCGTTACCCGGTGAGACCGCTGGCGATCTAGCCTGTCCTGTCCCCGGGTGGTCGCGACACCCGGGGCCGCGCCCAGACCGGAGTGACGCCTCAGGGCCTCAGGGCCTCAGAACCTCAGAGGTGGATATAGACGGCCTCCCCCACCCACGAGTGCTGGTAGGTCCAGTCGGCCACCCACATGGGCTCGCGCACGCAGCCGTGGCTGGCCGGGTAGGGCGGCACCTCGGGGTAGCCGTGCATGGCGAAGTTGCCGTAGAAGTCCATCGTGCGCCAGAGGATGGCCGACCCCAGCCAGGTGCTGGTGGAAGGCGCCTTGCGGAGGATGTGGAAGCGTCCCACGGGAGTGTTGCCCGTAGCGCCGGTCGACACCGCGATGATGCCGTAAGGCTTGCCGCCCTTGACGATCATCAGGATCTGACGCGTCTTGTCGATCTCGATGTGGGTCTTGGGCGACTTGTGACGGGCCTTGATCAGGCGGGCGACGTCGAGCTTGCGCCAGTCGGCGGCGCCGAACACGTAGGTGCGCGGCAGGCCGTAGGCCTTCTGGAAGGCGACGATCGAGTCGCCGGCGGCGACCGAGATCTTCGACGAGACGCCCGGCACCCGGAACCTGAGCGCGACAAGCCGGGTCAACAGGATGTGCGCGTAGCGCCCCTGTGAGCCGACCGCCACGCGATGCCAGGGGGCGTTCAGGGTCGTCTTCACGAGCGGGGGCGCGACCAGACCGGTCACGGCCGCCGCCGCGACGCGCACTGAGAACGTGCCGACGCCCGGGGTGTGCAGTTTCAGCACGAGCTTGCCGGCGGTGGGATGCCCGGCGGCAACCGCGACCTTCTTGCCGTGGTGAGAGACGGTCGCCGCGACGCGGCCGGCATACGAGGCCGGCAGCACGGTGACCCAAAGCTTCGTGACGCCCCACGGCAGCGTGGCGCCGGCCTTGATCGTGACTTTGGGCGCGACTGAAAGCGTCAGCGGCGGGCCGACGGTGCCGTCGTCGAGGGTCGCCGTGACGGTCCCGCCGACCGTGGCCACGAAGGTCGCGCTGAAGTTGCCGCTTGCGTCGGTGACCGGGGCGGCCACCGTCGCGCCGTCGACGGCCACGGTCACCGTCTGGCCGTCGGTCGCCGGCGTGACCGTGCCCTGGGCGGTGATCGTCTGGCCGTAGACGACCGCCGTCGGTGCGATAGACCAGGCGATGGTCGGCGGCGCCGGAGTGGGATCGTCGCCGAGTTGGGACGGGGACTGCGCGGCGGTCGGGCTGGCAGCCGGAGAGCCGGCCGGCGAAGCCTGCGCGCCGGCAGCCCACGCGATGCCGCTGGCCGACGCACAGACGATCAGTGTGAGAAGCGCGACGGCCATCGCCCAGCGCCGCGTGCTGCCGAGTCCCGTGCTACCTGCGCGCATGCCTGACTCCCCCTGTCTCGATCACCGTCCTAGTTTGATTGTAGTGCGGCGCCCGGGGGAGGCGCCAGGGCCGCCCGCGCGCCGCCCGACGGAGCCGGGGTACGATACGCGTCGACAGACGTCTCCGCTTTGACGACCGCCCGTCCCCGACGACCGAGGTGAGACCATGCTCGACGTGAAGATGGTGCGCTCCAACCCCGACCAGGTCCGCGAAGGGCTGCGGCGCAGGGGCGCCCCCACGTCGTCGCTCGACGAGTTCCTCGCTGTCGAAGAGCAGCGTCGCGCGCTCACCACCGAGGTCGAGGCGATGCGCGCCGAGCGCAAGCGCGCGAGCGAGGCGATCGGCGCGCGCCGCAAGGCGGGCGAGGACGCCGCCGCCGAGATGGCCGCCACCCGCGAGCTCGGCGATCGCATAAAGGGCAGAGAGGCCGAGCTCAGCGCCTCGGAGGCGCGCCTGCACGAGTTGCTGCTCTCCATCCCCAACATCCCGCTGGCCGACGTGCCCGAGGGCGGCGAGGACGACTCGGTCGTGCTGCGCGAGGTCGGCGAGCGCAGCAGCTTCGACTTCGAGCCCAAAGACCACGTCGACCTGGGTGTCGCCTTGGATGTCATCGACATCGAGCGCGCGGCCAAGGTGAGCGGCGCGCGCTTCGCCTACCTGAAGGGCGACCTGGTGCTGCTCGAGCTGGCCCTGGTGCGCTACGGGTTCGACATCGTCATGGCCAAGGGCTTTCGTCCCGTCCTGCCGCCCGTGCTCGTGCGCGAAGAGGCCATGTACGGCACGGGCTTCTTTCCCACTGACGAGCAGTCGATCTATCGCACGACCGACGGCGATTGCCTGGTCGGCACCAGCGAGGTGCCGCTGGCCGGCCTGCACATGGACGAATTCCTCGAGGCCGACACTCTGCCGCTGCGCTACGCCGGCTTTTCGAGCTGCTTTCGGCGCGAGGCCGGAGCCGCCGGCAAGGACACGCGCGGCATTCTGCGAGTGCACCAGTTCGACAAGCTCGAGATGTTCAGCTTCTGTCTGCCCGAGCAGGCGGAGGGCGAGCACGAACTGATCCGCTCGGTCGAAGAAGAGGTCCTGCAGGGCCTCGAGATCCCCTACCGGGTGGTCGCGATCGCCGCCGGCGACCTGGGGGCGCCGGCCGCGAAGAAGTACGACTGCGAAGCCTGGATGCCCGGCCAGCAGCGCTATCGCGAGGTCACGAGCTGCTCCAACTGCACCGACTACCAGGCACGGCGCCTGAACTGCCGCTACCGCGCAGAGAAGGGCCCGCGCTTCGTGTACACCCTGAACGGCACGACCATCGCCGTCGGCCGCACGATCATCGCCATCATGGAAAACCACCAGCGCGCCGACGGCACGATCACCGTGCCCGAGGCGCTACGCCGGTACGTAGGCAAGGACTCGATCGAAGGCTGAAGGTCGGCGGGACCGGCGCGAAGCGACGGGCGCAGGGCGACGGGCGCGGGCCGGCGCGGGGCGACGAGCGCGGGCGCACGAGCAGGCGAAGCGCTAGATGACCAGTTCGGCGCGGCCGAAGGCCGCGCCCTCCGCCCCTTCGCGCCAGGGGATGACGTAGCACTCGACGGTCACGCCGAGGTAGTCGTGCTCGAGGTCGGCCTTGACGCGCCGCAGGTCGCGCTCGAGGATGCGCTGCTGGTCGAAGCCCAGGCCGCCGAGAGCGCGCTCGTAGGCAAAGCAGTCCTGGTGGGAGACCAGCACGATCCGCCTGATGTCGTGGAAGTTCACGATCTGCGAGACCGCATCCTTGGCGACGCGCCGCTCGGCGCCGGTGCGGGTGAGCCCCAGCGGTCCGCCGGGCACCAGCAGGCGATCGGCGTCTTCGATGTGGAGGCGTCGCTGGAGGTCGTCGAGCGGCGGCGCTACGCGCCCGTCAGAGCATGCCACCAGCAACGAGTTCATAGCTCGGTAGTATCCCAGAAGAGGCGACGTTACACTACCTGAGGCCCCCGACCCGGCTCAGGGCAGGCGACGCGCCGCCGCCGTGACGGCCCCGCCGGTGTCAGGTCCGCTTGAGCCAGCGCCGACGTGAGGAGACCAGGATGCCGTCAGAGCTCGTGATCCACGCCGACTATCAGGGCGGCATGAAGCTGCTTGCCGGTGACGGTGAGCACACCGTCGTGATCGACTATCCGTTCGAGCCCGGACAGCAGGTCGACGGGCTGACGCCACTCAAGCTGCTGCTCGCCAGCGTGGCCGGCTGCGCCGGCAACACGGTCGCCCTGCTCATGAAGAAGCGCGACCAGCCGCTCCAGGGTCTCGAGGTCGTCGCCCGCGGACAGCGCCGCGACGAGCACCCGACGGTCTTCACCGCCATCGACGTCGAGTTCATCCTGCACGGCGCCGGGCTCGACCCGGCCGTCGTCGAGCACTGCATCGCGGTGGCCGACGGCCAGCTCTGTCCCGTCTGGGCGATGATCAAGCCCGGCACGCCCATCGCCACCTCGTATCGCCTGGTGGACTGACACGAGGCAGCGTCTGAGCGAGTAGAGTCGGAGATCTCCGCAGCAAAGGGCAGCGGAGGGGTGGCCGAGCGGTTGAAGGCAGCGGTCTTGAAAACCGCCAGGGGTCGCAAGGCCCCTCGTGGGTTCGAATCCCACCCCCTCCGCCAAAAGTATCCTTCAGCGCCAGGCGACCCGCCGCCAGCCCCGCCGCGCCGCCGTGCGAGCCAGCCCGCCATGGGCATTCACAGCGACGGCCTCTGTGGCGCGTTCGAGCAGGGCGACGTCGTCGACCGAGTCGCCGTACGCGGCCACGAGCGTCCACCCTCCCCGGCCAAAACGATCGTCGGCGAAACGGTTCAGGGCGACCCACTTCTGGCGGCCCTCGAGCACAGGCCCGGCATAGGCGCCCCGGCAGCGGTCGTCGACGATGACCAGCTCGGAGGCGAGGTAACCGTCGGCCGCGAGCCCCTCGGCCAGACGGCGCACCACCATGCCGAGCGAGGCCGACACCAGCAGAACGCAGAGCCCCCGCGCCCGCAGCGCGGAGATCTCGGCGCGAGCTTCAGCGCGCACGAGCGGCAGGAGCTCGGCCGACAGCCGATCGGCCATCTGCTCGGCCTGCGCCACCGGCAGACCGTCGAGGAGCGCGAGGCCGCGCCGTCGCGCCTTGACCGGGTCCATCAGCCCGAGCCGGTGCAGCAGGTAGATCGCCACCAGCCGCGCGAATGCCGCCCGGTCAAGTAACCCCGCCGAGCGCAGGTGGCTCAGAAAGACCGTCTGCGCGGCCCGCTTCGAAAACAGGGTCCCGTCGACGTCGAAAACCGCGATCNNCCTCGCCTGCCGGTCGCCTTACGCTAAAGCGCAGGTCGACGCGCAGCACTGGTTCGACTCCCGTGGCTTTGGCCATGGTAGCGCGACGACGACGCAGCAGACGAAATCGGCCACCTCGGGCGGCGAGGGCAGGCTCGGGCACACTGTTTGCCGGACGGATGGACCGGCCCTCACGCCTTGCCGCACGCATCCCCGAAGCGGTAGGGTTCCCGCTCACGCGCCTGTACGAGTCGCGCCCGCACGGCGCTCTCCCGG
>PKYM01000078.1 GCA_003132645.1 Actinomycetota bacterium | reverse complement strand
GCGTAGCCGATCGGCGTGCGCATGTCGGGCACGCCCAGGTGGGCCAGCACGGCGCCGTCGGAGAAGCGCACCAGCGAATGCACGATCGACTGCGGATGGACCACCACGCGGACGGCGTCGTAGGGCACGCCGAACAGCTCGTGGGCCTCGATCACCTCGAGGCCCTTGTTCATGAGGGTGGCCGAATCGATGGTCACCTTGGGACCCATGACCCAGTTGGGATGCCGCAGCGCGGCGGCCGGCTTGACCGCGGCGAGCTGCTCGCGGGTGTGACCGCGAAACGGGCCGCCCGAACCGGTCAGCAGGATCTCCTCGGCGGCCAGCAAAGGGTCGTCGTCGCTGCCGGCGGACGCTGCGGCCGCCGCGGCGCAAGCGATGCCCGCCGGTGTGTCGGCGAGCCTGCCGCGGCCCTCGACGCCCATCCTCCCCGCTCCCCGGCGCCCGCCTTCGAGGCACTGAAAGATGGCGCTGTGCTCGCTGTCGACAGGGACGATGCGCGCGCCCGCGGCGCGCGCCGCCGCCAGCACGAAGGGCCCGCCGGCGACCATGCTCTCCTTGTTGGCCAAAGCCAGCGTGGCGCCCGCCTCGAGAGCGGCGAGGCTGGCCCGCAGCCCGGCCGCACCCACGATGCCGTTGAGCACCACGAGTTCGTCGCCCGCTTGCGCGGCGGCGTCGGCGGCGGCGGCGATCAGCTCGGCGACGCCCTCGTCGCCGCTGTGGACACGACACGACGACCGTCCCGCGGCGATAGCGGCCGCCGCGCGGTCGTGGATGCCGATCTCGGAAACGCCCGTGGCGGCCGCGGCGGCGAGCAACGCGTCGACGCTCCGGTCGGCGGTCAGACCGACCACCGACACGTGCGGAAGGGCGGCCACCACCTCGATCGCCTGACGACCGATCGAGCCCGTCGCCCCCAGGATCACGACGCGCCGGCTCGGGAGTCGGCTCGTTTGGTCGTCGCTCAACTGAAGTCCCTCCTGACGGCTGGTGTGCGTACCCCCCAGGCTAGTGCAGGGCGATGATCACATAGTAGCTCGCTACGGCCGCGAAGAGCAGACCGTCGAAACGATCGAGGAGGCCGCCGTGCCCCGGAAAGAAGCGTCCCGCGTCTTTGATCTCGACGTCCCGCTTGAGCAGCGATTCGAAGAGGTCGCCGAGCGGGCCGAGGATGCCGATCGTGATGCCGAGCACCAGCGAGTGGAGCTCGCCGATCGAATGGTAGTAGAGGCCGATGAAGACCACCATCAGCACGGTGCCGATGAAGCCGCCGAGGAAACCCTCCCAGGTCTTCTTGGGCGAGAGGCGCGGGGCCATCGGCGTGGCGCCGAAGTAGCGCCCCGTAAAGTAGGCCACGGTGTCGCCGGCCCAGGTGCCGAAGACCACCATCAGGGCGTAGCCCTGTCCGTCGGCGAGCCTGCGAATGAGCTCGAGATGGCCCACACCGAAGCCCACGTAGACAAGACCCAGCATGGTGATCGCGATGCGCACGCTCACCCCGGGCCGCGGTCCGGGGATGGCGGCGAGGCCGAACGACAGCAGCAGCGACAGGGCGAGGATGCCCATCAGGGCCTGCGGCGAGCGCGTCCAGCCGACCACGGCCATGAGCACCACCCCGGCGAAGCCGGCCAGCACCAGCGGCCGATAGGCACGCATCATGCGGTAGAACTCGTTGATGCCGATGATCGCCACGGCGACGGCCACCACGACGAACGGCAACCCCCCGTAGATCGTGACGACCAGCGCCAGGAGCGCCAGCACGGCGCCCACGATGACCCGTGTGCCTAGCACGAGCTACCTCGCGGCTGCGGCGACGCGTGCCCTGCGCGGCGAGGCGTCATCGGCCGCCGAACCGTCTGGCGCGCGCGGCGTAAGCCGAGAGCGCGTCGTCTAAGTCGCCGGGCCCGAAGTCGGGCCACAGCTTGGCGCTGAAGTACAGCTCGGTGTAGGCGAGCTGCCAGAGCAGGAAGTTCGAGATGCGCTCCTCGCCGCTGGTACGGATCAGCAGCTCGGGATCGTGCATCTCCGGTGCGTAGAGGCAGCCACGCAGGGCGTCCTCGGTGACAAGCTCGTCGATCGCGAAGGGCGGCCCGCCGACCGCGGCGCCGCCGGCGCGGCCGGCGACCGTCGAGAGCAGCGCGCGCGCCGCGTCGACGATCTCGTCGCGGCCCCCATAGTTGAAGGCGATGTACATGGTCATGCGGGGGTCGTCCGGATTGGCGGCTTCGGCGGCGTCGATACGGGCCAGCAAGGCCGCTGAGACGCCACTCCTGCGGCCCACGAACCTGACGCGCACGCCGCGACCCTGGACTTCGGGCACTTCGGACTCGATCTGTTCGACGAACAGCTCCATGAGGTCCTCGACCTCGGCGGCGGGCCGGCGCCAGTTCTCGCTCGAAAACGAATAGACGGTGATCTCGGCGATATCGCAGTCGAGGGCGTGCTCGATCAGCCGCCGCAGGGCCTTGGCGCCGGCGCGATGCCCGGCGGCTACCGGCAGATGCCGGCGGCGCGCCCAGCGGCCGTTGCCGTCCATGATCACCGCAACGTAGCGGCACTGGGCGCCTCCGGCGGCGCGTTCGCCCGTGCCGCTGCGCGCCAGCCGTCGGGCCGTGCCCGCCTTGCGCAGCAGCGACGGCGTCGTTCGTTTCGGCTTGGGCTCGTTCGCTGTCATGACGCGCTGGCCTCGCCTGCCGGTCGCGAAGCGCTAGACCTCGAGGATCTCGGCTTCCTTGTGTTTGAGCAGCTCGTCGATCTCGTGGGTGCGCTGGTCGGTGAGCTGCTGCAGATGCTCCTCGGCGCGATGCTCGGCGTCTTCGCCGATCAGGCCCTCGTTCTTGAACTCCTTGAGGTCTTTCATGGCATCGCGGCGGATATTGCGCACGGCGACGCGGCCGTCTTCGGCCAGCCTGTGGATGAGCTTGACGAGGTCACGGCGCCGGTCTTCGGTGAGTGCCGGGATGGGCAGGCGGATGACGTTGCCGTCGTTGCTCGGGTTGAGGCCGAGGTCGGATTCCATGATGGCCTTCTCGACGGCCTTCATGGAGGTCTTGTCGTACGGCGTGACCGTGATCAGGCGCGGCTCGGGGGCCGCGACGGTGGCCATCTGCTTGAGTGGCGTGGTCGTGCCGTAGTAGTCGATGTGGATGCGGTCGAGCAACGCCGTCGAGGCGCGGCCGCTGCGCACCGTGTTGAATTCGGTCCGGGTGGCCGCAACGGCCTTGGCCATGCGCTCAGTAGCGCTGTCAAGCAGCTCCTTTTCCACCTCACACGCTCCCTTGCTTGCCCGTCAAATGGGTGCTCACCACAGTGCCCACACGCTCGCCGGCCAGGACGCGTTCGATGTTCTCGCCGGTCATCTTGAAAACGTGGATCGGCAGCCGGTTGTCCATGCACAGCGACAGCGCGGTGGTGTCCATCACCTTGAGCCCGCGCTCGATAGCCTGAAGATGCGTGATCTCGGGGATGAAGCGCGCTTCTGGCACCTTTTCAGGGTCGGCGTCGTAGACGCCGTCGTATTCGCGCTTGGCCATGAGGATCGCCTGGGCCCCCAGCTCGAGCGCCCGCAGAGCAGCCGCCGAGTCGGTCGAGAAGTAGGGGTTGCCGATCCCGGCAGCGCAGATCACGACGCGCCCTTTGTCGATGTGGCGCAGGGCGCGCCGCCTGATGTACGGCTCGCAGACGGCCTTGATCTCGATCGCGCTCATGACCCGCGTGTCGACGTCTTCGTGTTCGAGGGCGTCCTGCAGGGCGAGGGCGTTCTGGACGGTGGCGATCATGCCGATGTAGTCGGCCGTGGCCCGGTCGAAGCCCTTGGCCGCCGCTGCGACGCCGCGGAAGATGTTGCCGCCACCCACGACGATCGCCAGCTCGACGCCACGGGCGCGCACGCGACGCACGTGCTGGGCGATCTCGAGAGTGCGCGCCGGGTCGATCGAGTGGCCGTCGCCGGCCAGCGCCTGGCCGCTCAGCTTGAGCAGCACACGCCGGAACGGGCCGCGCCCGCCTGTGTCTCCTCCGTCGCCCGAGCCAGCCTCAGGCACTTATCAGTCCTCGACCGACTCGCCGAGCTGATAGCGCACGAACCGCCGCACTTCGACGTTCTCGCCGATGACGCCGACCAGGTCGGTGCGCAGCTGTTCGATCGAGCGATCGGGGTCTTTGACGAAGGGCTGCTCCATGAGACAGACCTCCTGGAAGAACTTGTTGAGCTTGCCGTCGAGCATCTTCTCGACGACGTTATCGGGCTTGCCCTTGGCCTGCTCGCGATAGATCGCCTTCTCGCGCTCGATGACGTCTGGGGACACGTCGTCGCGACCGACCCACAGCGGGTTCGAAGCGGCGACCTGCATGGCCAGGTCGTGGGTAAACTCGCGAAACGGTTCGCTGCGGGCCACGAAATCGGTCTCGACGCCGACCTCGACCAGCACGCCGATCTTGCCGCCGGCGTGGATGTAGGAGTCGACCGAGCCCTCGCGGGTCGCCCGCGTGGCCTTCTTCTGGGCCGCCGCAAGGCCCTTCTTGCGGAGCTCGTCGACGGCCA
>PKYM01000219.1 GCA_003132645.1 Actinomycetota bacterium | reverse complement strand
CCACAGCTCGCCGCCGCCGCCGAGGCGCTCGCGTGAGTGTGGCCGCGGTGTCGTGCCGTCTGCTCGCGCCCGCGGGGGTGGCGTGGCCATGAGGATGGCGATCGCCCAGTACTATCCCCGGCCGTCGCCGATCCATCGACTCGACCCGCGCTGCAAGGTCGTCGCGGTGACGGTGCTCGTGGTGGGGCTGTTCCTGCGCTCGTCGTTTGCCGCGCTGGCCGTCTACGGCCTGATCGCCGCCGTCGCGCTGCTCGCCAGTGGCGTGCCGCTGGGCTGGATCGCCCGCGGCCTGCGTCCCGTGATCTGGCTGCTCGTCCTGACGTTCGTCGTGCAGCTCCTGTTCGCCCCCGGGCCGGCGTTCGCTTCGCTGGGGCCGCTGCACGTGTCGTGGCGCGGCCTGGCGATCGCCGGCTACCTCAGCTTGCGCCTGGTCGTGCTGGTGGTCGCCAGCCTGCTGCTCACGCTCACCACGCCGCCCATCGCCTTGACCGATGCGCTGGCCTGGCTCTCCCGGCCGCTGCGCCGCCTGCATGTGCCCACTGAAGAGCTCGCTCTCATGGTGACTATCGCCCTGCGCTTCATTCCCACGCTCATGCAGGAGATCGATACCATCATGAAGGCTCAGCGCGCCCGCGGGGCGAGCTTCAACCGGGGTGGTCCGCTGCGGAGGGCGCGGGCTCTGGTGCCCGTGCTCGTGCCGCTCTTCATCTTGAGTTTTCGGCGGGCCGACGAGCTCGCTTTGGCCATGGAGGCCCGCTGCTACCTGCCGGGCGCGCCGCGGACGCGGCTGCACCCCCTGCGCGCTCACCGTCGCGATGCCGTCGTGCTGGTGGCGGTCGTGGCGATGGTCGTGCTCGCGGAGATGATCTGACGTGGCCGAGCCTGACGTGGCCGAGCCTGACGTGATCAAGCCTGACCTGGCCGACGCCGACCCGGCCGAGCCTGACGTGGCCGAGCTTGCCTGCTGGCGGCTCGAGTGCGCCTACGACGGCACGCCGTTTTCGGGCTGGGCGAAGCAGCCCGGCAGGCGCACGATCGAGGGCGAGCTCGAGAAGGCGCTCGCGCAGGTGCTGAGCGAGCCCGTGCGGTTGGGGGTCGCGGGGCGCACCGATGCCGGGGTGCACGCTCTGGGCCAGGTGGTGTCGTTCTCGACGGCCGCCCGCGGCCTCGAAGCGCAGAGTCTGCGACTCTCGCTGAACGCCCTGCTGCCGGCCGAGATCGCGGTGACTGGCCTGGTTGCGGCAGCGGCGGGCTTCGACGCCCGCGCGGCGGTCGCGCGCACCTACCGCTATCGCGTCTGGCTGCCCGACACCCGGCCGGTGTTCGAGCGTCACTACGTCTGGAACGTGCGCGGCGCCGTCGACCTGAGTCTGCTCGCCGAAGCGGCGGCGCTGCTTCCCGGCCGCCGCGATTTCGCCGCCCTGACGCCGTCGGCGAGCGGCTACCGCACCTGCGAGCGCGAGGTCGTGAGAGCGCAGTGGCGCCTGGCGGCCGACGGTCGTGAGGCGCGCTTCGAGATCACCGCCGGCAGCTTCCTGCACAACATGGTGCGGGTGGCCGTCGGTTCGATGGTCGACGTCGCGCAGGGGCGCAGGAGCATGGCCGAGCTGGCGGCCGGCCTCGCCGGCGGTCAGCGCCGCGAGCTGGGCCTCACCGCGCCCGCCTCGGGTCTCGCCCTGCTCAGAGTGGACTACTGACGTGGCCCGTCGCCTGTCGCTAAGGCCCTCCATCGGCGGGCTCGAGATCGCCGCGGTGGTGTTCGCCGCTCTCGCCGGCGCCTACAGCATCGTCACCACCGACCAGGTCTCGCCGCGCCTCGCGATCGTGTTGCTGGCTCCGACCCTCGAGGCGGCGCTGCCGCTTCTGGCCCGGCGCCTGACGCCCGGCCGGCTGCATTCGGCCCGGGTGATCGCCGCCCTGCTCGTGGCCTTCTACGTCGCCTTTGCGCCGATCGGCATCGACAACTATCTCTACCTGCCGGCCGTCGTGACCCTGATCGTGGTGCTCGTGATGAGCAATCGCGAGCGCTGGCGCGAGATACGCACGCGCGGCGGCGCCGACCGCTGAGGCGATCGCGCCGGCGGCGCCGGGGCTAGTGGCTGAGGAAGCGGTGCACCGTGCGGGCTTTGATCGCCGGGTCGACGACCACGTAGCTGCCGCCGCCGATCATCTCGGGCGTGCCCGGGAGCACCATCTTGTACTGGCGGGTGCCCTTGGCGCGCCAGTCGATGTAGGCCAGCCCCATGATCTGGTTGGTCGTGAGGTCGGTGCCGACGCCCTTCATGAACTGCGCGCCGATCGCCGGTAGGCGAAAGACGTTGCCGGGCCGAGCTATCTTCGCTTCGAGCGCCTGCACGACCTGCTGCTGGCGGCCCATACGCATGAAGTCGTTGTCGGAATGGCGCACGCGAGAGTAGATCAGCGCCCGCTTGCCGTTCATGAGCTGCGGACCCTTCTTGAAATGCACGGTCGTGTTGCCCGAGTACCACGACGTGAGGTCGCTGGGCACGTTGACGACGACGCCGCCGACACTGTCGATCAGGTCGGGAAAGCCCTGGAAGTTGACCAGCATGACGTGGTTTATGGGCACGCCCGTGAAGTCGCTGATGACCTTGATCGCAAGCGGCGAGCCGCCCCAGAAGTAGGCCTCGTTGATCTTCATCTGTCCGCGGCCGGGCACGTCGACCAGCGTGTCGCGTGGAATGGAGAGCTGGCTCACGGTGTGGGTCTTCGGGTCGAAGCGCATCAGCAGGATGCTGTCGGAGCGGGCCGGTTCGTGGCCGCGCCTGTCCGAGCCGAGCACAAGGAGCGTCGTGGGCGTGCCCAGCACGCCGCCGTGCGGGTCGACGAGCGCCGCGCGGGCGACCTTGCCGATGCGATGGTTGCTCTTGGCGACCGCCTTGTTGAAGGTCGAGTAACCCAAGAATCCCCAGACGCCCAGGGCGACAAGCAGCGCGAGCGGGATCGCCAGAAGATACCACCAGTGAAACCGGCGCCGCCGGTCGGGTCCCGCCACGAGCTCGAGGTCGCCGCGTTCGCGCCGTTCGGCCGCGCGGCGATCGGCGCGGTAGATGCTTGCCGGCTGGTCGGTCGGGCTGGCTGAACCGGCCGAACCGGCAGAGCGGGTCGCGCCGGCAGAGCGGGTCGCGCGGGTGGCGCGCGCCGGGCGCGCGTCGACGTCAGCCCGCGAGCCGGCACTCCGCGAGCCGGCGCCGTCGTCGCTTGCGACGCGCTGCGCGGACGGCGCGCGCGAGGCCGGCTCGAGGGGGGCGTCGGTCCTCGGGCGCCGCACGCGTCCGGCGCGGTATCTGGTATACGGCTTGTCGTTCGGTTTGCTCATGCGTCAACGTTACTCAAAAGGTTCTCGCGGCGGGCCGCACGTCGGTGGTCTCACTGCTGGCGGCGCGACGAACGCGTCAGGGCGGCGTTGGCTCTTGAGAAAACGACGGCTACCCGGACGTACCCGGTGAGGGTAAGTACGCCTCGCCACGGGGAGTTTCCTCTTTATGACAGTGTACACCGTGATATCGTGCGCCTAGCGGCCCTCTCCGTGGGGCCTGGCGCGAGGAGGGGGTGGTCAGTTTGAGCCCGCTACGTTCTATTGTCGGCGTCGATCTAGGCGGGACGAAGCTGGCCCTCGGCCTGATCGACGACACTCTGGGGATCATCGCCCGCACGAGCGGACCCGCCGTCACCGAGTCGCCCGAAGCCTGCCTCGACAACCTCTACAGCCGTCTCGACCAGGCCGTGGCGGAGTACGCTCCGGTCGACGCGATCGGCGTCGGCACCGCTTCGATGGTCGACTTTCGCGCCGGCCGTGTCGTGTTGTCGACCAATCTGCCGCTGCGTGACGTCTCCCTGCGCGACCTTCTGACCGAACGCTATGGCGTGCCGGTCGTGGTCGACAACGACGCCAACGTGGCCTGCCTTGCCGAGTTTCGCTACGGTGCCGGCATCGGCACCAGCGAGATGATCATGCTCACTCTGGGAACGGGGATCGGCGGCGGCATCGTCACGAACGGCCACCTTTATCGCGGCGCGAGCGGCGCCGCCGGCGAGCTCGGTCACATGATGATCGACTACGACGGGCCGCGCTGCCAGGGCGCCTGTCCCAATCAGGGCTGCCTCGAGGTGTACGCGTCGGGACAGGCCATGGGCCGGGCGGCGCGCGACGTCGCCCGCACAGTGCCCGACTCGGCTCTCGGCCAGGCGCTCGCTTCCGGCGAAGAAGTCGACGGACCGCTGGTCAGCCGGCTGGCGCTCGATGGCGACGCAGCGGCTGTGACCGTCCTGACCGGCATCGGCGAGAAGCTCGGTCTCGGCATCACCAGTCTCGTCAACATCTTCAATCCCGAACTCATCGTGATCGGCGGCGGAGCTGCCCAGGCCGGCGAGATCATTCTCGGGCCGGCGCGCCGTGTGGTGGCCGAGCGCGCCCTGCTGCCGCAGCGCGACCAGGTGCGCATCGTGCTGGCGCAGCACGGGGTCGACGCCGGAGTGCTCGGCGCGGCGGCGCTCGCGATCATCGAGCTGTTCCCCGAGGAAGCTCCGGCTCGAGGTCGTCCGGCCTAAAGCGCTCGTGTTCGCGCCGCGGCGGGTGGGCGGCGGCGCGTTCGGGTCATCTGGCGCAAGGCAAGTCGGCGCGCCCGGTTCAAGCGCGAGCGCGACCTCCCGGGCCCGGCGCGCAGGCGGTGAGGCTCGTTGCCTTGCACTCGACCTGCCGGTATTCTTGCATCAGACGATCCATCGTGGGCGACCGCCTGTCCGGCGGTGCCCGACAGGAGGTGACCAACGCCAATGGCGCACAGAATCACTGACGATTGTCTCGCTTGCGCAGCGTGCGTAGACGAGTGTCCCGAGGGCGCGATCGCAGAGGGCGACGACATCTACACCATCGATCCTGAGCTCTGCACCGACTGTGGCACCTGCGTCGACTCGTGTCCGAACGAAGCCATCGTCGCCGACTGAGGTCCTTCTGACGCGACGTCTCCGGCGGGGGCCGGTCCCAGACAAGTCCGACCGATCGCCGCCGCGATCCTTTCAGTGTGGGGGGCGGGGTGTGTGCCGCAAGGCACACAACCCCGCCCCCCACACTGCTGCCGCCCCAGGGTCACCGCTGCGGCCCCAAACGCTCCCTGTCAGTCCCGGCCCCGAACGCGCCCCGTCCCGGCCCCCGGACGCCTCGCGTCCCGGCGCCTGACGCCCAGACGGTTTGCCTCGGCGCTTCGGCGCCCGCCCCGAGAAGCGTCGCCTCACCAGGCCACAAGGGTGTAGTCAGCGACCTACGCGACCGATAAGAGGAAGTGTGCGGGATCCACAGCCCGCGACCACCGAGAGGGGCGGCGACCGCAGGAACGCGGCATTCGCCCTCGCGGACACCGCGTCGCCGGCCGTGGGTCCCGCTTTTCGTTTGCCGAAGCTGTGAGAGAATCCCCCCGTGCTCTACGTGTGCGCGACACCCATCGGGAATCTCGACGACGTCACCACCCGGGTTCTGGAGACGCTGCGCGCCGTCGACCTGATCGCCGCCGAGGACACCCGGCACACGCGCAAGCTGCTGGCGCGGTACGACATCCACACTCCCACGACGAGCCTCTTCGCCCATAACGAGGCCGAAAAGACCGCTCATCTGCTGGCGCGGCTGCGGGCAGGACTCGACGTCGCTCTGGTCACCGATGCAGGACTGCCGGGCGTCTCCGACCCAGGTCTGCGACTGGTCGCCGCCGCGGCCGCGGCCGGGCTGGCCCTGACGGTGCTGCCGGGTCCGTCGGCGCCGGTGACCGCCGTGGTCGCCTCGGGTCTCGCCGGCGACGACGGCTTTCGGTTCGTCGGCTACCTGCCGCGGCGGGCTGTCGACCTGCGGGCCGCCTGGGACGCCTGGCGGCGCTCCGGCGGTCTTGTCGTCGCTTTCGAGACCGGACACCGGCTGGCGGCCAGCCTCGCCCGCCTGGCGGCTCTGGCTCCCGACGCGCCGGGCGCGGTCTGTCGCGAGCTCACCAAGTTGCACGAAGAGGTCGCGCGCGGCACTGTCGCCGAGCTGGCGGTGCGCTTTCCGGGCGAGGTGAAGGGCGAGATCACGCTGGTCGTCAACGCCGGCCTGCCGGCCGGCGTCGACGAGCTCGCCGGCGAGCGGGCGCGGGCGGCGGCGGCGGCCCTGCGGCTTGCCGGGCTGTCACGTCGCGACGCCGCCGCCGCCCTCGCCGTCTGTCTCGGCATCAGGCGCAACGAGGCGAAGCGCATGGTCGACGAGGTGTCCCCGGACGGCTGACTCCGCGTCTCGGGCTTTGGCAAGTGCGGTAGACTGAGGTTTCCAGCACCGGTCGTCGGCTGCAAGGAGGCACACAGTGGATCTGCTCACGGAGCTACGGTCTCGCCCGCTCATCTTCGACGGCGCCATGGGCACGCAGCTCATCGCCGCCGGTTATCGTCCGGTCGAGTCACCCGAGTCGTGGAACGTGAGCAATCCCGAGGTCGTCGCGGCCATCCACCGCGCCTACCTCGAGGCGGGGGCCGACATCATCGAGACCAATAGCTTCGGCGGCAGTCGCAGCAAGCTGACCGCCTACCACGAGGCCGAGCGCGTCGTCGAGCTGAACGGGGCGGGCGCTCGCCTGGCGATGGCGGTGCGCGACGAGGTCGCGCCCGACAAGCTGGTCGCCGGCGACATCGGACCGTCGGGGCGCATGATGCCGCCGTTGGGCGACGCTACGGCCGACGAGCTGCGCGACGTCTTCGCCGAACAGTCCGAGGCGCTCGTCGCCGCCGGCGTCGACCTGATCGCCATGACCACCTTCTTCGATCTCGCGGAGGCCAAGGCCGCCGTGCTCGGCGCGCGCGCCATGGCGGGCTCGCTGCCCGTCCTCATCTCGCTGGCCTTCAAGCCTTCGCCGCGCGGCTACCGCACGATGATGGGCGTGACCCCGGCCCAGGCCGCCGCGACCCTGCTCGAGGCCGGCGCCGACGTGGTCGGCGCCAACTGCGAGATCACCGGCGAGGACATGCCGGGCCTGGTCGCCGAGTTTCGCGCCGCGACCGAGGCGCCGCTCGTCATCCAGCCCAATGCGGGTCAGCCCAGCCTCGTCGACGGCCACACCACCTATGGCGAGACGCCCGAGAGCTTCGCGTCGTTCATGCCGGCCATCGTGGCCGCGGGCGCGAACATCGTCGGGGGTTGCTGCGGCACGACTCCGGCCTACATCGCGGCGCTGGTGGCGGCTCTGCGCGGTTAGGCCGGAGTGCGCTCAGGCCGCAGTGCGGTCAGGCCGGATTGCGGCTGGGCCGGAGTGCGCTCAGGCGGGACAGCGGTTGGGTCGCCGCGGATTGCTTGTTCTGGAGTGCCGCCCCGACGCCGTCGAAGATGAGGCGCACAGCGTGTAGCGCCGTGATCTCCATGGGGTCGTACAGGGGATTGACCTCGACCATGTCCATGCCGATCACGTGCGCCCTGAGGGCGACCGCCCGCAGGATCGCCTTGGCCTCGTAGTAGCTGAAGCCGCCCGGCTCGGGCGTGCCGGTGCCCGGCGCGATGCTGGGGTCGAGGGCGTCGATGTCGAAGGTGATGTAGACGTCTTCGCCCGGCTCGATGTGGGCCACGAGGTCGGCGACCGGCGTGCGCTTGGCCTGTTCGCACCAGAACGTGGTCACGCCGCGCTCGCGGGCCAGCTCGATCTGGTCGGCAGCGGTGTGCAGCCCGCGGATGCCGTACTGGGTGACCCGCTGCACGAGCCCGTTTTCGTGTGAGCGCACGATGGGGCTGGCGTGCGTGTAGAGCATGCCGGACTCGTCGTTCCAGTAGTCCATGTGGGTGTCGAACTGCACGAGGTGCAGCGGACGTCGGCCGAAGGCCTTGAGGATGGGGTAGGTGATCGAGTGATCGCCGCCGAGCACGACGGGGAAGAGTTGGTGTTCGAGCAGCCGGCCGACCCGCGCGCCGATGAGTGGATGGCTGCGCTCGGGCTGCGCCGTCGGCGGCAGGTCGACGTCGCCCGAATCGACGAAGCGCACGCCGCCGAGCAGCTGTGTGTCGGCTTCGCCATCGTAGAACGGCGTCGCCGCCTCGCGGTAGGCCCAGTTGGTCGACGCGTCGCGCATGGCGCGCGGACCGTAGCGGGCGCCGGGGCGAGCCGTCGTCGCCTCGTCGTACGGGATGCCGAGGATCGCCAC
This sequence comes from Actinomycetota bacterium, assembly GCA_003132645.1. GTDB lineage: Bacteria > Actinomycetota > Thermoleophilia > UBA2241 > UBA2241 > Bog-752. The sequence goes on along the minus strand of PKYM01000219.1, from coordinate 1,649 downwards.
CTCGGCGTCGTCGCTACGCGGGTCGGCCATGTAGGGCGCCTTGAGGAAGCTCGCGATGCCGGCGAAAGGCGGGGATTCTGCCATGGGGGAATCATACCTGAGCGGCAACGGGCCCGTGCGACGCCAAATCCGGGCCGCAAGCGGCTGCCCGCCGGCGCGCGTGATGTAGGATAGCGCTCGCAAGTCCGCGCGAGAAGGAGAGCGATGAAGATCCAGCGGAGACCCTCGAACGTGCTCCTGCCGGTGCCGCTGGTCATGGTCAGCGTCGCCGGCGTCGATGGGGGAGATCCCGACATCGTCACGCTCGCCTGGGTCGGCAACGTCTGCTCGGCGCCACCCATGCTGAGCATCTCGTTGCGCCCCTCGCGACACTCCTACGGCCTGCTGCAGCGCACCCACGAGTTCGTGGTCAACGTGCCGACCCGCTCCCAGGCGCGCGAGGTCGACCTGTGCGGCAACGTCTCGGGGCGCGACACCGACAAGTTCGCCGCCTGCGGGTTTCACGCCGTGTCGGGCGCGCGCGTCGCCGCCCCGCTGATCGAGGAGTGCCCGATCAACATAGAGTGCGTCACGCGCCATCGCTTGAGCCTCGGCGCGCACGACCTGTTCGTCGGCGAGATCCTCGCCGTGCACTTCAACGAGGACGTGCTCGACTCGCGCGGCCGCCTGCAGGCCGGCAAGGTCGACCCGCTCTCCTACGTGATCGGTGAGTACTGGTCGCTGGGCGAGAAGGTGGGCAGCTACGGCTACACGCTCAAGGAGCCGCGGGGCGGGGCCAAGGGTTGAGCCGTTTCTCGATCACCACGCCGATCTACTACGTCAACGCCGACCCCCACCTGGGGCACGCCTACACGACGATCGCCGCCGACATCCTCGCCCGCCACCACCGCCAGCTCGGCGACGATGTCTTCTTCCTGACGGGCACCGATGAGCACGGCAACAAGGTAGCCCAGGCCGCCGAGGAGCGCGGCCTCACGCCGCGCGAGCACGTCGACATGCTGGCCCCGAAGTTCCGCGAGATGACGCTGCGCGTGAACGCCGACAACGACTTCTTCATCCGCACGACCGATCCCCAGCACGAGGCCTACGTGCAGCGCTTCGTCGAGAAGCTGCGGGTCGCCGGCGACATCGAGAAGCGCAGCTACGGAGGCCTCTACTGCACCGCCTGCGAGGCCTTCTACTACGATCGCGACCTCGTGGCGGGCAAGTGTCCCATCCACGGCACCGAGCCGGTCTGGCTCGAAGAGGAGAACTACTACTTCCTGCTGTCGCGCTATCAGGACCGGTTACGCGAATTCTACCTCGAGCACCCGGGCTGGGTGCGGCCGAAGTCGCGCTACAACGAGGCGCTGTCGTTCATCGAGGGCGGCCTCGATGACATCTCCATCAGCCGCAAGTCGATCACCTGGGGCATCCCGGTGCCCTGGGACCCCGAGCAGGTGATCTACGTCTGGGTCGACGCGCTCATCAACTACGTCTCGGCCCTCACCTACGCGGACCCCGGCGACGACCTCGAACGGCGCTTCTGGCCGGCCGACGTCCACCTGCTGGCCAAGGACATCCTCAAGTTCCACGCCGTGATCTGGCCGGCCCTGCTGTGGAGCGCCGGCTACGAGGCGCCCCGCAGCGAGTTCATCCACGGCTACCTG
>PKYM01000033.1:10320-14202 GCA_003132645.1 Actinomycetota bacterium | reverse complement strand
GCCGCACTCGAGGCAGCCCTCCCAGTTGACGGTCATGTCACCTTCGTCGTTCAGCGCGTACAGGTCGGCAGGACACACCTGCAGGCAGGCGCGCACCGTGCAGACCGTGCGGCAGATCGCGATGTCGATCTCGATGTGGGGCTGCTGGTCGAGCTTGAAGACGTTGACGCCGAGCTTGGCGTCGACGCTCCCGGGCTTTGGCCCCTCGGCGCTCCCGGGTGTGGGCGCCCCGGAGCCTTCTGGCACGGGACTCGCGACGCCTTCGGGCGCGGGGCTCTCGGCGTTCTTGGGCTCTTCCTCCTCGCTCACGACGGCATCACCTCACACCTTGCGCAGGGACCAGAGGTCCTTGAGCGTCTCGACCTTGAGGAACTCGCGCCGCGCGCCGCGCAGGCTGGTGCGCAGCAGAGTCGCGGCGCTGTCGTCGTCGACCGTGAAGAAACCCTCGAGAAAGCGGCCCACCGCGCCCGGATACTCGCTGAACAGCCGGCGGTTCTCGATCGCCTGCGGCACGCCGCGGCCGGCCTCCATGGCGCGCATGACGAAGGTCTCGCGCAGGAAGCTCTCGTAGACGGCCAGCGTGGCGGCCGACGAGTCGGCGGCGGCGCGAGCGGCCAGGGCCGCCCGCGCCGCCGCCCATCCGGAGGCGATCGCGAGGTCCATGCCGCGTACCGTGACCAGCGCGTTCAGGGCAAAGCCGGCGGCCTCGCCGGCCAGCAGGTAGCCGGCGCCGTAGGGCCGCGGCAGCTTGTCCATGCCGCCCTCGAAGACGGCGTGGGCCGAATACTCGGCCAGCTCGCCGCCGCGCACGAGCGGCTTGATCTGGGCGTTCTCCTTGAACTCGTCGAGCAGCTGCCACGCCTCGAGGCCGTCGGTGCGGGTACGGAGTTGCTCCATGGCGACCACACAGCCCAGCGCGACCGAGGTGCGGTTGGTGTAGAGAAAGCCGCCGCCGGTCATGCCGCGGGTGACTTCGCCCATGAAAAGCTGCGCGGCTCCCTCGCCTTCGTTCAGGCGCCAGCGATCCTCGATCACGCCGGCCGGCAGCTCGATAACCTCTTTGAAGCCGACCGCGTGGTCGGCGGCGCGTGGCTGCTCGCGCAGCCCCGCGGCGCCCGACGTCAATCCCAGCACACCCTCGGCGACGATCGTCACCTCGGCGCCGACCTCGTCGTCGCCGGCCCGTACGCCGATCACCCGGTCGCCTTCGCGCAGCAGCTCGTCGGCCTGCATGTCGGTGACGATCATGGCGCCGGCCTCGGTGGCCTTGTCGGCGAGGAACTGATCGAGGCGCGCGCGCTGCACCGTGTAGGACTGCGGCGCCGGTCCCGCGAGGCGTTCGGAGGCGAGCTCGACCGTCGTGGCGGCGCCGTCGCCGAGCATCGTGATCAGCTCGCGGACGACGGGACGCTCGAACGGCGCCTCCTCCCAGAGCTCGGGATAGATGCGCCGCAGCGGCCGCACGTAGAGACGACCGCCGGTGACGTTCTTGGCGCCGGCGTAGTTGCCGCGCTCCAGGACCATGACCTCGACGCCGTCGCGGGCCAGGCCGTAGGCGGCCGCGAGGCCGGCGAGGCCGCCGCCGACGACGATGCATTCGACCTTCTCCATGTCACCCGCCTCCTCTGGCCGGGACGCTTCGCCTGCCCGGACGCTCTGGCCGCGACGCCTCGTCTGGCCGGACGCTCGGGGCGGGTGCGCCGAAGGCTCACCCGCCCCGGGTTGTCTGCGGCCGCCCCTAGTCCTTGAACGGGTTGTGCGTCTCGCCCCACTCGTCGCGGGCGATCACGCCGCGCATGACCATGAGGCCGCCCTCGGCGCCGACCTCGTAGCTCATGACGCCGCGCAGCAGCATCTCGAGCGGCGTCTCCTTGGTGTAGCCGAAGGCGCCGTGGTACATCATGCCGTGCCGGGCGATCTCGTGGGCAAGCGGCGGCGCCTGGCACTTGCAGGTGCTGATGACCTTGTTGATCTCCTTGCGCGAGAACGTGCCCGGGTTGGTGTGCTCCTGGCCGATCATCCAGGCGCCGCGCTGCAGGTTGAGCTTGACCATGTCGAGCATCATGTAGTCGTCGGCCATCTCGAAGGAGATGCCCTCGTACTTGCCGAGCGGCTTGCCGAACGTGGTGCGCTGGGCGGTGTACTCGCCGCTGATCTCGAGCGCCTTCTCGGCGCCGCCGAGGCAGGCAGCCGCGACCAGCACGCGGGCGGCGTTGAAGCCGTCCATGACGGCGTAGAAGCCCTTGCCCTCTTCGCCGAGCACGTACTTGCGGGGCAGCTCGACGTCTTTGTAGATCCAGCCGCCAGTCGACAGGCCCATGCGGCCCATGTCGTCGTACACCGTCCACTGGATGCCGTCGAGGTGGGCCGGCACCCAGATAAAGGTCATGCCCTTGTGACCCGAGGCGGGGTCGGTCTTGACCAGGGTGCAGTGACCGCTGGGCGGGCCCAGCTTGGCGCACTCTTTGGGCCCCGAGACATAGGCCTTCTCGCCGTTCAGCAGGAACGCCTGCTTGTCGTCGTTCCAGATCGCGGTCGTCTTGATGGCGCCCAGGTCGGAGCCGCCGCCGGGCTCGGTCGTGTTGATGCCGACGAAGGCCTTGCCCTGGGCGGCCAGCGGCAGGATCTCCCGTTTGAGCTCCTCGGTGCCGTAGCGGTTGATCATGTACGACCAGCCCAGGGTGAGCAGGGTGTAGACCGGCGTGCTCATTGACAGGTCGGCGCGAGCGATCTCGTGAACCGTGATCATGGCGTAGATCAGGCGCTCGTCTTCGGGCAGCGGCAGGCCGCCGTACTCCTCGGGGATGGTCACGCCGAAGATGCCCAGCTCGGCCATGCCGGCGGTGATGTCGTCGGGGATGCCGTCCTCGGCCTCGTCGATGGCGCGAGCCCGCGGCTCGAGGTTCTTGGTCAGCCACTCACGGATGGCTTGCCGGTAAAGGTTCTGCTCGGTCGAGTACCTGAAGTCCATCGGTTCCTCCTTTGAGCGACCGGTAGCCGGTCGATTCGCTAATAGCCCTCAGCGCCGGCGCTCCCCGGAAAGCAAAAAAGCCCCCGAGATGCGCTCGCGCGCTTGCTGGGGGCTCATGGCCGTGGCGACCGCGGCCGAAAGACCGCCGTCAAGCCATGTGTGCAGCTTGGTCCATCATATACGGGCCGCCGCGTCGGCGACAACGTGCCGGGGCGTCCAAGGTTCGCGGCCGGGCTTATGCCTCGTGGCCCTTCGCGGCGAAGGGCGCCGACTGGTCGACGGCTTCGAAGACCTGGTGCAAGGCGAACAGCAGGGCAGCCTTCGAGTGCCCCAGGTAGTACTCGTGGATGGCCGCTTCGATCTCTTGGCGCTCGGTGACGACCGAGTGCCCGATCAGCAGCCGCGCGAAGAAGTCGCGGGCGAGGTCCATGAGCAGCGTGCTCGAACAGGCGGTGACGACACCGTGATCGTCTACTTCGACCACGAGGCCGACCCGGCGATGGACGTTCTGGTGAGAGACGTCCTGCGGCAAGCGGGCGTAGCCCGAGAAGAGGTAGCTGTTCACAGGTTCTCACCTCCGGCGCCGGTGGCTATATATCGCAAGACGAACGCTGCAAGTCTACCGCGCGGTGGCGCGACTCGCTCGTCGGCGTGGCTCGNNGGCTCGTTCGTTCGCGCCGCGCTTGCGCTCCCGGCAACGCGCGATAGGATGGAAGTGCTGCATCCGCGGCCTGGACCAAGCCGTTTCGCCGGCCGGCCAGCGCGGCCACGGGCCCCCAGCGAGCGCTTAACGGCTGCCTGGGGGCTTTCGCGTTTCTCGGGAGCGGCTTGGCGCGGCCCGGGCGCGACGACAGGCGAGGCGAGAAGGAGGCCGGCAGTGACCCCATCGTCCGACAGCGGCGGCAAGTCCG
>PKYM01000033.1:9577-10275 GCA_003132645.1 Actinomycetota bacterium | reverse complement strand
GACGGCGCCCAGGTGGCCTTCGGCGGCTTCACCATCAACCGCAACCCCATGGCCTTCGTCTACGAGATGGCGCGCCGGCGCGTGCGCGACCTGCACGTCGTGGCCCACTCCAACGGCCAGGCGCTCGACACGCTGGTGGGCGCCGGCTGCGTGAGTCGTATCGAGATCGCCTACGGCGGCAACGGCCGCTTCGCCCCGACCTGCATCCGTTTTCGCAAGGCCGTCGAGCGCGGCGAGATCGCCGTCGAGGACTACTCCAACTATCAGATGGCCCTGCGGTTCCTGGCCGGGGCGCTGCACGTGCCCTTCATCCCGACCAAATCCGGGTTGCACACCGACCTCGTGCGCCGCGCCGGCTTTTCTCCCGCCTACCGAGCCGCCCAGGGCCTGCCTCGCGACAAGCTCATCGTCATGCCCGACCCCTTCGACGGCGACAGCGACGACGTCGTCCTGCTGCCGGCCCTCTCCCCCGACCTGGCGGTCGTACACGCCCAGACGGTGGCCGACGACGGCACCGTGCGCATCAAGGGCCTCACCTTCGCCGACTTAGAGCAGGCCAAGGCGGCCAAGGCGGTGGTCGTGACCTGCGAGGAGATCGTGCCAGCCGCGACGCTGCGCGTAGACTCAGACCAGAACGCCCTGCCGCCGTTTCTGGTCGACGCCGTGGTGCACGCGCCCTACGGCGCCCACCCCACGGC
>PKYM01000033.1:0-9555 GCA_003132645.1 Actinomycetota bacterium | reverse complement strand
TCGCCAAGGTCGGCGAGGAGCAGCTCGCCCGCATCAAGGCCGACCCGGTGCGCGGCTACGCCATCGGCCTGGACCGGCGCTGAGATGGAGGTGACGTGATGAACGATGACGAGCTCGAGACGATGACTGGCGCCACGACCGACCTTCCCGATGGTGAGTTGCTGTTCACCCCGCGCGAGATGATGGCGATCGCCGCCGGCCGCTTCATCTCGGACGGCGACGTGCTGTTCGCCGGCACCGGCGTGGCGTTGCTGGCCGCCGGCTGCGCCAAGCGCGTCCACGCGCCGGCCAGCACGGTCTTCGTCGAGACCGGCGGGATCGATCCCTCGCTCGACGAGATCCCGCTGGCGGTGGCCGATTCAAGGGTGATGGACGGCACCTGCATCAACGCCGGCATCATCGAGGCCTTCTCNNTACATCGCCAGCCCGCGGCTGCACACGATCGCCTTTCTGGGCGCCGCCCAGATCGACCGCTTCGGCAACCTGAACTCGACCTGTATCGGCGACTACGAGCACCCCAAGGTGCGTTTTTCGGGCAGCGGCGGCGCCTGCGACGCGGCCTCACTGGCTTCGGCCTTCATCGTCTTCATGGAACACGGACGCCGCAAGTTCGTCGAGAAGCTCGACTACCTGACGAGCCCCGGCTGGCTCGAGGGCGGCGACTCGCGGGCCCGGGCGGGCTTCGCCCGCGGCGGCCCGCTCGCCGTGGTCACCGACCTCTGCGTCCTGAAGTTCGACGAGACGACCCACGAGATGTACCTGGCCGAACGCTACCCGGGCGTGACCGACGAGCACATAGCGGAGAACACCGGCTTTGCCCTCGATGTCTCTCGGGCCGTCGATGCTCCCCCGCCCACGGCCGAGGAGCTACGCATCCTGCGCGACGAGGTCGACCCGCAGCGGCTCATCCTGGGGTAAGAGGGCGCCAACGCTGAGCGAGGCGCGTGGGGCCGAGAGGTGGGGTCGGTCGCGAAAAGTTGCAATTTGCAACTTTTCGCGACCGACCCCGGACGGAGATCCCTCGACTCCCCCGACCGACGCCCGCGCTAGGCCGACGGCGGCGCGTCGGGCTCGAGGCCGGCGGCGTGGAAGGCGCGATCGCGCAGCTCGCGCACCACGCCCTCCCAGTAGTCGAACACGGCGTCGACGTCGAAGTCGCGGTCGGCGGCGATCTGTTCGGCCAGACCGTCGCAGACGGCCACCGTGATGGCGCACAGCGGGTCGAGCTGGCGCTTGAGCTCGGCGCTCGCGTCGGGCGCCATGGCCCACTCGTCGAGGTCGCGATACCAGCGGTACAGCTCAGCCATGCGCGGCCGCAGCTCCTCGTCGCGGACGAGCTGCGGAAACAGGTCCCAGAAGCGGCGGTAGCCCTGCTGACCCTTGGTCGAGCGCCGGTGCATGGCGAGCAGCGTGGCGACGCGGTCGGGAGTGGTGTCGGGGGCGCTGACGTCGGGCTTGCGCAGCGCCTTGAGCAGCGCCACGTTGTCGTCGTGGACCACCGAGTCGGCGAGCGCCTCGATCAGGCCGGCTTTGTTGCCGAAGTGGTANNCGCCAACCTCCCAGCGGCGCGTGGTCTTGGTCTCGCGTGGCAAAGCGACCCTCCTCGTTTCGGCACCGCAGTATATCTACGTGGCCGGTGGTTGCATCCGAACCGCCGCCGCCACTTGACACCCCCCGGCTCGCGCCACATAGAATACCACGCGAGTCATTTATCCGAATGACTTAATTGTCCGCTCACCGGGGAGGCGGTCGACGCCGGCGGACAGAAGGCCAGGAGGGTCCTATGGAGCACAGCGTGATGACGCGCCTGGGCGACGGTTCGCTCATCCGCATGACGCCGAGTGAGATCCGCGCCGACCTCGAAGAGGCCACGGCGCTGGGCGCCAAGAAGGCCAAGACCGAGCCGCTCGCGCCCGAAGATCTCGACCAGCTGCTCGAGATCTTCGCTTCGAATGCCAAGTTCAGCGCCGTCGACGTGGGCGACGAGCTGATCCTGTCGTGCGACGGCTCGGGCAACCTCGACTCGGGCACGCGGCTCGACGAGCTCTACAGCTACCAGAGCCACCGCGGCGCCGACATCATCGAGCTCTACCACATCGATTACTCCTACAAGGCGATCAAGACCATCCTCTCATTCGAGACCCAGACCATGAAGTCGGCGCAGCTCAATCTGGTGGCGCCGCTGCAATATGGCGCGATGCCCGACCTGGGCCGCTACTCGCAGCCCGACGGCCCCGTGCCCAACTGGTCCGAGCTCATGCCGCTGGGCCGCATCGACGAAGCCCGGGCGGCCCAGGAAGAGGCCATGGAGCACGCCGTCCGCGACATGGTCTTCGTCGCCGAGGGCATGATCGAGGCCGGCGCCGACGGTCTCGACTTCGACACCGCCGGCGCCGCCGGCGACGCCGACCTTCTCGCCGCCCTGCGGGCCGTCGAGGAAATCAAGAGCCGACATCCCGACATCGGCATCGAGCTCGGCATGGCGAGCGAGTTCGTGCTCGGCATGCACGGCCAGCTCGAGTTCCACGGCCGGCGCCTGGCCGGCATGTGGCCGCGCGACCTGGTCAAGGTCGCCGCCGAAGCCGGCGTGACCATGTTCGGGCCGGCCGTCAACGTCAACACCACGAAGTCGGTCGCCTGGAACGTGGCGCGCGCGCTGACCATCGTCAAGCCGTGCGTCGCCGAGGCCGAGATCCCCGTGCACATGAACGTCGGCATGGGCGTCGGCGGGGTGCCCATGACCCCGTATCCGCCCGTCGACGCGGTCGCCCGCGTGTCGCGCGCCATGCGCCAGGTCGGGCGGCTCGACGGGTTGTAGGTGGGTGTCGGTGACCCGCTGGGCATGGCCTGCAGCCATGCGCTCGCCTCGGGCATGGGTGGAATGCGAACCGCTGGAGATCTGGTGGCCCGCATGCAGATGACCCGAGGGATGCGTCTGGAGCAGGCAAAGGCACACGTGGCCGGGCGGCTTGGCGTAAGCACGGCCGACCTCTCCGACCCGCTCATCATGCACGAAGTACGCCGCGAGTTCGGGCTGGGACTGATCCCCGTGCAGGAGCTGACCTATCCCAGCGAACCCGGCGCGATCGAAGCCAAGTTCCACATCAGCGAGGTGTTCGACGTGCCGATCAACTCCGTCCAGAAGTTCACCGAACACATCGCCCCCCGCGCCGCCGCGCGGTCGGTCGGCGCCGGCGTCGTGAGTCCCCGACCGGAGGTCTCCGCGTGAAACGCAACCTGTTCGCCGGGCGGCCGCGCAGCGGCGGCCTGAGCCTCAACGTCTTCACCGAGTCCGAGCTCAGCGACATCCATCTCGCCAGCCTCGAGGTGCTCGAGCGCACCGGGGTGTTCGTCGAGGCCGACGAGGCGCTCGACATCTTCGCCGACGGCGGCTGCGACGTCGACCGCGAGAGCCATATCGTCTGCCTGCCGCCGCACGTGGTCGAAGACGCCCTGCGCTCGGCGCCGAGCAAGTTCGTGCTCTGCGGCCGTGATCCCAAGAACGACATCGTGCTCGAACCCGGCCGGGTCGCCTTCACCAACTTCAGCGAGGGCATCAGGGTGGTCGACCCGTACACCGGCGAGTTGCGCGACTCGACCAAGGCAGACGTCGCCGACATCGCCCGCCTCAACGACTATCTGTCCGACATCGACACGCATGAGATCGCCGTCGGCGCCAGGGACGTGCCGCCCGAGACCTGCGCCGTGCACAATGCCGAGGCGCAGTACCTGAACACCACCAAGCCGATCGGCATCGGCCCGCTCTCGCGCATCGAGACCCGCGCCATCTTCCGCATGGCGGCCGAGATAGTCGGCGGCGAGGACGAGCTGCGCCGCCGGCCGATCGTCTACAACGGCGTCTGCCCGGTGAGTCCGCTCAAGCTGCCTCACGAGGCCACCGAGGTGATCATCGAGACGGCCCGCTGGCGCATCCCCAACAACATCCTCAGCATGGCGATGGCCGGCGGTTCGTCGCCGGTCACACTGGCCGGCACGCTGGTCACCCACAACGCCGAGGTGCTTTCCGGCATCACCCTGGCCCAGCTCACCGAGCGCGGCACGCCCTGCATCTACGGAAGCTCGACCACGGCCATGGACTTAAAGCTCGCGGCTGCCTGCGTGGGCTCGCCCGAGCTCGCCATGATCAGCGCCGCCGTGGCCCAGATGGCCAGACGCTACCTGCTGCCGAGCTTCGTCGCCGGGTTGTAGGCAGATTCCAAACTCGGTGACGCGCAGGTCGGCCACGAGAAGACCCTCACCGGCATCATGGCAGCGTTGGCAGGAGCCAACCTGATCTACGGTTCGGGGATGATCGAGTCGGGCGTCACCTTTGATTGCGGGCAGTTCGTCATGGACAACGAGTTCGCGCGCATGATCAAGCACTGCGTCGGCGGCATCGCGGTCTCAGACGAGACGCTGGCTGTCGACGACATCGCCCAGGTGGGCGCCTTCGGCGACTTCCTCTCGCTGGACGCCACCCTGCGCCACATGCGCGAGCTCTCCCAGCCCGAGTTCCTCGACCGCCGGGTGCGCGAGGAATGGGAGGAGCGCGGCGCCACCGACCTGCACGCCCGCTGTCTGGCCAAGGCCCGCGAGGTGCTGGCCGACTACCAGCCGGTGCAGTTAGACGACGATGTCAAACAACGCATCCACGCCATCGTCGAAGAGACCGACCGCCTCGTCGGCGTCGCCTGAGGAGGGCGCGGCCTGAACGACACCGAAGGACCGCATGGCACCGACGCGCGACTCGGACAGACGCCCGAAAGGGGACACATGAAGGAGCAACTCACGCAGGCCCTGATCGCCGGCAACGCCGACCTGGTGAACGCCCTCACCCAGGCGCTGCTGGCCGCCGGCACGCCGGCCCGCGAGATCTTAGACGACGCCCTGCTGCCCGGCATGGAGGTGGTCGGCGCGCGCATGCGCTCCGGCGAGTGCTTCATTCCCGAGGTGCTGCTCAGCGCACGCACCATGCAGGGCGCCCTCGACATCCTCAAGCCGCATCTCGGCGAGGGCGAGGGCGCCGGCCTGGGCACGGTCGTGCTGGGCACGGTCGAAGGCGACCTGCACGACATCGGCAAGAATCTGGTCGGCATGCTCCTGCAGGGCGCCGGCTTCGAGGTCGTCAACCTCGGCACCGGCGTCACGACGCAGCAGTTCGTCGAGGCGGTCAAGGAGCACGCGCCGGCGATCGTCGGCATGAGCGCCCTGCTCACCACTACCCTGCCCCACATGGCGGAGACGCTGGCCGCCCTCAAAGCGGCCGGACTCAGGGAGCAGGTCAAGGTGATGGTCGGCGGGGCGCCCGTCACGCAGGCCTTCGCCGACGAGCTCGGCGCCGACGGCTACGGGGCCAACGCCGGCATGGCGGTCGATAGGGCAAAAGCACTCGCCGCACAGGCGGCAACGGCATGAGCATTCAAGGATCCACGAGCCTTCGCGCATCTGCAAGGATCCGGCGGAACTCGACGATGGGGCGCATGCCGTCCCACCACACCAGGGGGTAGAGGAATGGCTAGCGAGGTCACGACGTCCGGGGGGTCCGCGCCATTGGCCCACGCCATGGGCAAGGAGCGCAAGAAGCTCAAGAAAGTGCTGTCGCGCTTCGACCTTATCTGCTTCACCATCTCCGCGTTCATCGCTCTCGACACCTATGCGGTGACCGCCGCCTACGGCGGCGGTCAGGTCGTGGTCTGGATCGTCTTCGGGTTGATCCTGTACCTGGTGCCCAGCGGCCTGATCTCGGCCGAACTGGGCGCGGCGTTCCCGGTGGAAGGCGGACCCTACTCGTGGACCCGCATGGCCTTCGGCCGCTACGCCGGCGCCCTGACGGCGACCTTCTACTGGATGGCCAACCCCACGTGGATGGGCGGCACGCTCGCCGCCGTCACGGTGGGCACCCTCTCGAGCGGTCTGATGTTCCACACGACGATCGGTACATTCTGGTCGATCGTCATCGGCGTCATCGTCGTGTGGGCGATCGTCGGCCTGTCCATCATCGAGGTCAAATGGGGCCGCTGGACCGGCATCATCGGCACCGCCGTCAGGATCGTCACTCTGGCCCTTTTCATGATCCTTGTGGCCTGGTTTCTCATCAAGAACGGCAAGCCCGCGGGGGCGGTGACCTGGAGCGACATGGCGCCGACGCTGACCGGCTTCCTCGCGGTCATCGGCCTCATTCAGTTCCTCTTTGTGGGCTTCGAGTTGGCCAGCAACGCCTCTGAGGAGATGCACAACCCCAAGCGCGACGTGCCGGCCATGATCCTGCGCTCGGGCATCTATTCGACGCTCATCGCCCTGGCGTTCATCTTCGGCATCCTGCTGATCCTCCCTGGCGACAAGCTCGCCAACGCCACCGGCTTTCCCGACGCCTACGCGGCCGTCAGCGGAGTCCTCGGCGGAGCCCAGGGTGTAATCGGCTGGATCCTCGGCATCCTGATCATCCTGACGCTGCTCAGCTCGGGCGGCGTGTGGCTGCAAGGCGCCGCTCGCACCCAGGCGGTGGCCGGTCTCGACGGCGCCGCGCCGCTCTGGCTGGGCAAGTTCTCCAAGGCCGGCACACCCCTCGCCATGAACATCGTCTCCGCCATCGTCGGTTCCGCCTTCGTGATCATGGTCTTCACGATGGCCAGCGGCAGCCTCGCCAGCTTCTTCGGCGTCATGCTGTCGATCGTCGTCTCCCTGACGGCACTGCAGTATCTGCTGATCATGCCGTCGGTGATCATGCTGCGAAAGAAGTACCCGGACCGACCGCGGCCCTACCGCATTCCGGGCGGCGCCGTCGTCATGTGGTTGTGCGTCATCGCCACCGAATTCATCATCATCCTCACGGCCATCGCGCTCCTCTGGCCGGGGGCCCTTGAGTGGTCGCTCGGTCGCAGCTACGACATGCAGACAAACTGGGGCACCTCGCGGGCTTTCTTCGAGGAAGTCACGCTCGGCACACTCGCCCTCGTGATCATCATGGCGACGGTCTTCTGGTGGGTCGGCAAGCGCAACCTGGCGAAGGGCGTCGTCGGCGAAAGCGACCTGCTGGCGGTCGCGACTCCGGCGCCTGCGACCGGCGTGGCGCTGGGGATCGAGCCGGCGCCTGGGACCGAGCCCGGACCGTCCGCAGTGGTCGAATGAGCAGCCTTAACGCGACGCAGCCGCAGCCGAGCGACTTTGCCGGCGACGCGCTGCGGCCGCGCTTGAGCATGCTCGACGCGGCCGCCATCGAGTACGTCCACGAGCAGTCCCTGCGCCTGCTCGCCGAGGTCGGCGTGCGCGTGCCGCTGGCCCGGGCCCAGGCGCTGCTCAAAGACGCGGGCGCCCTGGTCGACGACGAGACTCGGATCGTCCGGTTCCCGGACGATCTCATCGAGTCGGCGATCGCCCGCGCGCCCAAAACAGTGTTGCTCGCGGCCCGCGAACCCGGCAAGGACGCCCTGCTCGACCACACCCGCTCGTTTGCCACCCACGACGGCATGGGCGCCATGTGCTTAGACCACCGCACCGGCGAGCGCCGCCCGTCGACCGCCCAGGACCTGCTCGAGGCGATGATCGTCGCCGACGCGCTCGATGAGATCGGCGTCCTGTGGTACACCGCCTACCCCTGCGACGAGGATCCTCGCCTGCAGTCTCTGCGCGGCCTGCAGGCGATGCTCGCCGGCAGCGGCAAGCACGTCGAGGGCGAGGTCACCGACCCGGCCGACGTGCCCTACGTGATGGAGATGCTGGCGGCCGCCAGCCCCGGCGGGCTCTGGCGGCCCGAGCGGCCCATCTTCTCGATCGTCTACTGCCCGGTGAGCCCCCTGCAGCACGACGCCGACAGCCTTGAGGCGGCCATCCTGCTCGCCGAGCAGGGCGTGCCGATCACCGTCTACAGCCTGGCCCTGGCCGGCGCTACCGCGCCCATCACCCAGGCCGGCACGATCGTCCAGACCAACGCCGAAGAGCTCGCCGCCTTTGCCATCCTGCAGCTCGCCGTGCCGGGCTGCCCGCTGGTCTACGTCGGCAACGCCGGCGTCATGGACATGCGCACCTCGACCTACGCCACCGCCGGGCCCGAGGAGATCCTGCTCAACCTGGCGCTCACCGAGATGGGCCGCCACTACGGCTTTCCGGTGCTGAGCTGCGGCCTGAGCACCGACGCCAAGGAGCTTTGCGTCCAGGCAGGCTCCGACGGCGCGCCCATGGCGCTCGCCACGATGCTCGCCGGCGCCGATCTGCTGACCGGCGCCGGAATGCTCGACTCGGCCCAGCTGCTCTACCTGCCCAAGCTGGTGCTCGACGCCGAGATCATCCGCCAGGGCCACCGCCTCGTGGCCGGCGTGGCCTTAGACGACGAGCACGTGATGGCCGACGTGACGCGCCGCATCGGTCCGGGCGGCCACTTTCTCGCCGAGCGCGAGACGCGTCGTTACCTGCGCAACGGCGAGCTCCTCATGCCGCGTGCCTTCGTGCGCGGCTCCTACGACGCCTGGCAGACCGAGGGTCGCGACGAGACCCAGCGGGCGGTGGAGAGGATCGAAGAGATCCTCGCCAGCCACCACCCCCTGCCGCTCCCCGACGGCGCCCCCCAGCGCATCGAGGAGATCATCGCCACCGCGGCAAGCGAGAAGCCGGCGGGGTAGGCGGCTTTGCCGCCCGCCCCGCCCTCTCCCCCCGCTCGTCTGCCGCCCCGCGCTCCCGCCCCGCTCCCCTCGCCGGCACTCCCCCCGCCAGCACTCTCGTCACCGTCCCTGCTGCGCTCGGTGGCCTCAGAACATCGGAGTGACTCCGACCCGGCGCACGATCTCGCCCGCGACGCAGTCGACCAGGTCCTTGGTGCCGCTCGCGTCGGCGAGATGGGCCTCGACTGCCGCGAGATGGTCGCGACGCGTGCACCATTCGACGTGCAGACAGGGCACGAGCCCGTGCAGGAGCAGGCGCGGCCCCTCGATCCCGTACCGCCGCTGCAGTTCAAGCGAAGCCTTCACGACGTCGTAGTTTGATGTCACAAGGGCGGCCCCAGCGTTGAGTTCGATCCGCAGCAGGTTCTCGGTGATTCCATGCTCGGGCTCGTCGCGGTCGAGCAGGGCGACGAGTCGAGCCGCGTCGATGAACGCCGCTGCGGGGCTCATCTCACCAGTACCCCCGCGGCTCGGCGCCGTCGACCTCGCCGTCGGCGAGGACGGGCAGCGATCCCACGGACTCGAGCATTTGATTGCGCAACTGGTTCGCCGCCGGCCCGGCGGCGACCCGCAGATAGAGGTCGATGGCCTCGCGGACGAAGCTCGCCATCGACAGATCGTCGCGAGCCGACAGCTCGCGGAGCCGGGCCTTCTGACTGCGCATGATCATGAAATGGATGTGGACGAGCGGGTCTACTTCGCGCCTCCTTGAACAATTGGCCAAGATCTTGGCCAATTGNNAAAAGATACCCAGCCCCGCGACGGCGAAGCAGGTTGCCGATCGCGGAATGTGAACGGAAAGGGCAGGACGGAGCGAGACCGGACGAGACGAGAAGGGCACGGTGGAATCGAGGCGAGGCGGGAGGGGGCACCCGCCCCGTCCTCGCAAACAACTGGGACG
>PKYM01000007.1 GCA_003132645.1 Actinomycetota bacterium | reverse complement strand
GAGAATGCCGGCGCCTCATCGCGGGAAAAAGATGCCTCGGTGAAGACCTACAGCCTCGAAGAGGTGCGCGCCATGGGCGTGCCCGCCTACCACCCTCAGGACTTCTGGTATGAACCGCTGGTACCCCGCAGCAGGGAGCTTGCCTTCTTCTTTGGCAGCCGCGATCCCAAGAAGCGCTGGCGCTGGCACAACGAACCACCCGCCCTGCCCACACGCAGCTGGCGTCACCGGAAGGACTGCTGGTGTGAGTATTGCCGTGGGTCGGCGGGGAGCTGAGGAAGTCGCAGATCCCGGAACAGCGGCTGCGGTAGAGCAGTGGAGGTGCGCGTCGTGAACACCCTCTCCGGTCTCTTCGCCTGGCTACCGGGACAGCGCGCCGCTGCGCAGCGACGGGCGCAGGCTCGCCGCAATGTCCTCGCCGGGCTTGAGCTTGCCCTCGCCGAGCTCGGTCGTGAGCTCAAGCGACTTGCCGAGCTCTCGCACACGAGCGATCAGGATGATCGTGCCGCGATCGTGAGGGAGGCGACCATCACCTCACGGATCCTCGGGGTGCTTCAGCGCGGCGAAGGCCTCGCTTCGGATCTCTCCGACGACGAGGCCGCGAGCGCTTGGCGACGACTGGCGGCCAGCACCGGCCGAGCCCGACTGCTGGGACAGGGTCCGCACCGAGCGGCCAAGCTCGAGGCCGCCGCTGCCGAGTGCCAGCGGCTGCAGGAGCTCGTCGACCAGAAGCTCACCGGCCTGGAGGGCCTGCCCGACGAGCACACCCCGCAGTGAGAGATCGTCGGTCCATCGGCAAAGGGCGCGCCTAGCCCTGTTGAGAGGCCATTTCGGTCTACGCCACACGACATCGGGCAAGCGCGCGCTAAGGACGCAAGGGTAGTCTTACGAGGGAGGGGGCGGGGCGTCCTCGCCTGCAGCTGGCCGGCCGCCTTCGAAACTCAGGCCAGCCACCTGGCGATGAACTTCCTCGAGAAGATCGGTGTTCTTCTTCACCTGCAAGGTTAGACCGGTGTTCTCCTTGAGAAGGTCCTTCAGATCGTCCGTGTTCTTCTCGGTGTGGATGGCGATCTCGGAGGCGATCGTGTCGGACCGCTTGGCGGCGATCAGGAGAGCCGCCGCCTGCACGCCAGCGAGCATAGACAGGAACAGGTTGAGCAGGATGTAGGGATAGGGGTCGAAGGCCTTGTGATGAAGGACACGGTCCAGCAGGAAGGTGTTGACGAGGGCCCAGGCGATCATAACGGCGAAGAAGCAAAACACGAAGGGCCAGGAGCCCATGATGTTGCGCATGCGGTCAGCCGCTCGTTCACCCAGGGTGAGCTGATCGCCGGAGCGTACCCCGGGATGCTTGTGCCAATGAGTCTGCCAGCCGCGTTTGGCCACGGCACTATCGTCACGCACGTCGCCACCTGAGGTCAAGCAGCCGTGTGCCCCGCCAGCCAAGCGGTCGGGATCGACGTCGTTGCCCTAGTTAGGACAGGACGTGGCCCGCCCCTCCCGGCTTGGGGTTGGTCGTAGTCAGGTCGTGACGGGACGCCCGGCTCGGCTGGTCGCACATGACCGCCACACATGTGACGGCTCAGATACCGCTGCTCAGGGCACTTCGGCCGACGCGATGTCGCCAGGTGATCCGCGAGATCGAGCGCTTGTAGGGCTCGCGGGGGCGTGCTTTGATCGCAGAGCTGTCGACCCTGTGGCCGGCGGCTGCGTGAGTCCACAGAAGGGCGGAAGCGCTCAGAGGCTGATATGACCCTCCACCCTTGAGGCCAAGGCCCTTGCAGCGCCTGCGGCCAAAGCCTTTTCCGAGCCGCAAGCTCGCTCGGCAGCCCTCGGCGGGGCCCGCCGACAGTTGCCCGTGGGCAGCGGCTGGCAGAGTTGGTCAAGTATCACCGGCTTGCGTCCGATACTCTTAGCGATGAACGCCAAGGCGACAGCGCCGCGCTGGGTGCGCGTGCAACAGGCGGCCGACCTGCTCGGCGTCAGCGCGAACACGGTGCGCCGCTGGGCCGACGCCGGCAAGATCGCCTGCCAGCGCACCCCGGGCGGCCAGCGCCGCTTCTCCCGTGACGACCTGGAGCGAGCGCTTAGCGAGGGGGGCCCACCGCGTGGTGATCACTTCGCGGCGCTCGAGCGCGCCGAGCAACGCTACCAGCTCTTGCTCGACACCAGCCTCGAGCTGGCTTCGACCCTCGACCTCGATGAAGTCCTGCAGTCGGCCGCTCGACGCCTGAGCGCGGCACTGGAGATCCCCGACTGTGACATCTACCGGCTCGAGGGCGATGAGCGCATGGTCTGCCTGGCCTCCGCCCTCGGAGGCGTCGTCGACGCCTCCTGGGTGGGCCAGGAGGTCCGCCTTTCCGACTGGCCCTGCGAGCGCCTCGCCCTCGAGACGGGTCGCGTGGTGACCGTGGCCAGCCTCGACGACCCGCGACTCAGGGAGGCGGAACGCAAGGAGCTGCGCCGCTACGGCCAGCGCAGCTTCGTGGCGCTGCCCCTGATCGCACACGACAAGGTCATCGGC
>PKYM01000095.1 GCA_003132645.1 Actinomycetota bacterium | reverse complement strand
CTCGAGCGCCAGGGCCACGAGCTTGGCGACGGCTTCGGCGACGCCGATGTCGGCCCTGGTGAAATCCCGTACGCGGTGATCGAGCAGCTGGACCGTGCCGATGACCTTGTCGCGAGCGATCAGCGGCAGTGCGACGAAGCTGCGCTGGCCCCAGGAGAGCAGGCTGTGGCGCTGGGTCGCCGTGAGGCGCGGATCGTCGGCATCGCGGAACGTGACCGCCCCGCGCGTCTCGATGGCGAGGCGGTTGGAACGCCACTCGTCGAGGGCGAACTCGCGCCCCGTCCAGGACGCGTCGAAGACGCCGTTGGCGCTGGCGGCCACGCAGAACAGCCTGTCGTCGCCGACCAGCCGGTAGATGTCGCAGTCGGGGATCTCCAGGGTCAGGCTCAGGCGTCGCGCCGCGGACTGCAGGACCTCGTCGAGGTGCAGGGTGGAGGCCAGCTCGAGGCTTGTCTCGAGCAGCAACTGGTAGCGCTCCTCGGCGCCGTCGCGACGCTGCACGCCCGCGGCGTGCCGTCCCGCGGCGGCGAGATGGCGCACGAGGTCATCGCGGCGAAAACGCCGCTGGCCGCCGGGCGTGCGTCGACAGGCGAGCCGACCACTGTCGGCCCAGCGCCGAACGGTGCCGGCGCTGACGCCAAGCAGTTCAGCGGCCTGCTCCATGCGCACCCACTCGGAGCTTGATGTCGGTGCTATCACGAAGGTAGATATCGGTGCGAACGTCGCCATCCTTGACCGACCAAGGAGCCGCCGTCGCGGCGCGTGGCCGACCCGGGTCGTCGTGTGGCGCGCTTTTCGATAGCCTTGTTCCAAGAATCGTCATGCGCAAGGCTGGACAGAGCTCAAGGAGACGGCGGCTGGGGCGGCAGCTGCGGCTTTTCCCACGCCAGTTCTGGCTACTCGTCGGCGGCACGTTCTTCTACCTGCTGGTCATCGGCCTGGCGTTTCCCTACACGGCGATCCTCATCAAGGAGCGCCTCGGCGTCTCGATGGCCGTGGTGGGCGCGATCATGGGCGGCACGGCGCTGGCCGGCCTGCCGCTGCAACCTCTGGCCGGCAGCCTGAGCGACCGTTTCGGGCGGCGTGCCGTGATGATCGTCTGTTGCTGCTGTTCCGGGGTCATGTACGGCAGCCTCGCTTTCGCGCACGGGTTCTGGCCGATCTGTCTTGCGGTGTTCTGTGACCGCGCCCTGGGCTGGCCGCTGTTTCTCACGGCCAGCAACGCCATGGTCGCCGACCTTGTGCGCGCCCGGCTGCGGCCCGAAGGCTATAGCCTGGTGCGCCTGATGATCGGTGCCGGCGAGGTCGTCGGGCCGTTGATCGCGGCGGCCCTGCTGGCCGCCGGCTTCGGGCTTTCGTTGCTGTTCGTGCTGGCCGGCGCCGGCTGTTTTGCCTTTCTTGTCTTCGTCGTGGTGGCGCTGCGCGAGACGCGGCCCAGGGTGGCCCGTCACGTGCGCTCGACAACGGTGAGCGAAGGCCCCGCGGTCTACGGCGTGCGCGACGTGATCCGCATCCCCAGCCGTCGTCGCTCGCGCCGCCGGCGCGCCGCGCGCCGCGCGCCGCAGGGCTACCGGCGGGTGCTGGCCGACCGGCGCTTCTGCGCCTTCTGTGCGGTCTCGCTGCTGCCGCTGTTCATCTTCGGCCAGATGTATTCGACCTTCCCGGTGCTGCTCACCGGCTACCTGCACCTCAAGCCCGCCGCCTGGGGCCTGCTCATGTCCTACAGCGCGCTCGTCATCGTCGTGAGCCAGTATCCGATCGTGCGCGCCGTCAAGCGCTTCGACCCGATGTACCAGGTGGCGCTGGCGAGCCTGCTCTTCGGCTGCGGCGTGGGCCTCACGGCGTTCGTGCCGGCAAGCTGGCCGCTGCTGCTCACGATCGCCGCGCTGTCGCTTGCCCAGGCGCTCTTCGGTCCCGTCACCTCGGCGATCGTCGCCCGCCTCGCCCCTGCCGAGATCCGGGGCCGCTATATGGGGGCCTGGACCCTGGTCTGGCAGGCGGGCCAGGGTTCGCTCGGCCCGATATTCGGGGGGCTGGTGCTGGCTCGACTGGGGCTGCACGTCACCTTCGGCGCGATCGTCGTCATGGGCCTCGCCGGCGCCTGCCTCTACCCGATGCTGCGCGCCACCACGGCCAAGACCGTCACGGTGGCCGCTCGCTAGAGCGGCCAGGGCCGCGGCCCTCGTTGCGGTCTCCCGATGAGCGGCCCGCGCCAAGGCCGTCACGCCGTCTTCCGCCGGAGGCGACGAGCGGTCGGCGCCGCAATGGCGCTCGCGAGAGGAACCCGCCGTCGTCCGGCGAACAGGCAGGTAGGTCCGCCTCGGTGGGCGGGCCTGCTCGCCCTGCGCGGCCGTGTCCCTGGTGGGACGTTCGACCGACGACCGGGCGGACGTGGCGCACCTTGCGGGCGTGTCGTAAGCAGCGAGAAACGATTTGGAGAAGCGATGAGCGCGACCGACTCCTGGGACTGGGCACGAAGTCGACTGGGCACGGCCCTGGCTCGAGCTTCGGGCAGAGACGACGACTCCGGCGGCGTCTGGGACGAGGACGAGGGCGCTGACGAGACCGACTTCGCCGGCGGCGACCTCGGCGAGCCCCGGCTCACGCTCGTCTCACCGACGCGCGCCGAGCTGAAAGTCGTGTCCGTCACGACCTTCGACGACGCCCAGGCGATAGCCGACGCCTTTCGTTGCGACAAGCCTGTCGTGGTCGATCTGCAGCACTGCGAGAACGAGGTCGCCCGGCGCGTGGTCGACTTCTGCAGCGGCCTCACCTATGCCCGCGACGGCGGCCTGCGGGCCATCGCCGAGAAGGTGTTCCTGCTGGCGCCGCCTCACGTCGAGCTCTCCGGAGACGATCGTCGCGGCTTGTCGGGCAGCGAGTTCTTCAATCAGACCTAGCCGAAGTCGGCCGCGCCCGATGCCACAAGCCGACAACGGAGGTGCGGGCGCCGACCAGGCCCCGCGGCAGGACCGGGCCCGCGGCGTGAGCGCGCCGCACCCCCGCGGCGACCACCCCGACGAGCTCCACACCTTGGTTTGCGAGCTCGCTCGCGAAGCCAGTCGCATCCATCTCGAAGGTCTTGCCGGCGTGCTCGAGGTGTCCACCAAGTCGACGCCGAACGACTTCGTCAGCGACGTCGACCGGCGCGCCGAGGCAAGGATCGTCACGCTGCTGGCCGCGGCTCGGCCCGGCGACGCCATCCTCGGCGAAGAAGGCACCGCGCGGGCCGGTGGCAGCGGTCTGCGCTGGATCGTCGATCCGCTCGACGGCACGACGAACTACGTCTACGGCTACCCCGCGTTCTGCAGCTCGATCGCAGTCGAAAGGGACGGCGAGACCGTCGCGGCGGCCGTCAGCGAATCGCTCACCGGCGCCGTGTTCTCGGCTGTGCGCGGAAAGGGCGCCTGGCGCGACGACCGGCCACTCGCCGTGCGCTCGTCAGCTGCGCTGTCGGCGGCTCTCGTGGCGACCGGCTTCTCTTACGACGCCCGCCAGCGCCGACGGCAGGGTCAGGTGATGGCTCGCCTCCTCGAGCGCGTGGGCGACATCCGGCGGAGCGGCTCGGCGGCCCTCGATCTCTGCCGCCTGGCGGCCGGACAGGTCGATGCCTACTTCGAGCTCGACCTGTCTCCCTGGGATTACGCCGGCGGGCGCCTCATCGCCCAGGAAGCCGGCGCGCGCGTCCTCGAGCTGCCGGCGGCACACGGAAAGGGGCCGGCCATCGTGGCCGCCGGCCCAGCGCTCATCGAACCTGTCGTCGAACTCCTGCGCGAGGCCGGAGCGCTCGTCACGTGACCGTGAGGCGTCGTCACTTGACCCCCACCCGGCCGGACGTACGATGAGGCCGAGCCGCCGGTCGTAGCCGGCGGCGACACAGGCGCTTAAGGAGGTCTGATGGCCAGGGCCCGCGTCAGTTTCCTGAGCGACGCCGAGAAGGGGGACCTGCACGAGCAGACCCTCGAGGTCCTCGAACACACAGGTATCGCCTTCAACACACCTCTCGCTGTCGATCTGCTCGAAGAGGCGGGCGCGGCGGTCAGCCGCGACACGCTCACGGCACGCGCGCCACGCGCGCTCGTCGAGTCCTGTCTCGCGCTGGCACCCGCTCGGGTGCTGCTGGCCGCGCGCGACCCGGGCCACGACGTGATCGTCGGCGACGGCAGCCTGACGTTCACCAGCGACGGCACGGCGACCTACGTGCTCGACGATGCCACCGGTGAGCGCCACGACGGCAGCGCCGCCGATCTGCGCACCATCATGCGTCTGCTGGACGCCATGCCCAACTGCGACTACGTGTGGCCGACCATCTCGGTCGGCCCGTGACCTCGATCCGGTCACGGCCAATCTCGAGATCGAGGCGCTCTCGTTTGCGAGCTGCGCCAAGCACGTGCAGGACGAGGTGCGCGGTCCCGAGTACGTGGCGCCGCTGCTCGAGATGTTCGCGGCCGTGGCGGGCGCGTCCGTTCGGGAACGTCCGGTCTTCTCGGCCATCAACTGCACGATCGCGCCCCTGCAGCACGACGCGCCGATGACCGAGGCGAGCCTCGCGCTGGCGCGGGCCGGTGTGCCGATCGTCATCATGCCGATGCCCCTCATGGGCACGACGGCGCCGATGAGCATCGCCGCGGCGACGGTGATCACTATGGCCGAGCTGCTGTCGGCGGTCGTCCTCTTTCAGCTTGCCGCTCCCGGCTGTCCGCTCATCGCCGCTCCCGAATCGGCCGTCGCCGACCTGCACAGCGGCCTCTACCTCTGCGGGGCGCCCGAACTCACCCTCATGTCGCTCGCCTGCGTAGAGATGTGCAAGCACTACGGCCTGCCGACACAGGGCCCGGGGTTCGGCGCCGACGGCAAGGCGGCCGACTTTCAGGAGGCCGCCGAGGGGATGGCGGCCTGCGTACAGGGCGCGCTCGTCGGCGCCGACTCTCTGGTCGGCCTGGGCACGTTCGACGGCGCCCAGGGCACCAGTCTCGCCAAGATCGTGCTAGACGACGACGCGGCCGGACTCGTGAAGCGACTCGTCGAAGAGGTGCCCTTTACGGCGGCCGAGGCGTTGCTCGCAGACATCGGCGAGGTCGGGCCGGGCGGACACTTTCTGGCGCGGCGTTCGACACGCGAACGCCGTCGCGGAGGCGTGTGGCAGCCCCAGGTGTTCCGTCGCGGCACGTTCGAGTCGTGCCGGGGCCGCACGGTGGTCGGTGACGCGCTGGAGCGGGCTCACGCTCTCCTTGCGACACACGAGGTCCCGCCGCTGCCGGACGACGTGCAGCGCGAGCTCGTGAGTATTGCGACGGCCTTCCGGCGGGTCGCGTCTTAGGAGCGCGTCAGGAGTGCGTCACCGGCTGCCAGACAAACGCGTGACCGATGTCGTAGACGGGCGTGGTCGGATCGCTGTGATCGATCGAGCCGACCACGACGATCGACTCGCCGGCCCGCACGTCGGCGAGCGCCACGGTAGTGACGGCCCCGTCGCTCAGGGTGCGCATGACGCTCTTGGCCGTCACGGCGAGGGTCAGGTCGCTGCCGATCGCGGCGTGCACGGCGCGCGAGCCGCGCGTGACGGTGACGGTGACGGTCCCGGCCGTCTGGTCGACCGTGGAGACCTGGCCGACGCAGGCGAACCACTTCAGGGAACCGATCGGAGTGACGTGACGCACGAGCACGACCGAGGCCGTGAAGACCGGCGCGCTGGGGTCGCCGCGGTCCGCGCGACCGATGACCACCACGTGGTCGCCGGCGGTGATGTCGCTGCTTGCGGCCGTGGTCAACCGGCGTCCCTTCGCGACGAAGATCCTGGTGCTTGAAGCCAGGTCGATGGTGACGTCCTTGCCGAGTGAGGCGCGCAGGCCGATCGAGCCGTGACACACGTGGACGACCAGCGCGTTGGCTTGCAGGTCGACTGAGGAGACCGTGCCCTGGCACAGGAATCGGGCGCTGTCCCTCGGCGTCCAGACCACGGCCTTGACGACGGTGTAGAGCGGCGCGGCCGGAGCGGTGGCGTCGATCGTGCCGCTGACGGCGAGACGGTCGCCTGTCGGTACGTCGGCAAGCGTCACGGCTGTCTTGGCGCCACGCCTGAAGGTCGAGATGACGCTGTCGGCGCTGACGGTCAGGGTGAGGCTCTGACCGATCGACCCCTGCAGGGCGATGGTCGCGTGTTTGACGGTGACGGTGATCGTGCCGGCCCCCGGGTCGACGGCCGTGACCCTGCCCAGGCACGAGAAGCTCTGGCCGGCCGTGCCGAGACCCTGGCCTCGAGACGTGGTCGCCGGCCCGGCCATGGCCTGCGAAGCCAGGAAGAGGGCCAGGACGCAGAACAGGAGCGGCAAGAGCGATCGTTTCATGAGCTTCATCCGGGACCTCCGTCACTGAAGCCTTGGGGCAGGGGTGACCCTGTGTTTCCTACGAGGATTATCGGTCGACGGGGGGCGCCCGATTACGTTAGCGGGCACGGAACCGTCGTCAGGTCAGACGGCAGCCCGGAGCAAGGCTGGATTTGGGCGCTTCGCCGCCGGGTAGAGACTGAGTTGCCGGTCGCGAGCGAGCGCCGCACGGGCGTCCTTTTCTCGCGGCAAGGCTTCGGAATGATTCCGACGATGACTGTACCGCTGGCACAGACGCGAGGCGCTGTCGCCCCCGGCCCCGCCCGAGGGCGCTCTCAGCTTGCCTTGATCGCCACCACCGACTTCGCCGTGTGGCTCGGCGCCGGCACGATCATCCCCTACCTGCCGGTCTTCCTGCTGGAGCAGACACATGCCTCGGTGTCGCTGATCGGTCTCATCGCCGCCGCCTATTTCGTGGGCGTGTTCGCCTTCTCCACCTATCTCGGCCACGTGAGCGATCGCGTCGGTCGCAAGCCGATGATCATCGTCGGAACCGTGCTCTACACGGTGGCCACGGCGCTCTTTCTGACGACCACGGACCCGGTCTGGTTCATCGTCTTTCGCTTCGTGGAGGGCGTCGGCGCGGCTGCCGTGGTGCCTGCCGCTCAGGCCTTCGTGGCCGACATCACAGAGAACGAGAACCGCAGCCGCGCCTACGGCTGGCTGACCTCGGCCCAGTTCAGCGGGCTCATCATCGGACCGGCACTGGCCTGGCCGCTCTACGCCCTGGGCGGCGGTCACGGCATCTGGGCCTTCTACACGATCTTCATCTTCGGCGCGGCGCTCACGGCGATCGCGGCGCTGGTCCTCACCTTCTTCCTGCACGAGCCCGCGCACGCTCGCGCCGCGCGCCGCGACGCACCCGTCAAACGCCCGCCGCTGCGCACGCTGCTCTCCAGGCCGGTGCTCGCCATCATCGTGGTGGTGGCCTCGTCTGAGTTCGCCATGGGCGGCTGGGAGGTGGTCTGGAGCATCTGGCTGCGCCACCTCGGCGCGTCGTTTCGCGTGATCGGCCTCACCTGGGTCGCCTTCAGCGTGCCCGTGGCCTTGTCGTTCGTGGGCGGCCGGCTCGCCGACCGCCACAGCCGTTACGCCCTCATGGTCTGGGGCTTCGCCATCACCGGGGCGAGCTGGATCGTGTTCTCGCTGACCCATGACCTGGCGGCCTACCTGGTGGCGATGCTGGTCGGCGGCGGCGCCTTCGCCGTGGCGTTCCCGGCAAAGCAGGCGTTCCTCGTCCAGGTCAGCGCGCCGCGCTGGCTGGGCTCGATCCAGGGTGTCGAGCAGACCGCGATGCAGCTGGCGGCGCTGGTCGGCACCCTTACCGCGCCGTTGCTCTACTCCGTGATCGGCGGCTACATCTTCGCCTTCGGCGGCGTGGTCGCCCTGCTCGGCATCGTGGTGGCGGCTCCGGTCCTGCGCCGTGAGTGGGCGTGTGTCGCGGGCCGCAGTGACGCGCGCAGTTGCGCCGACGTGCGCCGGCTGAGGCTCGGGCCCGACTACGCCGTCGAGTACTCGAGCGACGCCGAATCGGGCGCTTGAGCCAGGCGCGTCGCAGCAGCCGGACCGGGCCGCCGAGCTCGATCGCCAGACTTGGATCACCGGGCGGGATCGCCGGCGCGCCTCTGCCCGATCGCACCTTCAGATGAGGTAAGCGCAGTTGTTCCAGAACGCCCGGACCCCGCGGCCCCGCCTCGTCGGTTCGAGGACGAGCTCCCGGGGCCGGCCGTGGGCGCCGGTGTCGAAGTAGAGCTCGAACCCGCCTGCGTCGAGCGGCCCGATCGCCGGACTCCAGCCCGGCGGTCGCGTGACATCGGCCTCGAGCAAAGTGAGACGCCGGGCCCCGCAGCAGCGGTGGTCGACGGTCCACACATAGAGCCGTCCACCGTGGCGTGCGACGAAGGCGCGCACCTCGGCGCCGGCCACGATGGTCGGTGCCGAGCGCGCCTGATGTGCCGCATGCGCTGGGGGAGCGGGGGACGACCGGCGCGCTTCCGCGCGGGTCTCGGCTGGGTGATCGTCCATCGAATAAGGATTCCCCGCGTCACAGGCTTCTTGACACGCCGACCACGTCCACGCGGGAACCGTGAAGCTCACTACTCAGTTCGGCAAACAGTGGTCAGACCGCGCCGCCGCGGGTAGTGATGTGACGCACGCCGGGCGCCGCGGCCGTGCCCGGTCCGTTAGCGACGCGCCCGTTTGCGGCAGCATCTCTTAAGGAGGAGATGAGTGACATGCCCAGATCGATTTGGAAAGGCGCGATCAGCTTCGGCCTCGTCAACGTGCCCGTGACCCTTTACGCGGCCGAACGCACGCAGGAGCTGCGCTTCAACCAGCTGGACAGGCGGACCATGAGCCGGGTGCGCGAAAAGAGGGTCGACGAAAAGAGCGGCCAGGAAGTGCCCTACGAGGAGATCGTCAAGGGCTTCGACACCGGCGGCGGGCAGTACGTCGTGCTCACCGAAGACGATCTCAAGCGGGCCAATCCCAAGGCGACCCAGACGGTCAACATCATCGGCTTCGTGAACGCCGACGAGATCGACCTGAGCTACTTCGTCAAACCCTTCTATCTGGCGCCGATCGGCTCGGGCAAGAAGGGCTACGCNNCTACGAGTTGCGCGACACCTCCGAGCTCGACCTGCCCGGAGACGACCTGACGGAGCTGGGCCTGACGCAGCCCGAGATCACCATGGCCGAGCAGTTGATCGAGGCCATGGTCACGCCCTGGGACCCTGCCGCCTACAAGGACGACTACCGCGACGACCTGCTGCGGGTGATCGCCGAAAAGGAACGCACCGGACACGTCGAGGCGGTCGCCACAGGCCAGCCGTCGGACTCCGGCGAGGGCCAGGTGATCGACATCATGGCGCTGCTCAAGCGCAGCGTCGACGAGGTCCGCGAGGCCGGCGGCGAGAACGCTGCGGCCGGCGACAGCTCGCGGGCCGGCGGCAAGTCGCGGACCGGTGGTACGCCCTCGGGCGGCGGGGCGCGGGCCCGCGGTGCCAAGGCGCAGGCGACCGGCAAGGCGCAGGCGCCCGCCAAGTCGCAGGCGGCCGAGGAGGACAATGCGGCCGAGGAGGACAAGGCGGCTCCCAAGCGCGGCGGCCGGGGCGGGCGGCGCCGGGCGGCCTGAACATGGCGAAGCGACCCCCGGCGACTGACCCCGCGGCGCTCGAGCGCTACCGCATCAAGCGCCGGCTGGATCGTACGCCCGAGCCCGGCCCGCGCGTCGGGTCGAGCGCCGAGGGCGACCGTTTCGTGGTGCAAAAGCACGCCGCGCGGCGATTGCACTACGACTTCAGGCTCGAGCTCGACGGGGTGCTCAAGAGCTGGGCGGTGCCCAAGGGACCGAGTCTCGATCCCGACGACAAGCATCTTGCCGTGCACGTCGAGGATCATCCCCTCGACTACGCCGATTTCGAGGGCGTGATCCCCAAGGGGCACTACGGTGGCGGCGCCGTGATGGTCTGGGACAGGGGGCGCTGGTTTCCCGAGGAAGCGACCGCCGCCGATCCGCGCCGGGCCTACGAGGAGGGCAAGCTCAAATTCCGTCTCGAGGGCCAGAAGCTGCGCGGGCGTTGGATGCTGGTGCGCATGAAGGGGCCCGGCGACGGCGGCGAGGCCGCCCGCGACGAAGACAACTGGCTGCTGTTCAAGGAGCGCGACGGCGAGGCGCGCCGCGGGGAGGAGGCCGCCGTCACGGCGCGAAAACCCGACAGCGTGAAGACCGGTCGCTCGGTCGAGCAGATCGCCTCCGCGGCCGACCAGGTGTGGAACTCGGATGGCGGTGGACTCGCGGCGCGCCTCGACCCCGCCGCGATCGAGGGCGCGCGCCGCGCCCGGTTGCCCGCCGGCCTCGAACCCGAGCTGGCGACGCTCGTCTCCGCGCCGCCACCCGGCGCCGGCTGGCTCCATGAGATCAAGTTCGACGGCTACCGTGTCGTCTGTCGCCTCGAGGGCGGCCAGGCGCGCCTGTTCACGCGCCGCGGCGCCGACTGGACCAGCCACTTCCCGACCTTGATCGAGCCGCTGCGGCGGGTGCCGGCCGAGGCGGCGCTGCTCGACGGCGAGGTGGTCTACGTCGGTGACGACGGGCGCACCAGTTTCAGAGCGCTGGCCAGCGCTCTCCAGAGCGGGACCGACCCGCGGGGCGCCATCGTCTACTACCTCTTCGATCTCGCGTACCTGAACGGCTTCGACTTGACGCGGGCGCCGCTCGTGGCCCGCAAGGAGGCGCTGCGGCGCCTCCTTGCGGGCCAGTCCGCCGGCGCCCGCGTCAGGTTCGTCGACCATCTGGAAGGCCGCGGCGACGAGTTCTTTCGACAGGCCTGCGGGCTCGCCCTCGAGGGCGCCGTGGCCAAGCGCGCCGACGCGCCCTACCGTGCGGGGCGCGGCCGCGACTGGCTCAAGTCCAAGTGCCTGCGACGCCAGGAGTTCCTGATCACCGGCTTCACCGAACGCACGAACGATGCCGCCGGCGTGGGCGCCCTGCTGGTGGGCTTCCACGACGGGCGCGACGGCCCGGTGCGCTGCGCCGGCAGGGTGGGCACGGGCTGGGACGAGAAGACGATGCGCGACCTGCGCGAGCGGCTCGACGCGCTCGTGGTCGCCGAGCCGCCCTGCCTGGACGCACCGACCGGCCGGATGGCCGCCGGTGTGCGCTGGGTCGAACCGTCGCTGGTCGCCGAGGTTCGGTTTCTCAACTGGAACGGCCGCGACGCCTTGCGCCACGCCTCGTTCGAGGGGCTGCGCGCCGACAAGCTGGCCGACGAGGTCGTCTTCGAGCAGCCAGCGGCCGCGGTCCCGGTGGGCGGATCGCGCGCGGCGGGCTCCTCGGGCAGACGCGGCGGTGCCGCGGCCGGCGCACGTCCGACGGACCGCGGCAAGGACTCGGTGGTGGTCGCGGGTGTCGCCATCAGCCATCCCGACCGGGTGGTGTATCCGGACATCGGCCTGACGAAGCTCGAGGTCGCCCGCTACTACGAGGAGGTCGCCGAGAGCATCCTGCCTCACGTCGCTCGCCGCCCTCTCACGCTGGTGCGCTGTCCCCAGGGTGTCGCGGCCCAATGCTTCTTTCAAAAGCACGCCGCCGACCACCTTCCGGACACGATCCTCGAGGTGCCCATCCGCGAGGGCCGCGGCACGGGCACCTACGTGGCCGTGGAGTCGCTGGCCGGCATCCTGGCGCTGGTGCAGATGGGCGCGCTCGAATTTCATGTGTGGGGTTCGCGCATAGAGACGCTGGAGCGTCCCGACCGGATGGTCTTCGACCTGGATCCCGCCGAGGAGCTGCCGTTCGCGGCGACGATCGCGGCGGCCACTACTCTGCGCGGCCTGCTCTCAGAGCTCGGTCTGAGCTGCTTCGTCAAGACCAGCGGCGGCAAGGGCCTGCACGTGGTCGTGCCGCTGCGCCCGACTCGACCCTGGGATGACATCAAGGACTTCTCTCACGCGGTCGCCGACCTCATGGTGCGCGCCGATCCGGCGCACTACCTGGCCACGATGTCGCGCAAGAAGAGGGCCGGCAAGGTGTATATCGACTACCTGCGCAACGGGCGCGGCGCCACCTTCGTAGCGCCCTACTCGACGCGCCGGCGGGCCGGCGCTCCGGTGAGCGCTCCGTTGCGCTGGGACGAGCTCACCGCGAGGCTGCGTCCCGACCGCTACGCGGTGGGCAACCTCGGACGCCGCCTGGCGAGGCTGAAGGCCGATCCCTGGCAGGGCTACGCCGCTACGTGCCAGGAGATCACCGACGAGATGATGCGCCTGGTGGGCGTGGCGGCGCGACACACCGGCGGGGCGGCATAGAGGTCGCGGCGTAGAGGTCGCGGCGTGGACGGTCGGCGGGACCGGCGAGAAAGGCAGATCGCGGATGGACGTTGAGCGCTTCGATGTGATCGTGCTGGGAGCGGGGCCCGGCGGCGAGGTCGCCGTGTTTCGTCTGGCGCCCCGAGGGCTCAAGGTCGCGCTGGTCGAGCGCGAGCTGATCGGCGGCGAGTGCGGCTACTGGGCCTGCGTGCCCAGCAAGACCCTGCTGCGGCCGCGCGAGATCGACATCGCGGCGCGCCGCGGATTCGGCACCGGCCCGACCACCCTGAACTGGCCGCAGGTGGCCGAGTATCGCGACTACATGGTGCGCGGCTACGACGACTCAGCGCAGGTGGGCGCATACGGCGAGATGGGAGTGACGGTGGTCAAGGCGCCTGGCCGGCTGGTGGGGCCTGGGGCGGTCGAAGCCGGCGGCCGGCGGCTCGAGGCGCCTCAGGTGATCGTCGCGACCGGCTCCGAGCCGGTCGTCGTGCCTGTCGCGGGTCTCAACGAGGCCGGTTACTGGACCAACCGCGAGGCGACCGCCATGCGCGAGATCCCTGAGAGCGTCGTGGTGCAGGGCGGCGGTCCGGTGGCCGTTGAGCTCGCCCAGGTCTTCGCCGCCTATGGCGCCACCGTCACGCTCGTCCAGCGCGGGCCGCGCATCCTCGCGGGCCAGGAGCCCGAGGCCAGCGAGCTCCTGACGAAGGCGCTCGAGCAGGCCGGCGTGCGCGTGCTGACGGGCGTGACGGTGCAGGCGGTCCAGGGCGGCGATGCGGGCAAGGTGGCGGCGCTCTCCGACGGTTCCACGGTCGAAGCCGCCGTGTTCGTCGTGGCCACCGGTCGCCAGCCGCGCGTCGCGGACATCGGCCTCGAGGCGCTCGGGCTGAGCACCGATCGCGCTCTCGCCGTCGATGCCCACGGGCGGGTGCGGGGCGGACCGGACGGCCTCTGGGCGGTCGGCGACGTGACCGGCGTCGCGCTGTTCACGCACGTGGCCAAATACCAGGGGCGCGCGGTGGCAGCCAACATCCTCGCCGCGCGCGGCGACGGCGAGGCGCGCGAGCTCGACTACGCGGCGGTGCCGCGCGTCGTGTTCAGCGCCCCTGAGGTAGCGTCGGTCGGCCTCACCGAGGCGCAGGCGTCCGCGGTCGGCGTGGCCGTCAAGGTCGCGACCGTCGAGCTGTCGGCCGTCAGCCGCTCGTTTACCTTCGAGCGCGAGCCGCGCGGCCTGCTCAAGCTGCTCTCACGCGGCGACGACGGGGTGATCGTCGGGGCGACGGCTGTCGGGCCGCTCGCCAGCGAGTGGATCCACGTCGGGGCGCTGGCGGTGCGCGCTGCGCTGACGGCAAGCTTCCTGCGCGACACGATGTTCCAGTTTCCGACCTTCGCCGAGGTCTACGTCGCGGCCGCCGAGCAACTCGCGTCGTGAGCTGGGCTCGCGCGGCGGGAGTGTGACCCCGTGACCCAGTCTCTGGAACAGCAGGCGAGCAGCCGCGAAGCGGACTCTTCGAGGCCGCCGCCCGCCGTCACGGCCGGCCCACAACGCGCGCGACCGCCGCGAGCGCTCATGCCGCTCGTCTTTCTCACCGGCATCGGCGCGATGGCGACCGAGATCTGCGCCTCGCGTCTGCTGGCTCCCTTCTATGGGTCGTCGACCGTGGTCTGGGCCAACATCATCGGCCTCATCCTGGCCGCTCTGGCGCTCGGGTACTGGTTCGGCGGGCGCCTCGCCGACGCGCGACCGAGCGCCCGCCTGCTGGGCTTCATCGTGCTCGCGGCGGCGCTTCTGATCGCTGCGCTGCCGTTCGTCGCGAGGCCCTTTCTCGATCTCTCCATCGGCGGCCTCGCGCGACTGTCGGCCGGCGCCGTGATCGGCTCGTTCATAGCTTCGCTGCTACTCTTCGCGCCGCCGGTCGTGCTGCTCGGCATGGTGACGCCGCTCGCCATCCGTCTTGCGCTGCCGGGTCTCGACGCGGCTGGCGCGACCGCCGGCCGCGTCTTCGCGCTCTCCACCGCCGGCAGCCTGATCGGCACGTTCGTACCGGCGCTTCTCACCATCCCGCTGATCGGCACCCAGCGTACGCTGCTCGGCACGGCGGCCATCGTCGCCCTGGCCGGTGCGATGCTGCTGGGCCGGCGCTGGTTCGTGGTGGCAGTCGCCCTGGTTCTTTTGCTTCTCGTGCCCCCCGGTCTCGTGAAGGCGGAGACCGGCGCGATCTACGAAGGCGAGTCGCGCTACCAGTTCATCGAGGTCGTGCAGCGGGGCTCGGGCGCCGACGCGGTGCGCTACCTCTACCTGAACGAGGGCTACGCGGTGCACTCCGTCTGGCGTCCGGGGACGGTGTTCACCGGCGGGGAATGGGACATGTTCCTGACACTTCCGCCGCTGCTCGCCCAGCCGCCGCGGCGGGTCCTGATGCTCGGTAACGCGGCCGGCACCACGGCGCGCGCCTTCGGCGCGCTCTACCCCGGAGTGGCCTACGACGGCGTCGAGATCGACCCCCAGGTCACGGCCGTCGCGCGACGCTACTTCGGACTCGGCGCGATCCCGCGTCTCACGGTCTACACGGCCGATGCGCGGCCCTACCTGCAGGCCACTCGCAAGCGCTACGACCTCATCATGATCGACGCCTATCGGCAGCCGTACGTGCCCTTCTATCTGGCGACTCGCGAGTTCTTCGCGCTGTGTCGCCGGCGTCTGACGCCGGGCGGCATCGTCGCGCTCAACGTCTCGACCGTGCCCGGCGATGCGCGCCTCGTCTCCGGCATCGCCGGCACGCTGGCGACTGAGTTTCCCCAGGTCGTCGTCTGGCCGGCGCTGCGCTTCAACGGTCTCGTCGTCGGCCTGTCGGCGGCGGCGCCGCTCTCTGAGCTGCGCCGCCGCCTCGCCGCCGCCGTCCCGGCGCCGGTGCGTCCTCTCACGCGGCTGCTGTCTGCCCAGATGCAGCCTCGTGGACCGTCGGCTCACCCCTGGACCGACGACCGGGCGCCGGTCGAGTGGCTCACCGACGCCATGATCGTCGACTACGCCGCCCGTGGCCGGCAGATCCCCGAAGCCTCCCTGCCGACCACGCCCTGAGCTCGTCACTGCGCGGCGCCCGTGGACGCCAAAACGATGAAGCTGCTGTTATGACGATGTTATGGCGTCGGCGACCACGACGTAGGTCCTCCTTCGAGCGGGTACAAGAAACGTCAGTCAGCCAGCCACATCGCACGAGCGAGGGTTCCCGCAGTGCTCACCTACACACGCTATACGGCAGGGCCGGTGCCCGCCGCTCAGCAGAGTCTCTGGCTGCGCGTGCTCAAGATGTCCGTGCTGGCGCTGGTCTGCTTCGTCGCCCTCACGGCCGGCGCGCTGGCGGGCTTTCTGCAGCACACCGCGGCCCAGGTCGCTCGTAACGACCCGCGGGAGGTCCAGGCCGCCAAACCGCAACTCGCGGCGTCCAAGCCCGGGAAGCCGCTTGATATCCTCATCCTCGGCAGCGACCGGCGCGCCGGTCAACCCGACCTGGGCGCCCGCTCCGACACGCTGATCGTGGTGCGCCTCGACCCCCGCAGCGGCAGTATTTCGATGCTCTCGGTGCCCCGTGACCTGCTGGTCGACATTCCCGGGTACGGCCAGAACAAGATCAACGCCGCCTACTCGCTGGGCGGCGCCAAGCTCTCGCTGCAGGTGGTAAAACAGCTCCTCGGAGTGCCCATGAACGACTTCATCGACATCAACTTCGACGGCTTCGAGCAGGTCATCAACCGGCTCGGCGGGGCCTACCTGATGATCGACCACCGCTACTACAACAACACGGCCGTGACGAACTTCGCGTCGATCGACATCCAGCCCGGCTATCAGCGCCTGAACGGTTCGCGGGCGCTCGACTGGGTGCGCTACCGCCACGACCAGAACGGCGATTTCACGCGCATCGTGCGCCAGCAGATGTTCCTGCGGGAGATGAAGCGTGAGCTCGTCGGTTCGGCGCAGCTCCAGAGCCTGCCGCGGTTCCTCGCCGTGATGAACGTCATCTCGCACAACGTCACCTCCGACATCTCGAGTCTGGGGAAGCTCTACCAGCTTCTCACGCTGACGCTGCGACTCGACACCAACCACATCTACCAGACCCACATCGACGGCTCGACGCCCACGATCGGCGGCGTCTCGTATGTCACGGCGACACCGCAGCAGGTGCGCAGTGCGGTCCACCAGTTCCTACATCCCCTGCGGGCGCCGCACCGCGTCGCTACCGGCAGGGCGGCTCCGGCGGTCTCCCGGACCGCCGGTTCGGCCGGCGCGGGAACGTCGGTGACGCGGAAGGGCAAGGCGGGCAAGACGGTCATCACCGACACGCCCGCTCACGTTGCTTCCTGGCGGGCGCTCCAGAAGGCGAGCCGGCTGCCGCTGTACCTGCCGGCCCGCTTGCCCGGCGGCCTGGGCTACGATCAGTTCCGCGCCTACAGGGTGCCCACCGGGTCGGGCGAAGCCAGGGCCGCCGTGGCCGTCGGCACGGC
>PKYM01000363.1 GCA_003132645.1 Actinomycetota bacterium | reverse complement strand
AGCGGCTGGATGCCGAGCTCGACGGCGTTCAGCAGGGCAGCGGCCACCAGGCCGCAGTAGGCGCCGATGCCGGCGGAATAGAGGCGCCGCGACGACTGCAGGGCACTGCCGCCGGCCAGCAGTCGATAGACGGTGTAACCGACGTAGGGCATGACGATCGCCATGTTCAGGCAGTTGACGCCCAGCGTGAGGATGCCGCCGTCACCGAAGAAGAATGCCTGGATGACGAGCGCGGCGCTGACGGCCAGACAGGCGACCTCAGGCCCGGCGATCACAGCGATCAGCACCGCTCCGACGGCGTGCGCCGTCGTACCTCCGGCGACGGGAACGTTCAGCATCATGACGAGAAACGAGAAGGCCGCGCCAAAGGCCAGTACGGGGATCATCTTAGGCTGCGAGAGGAGCTTCCTGGTGCGACGGTTGGCCCGATACCAGACCGGCACTGTGAGCGCCCAGCCGGCAGCGATGGTCTCTGGTCCGAGATAGCCGTCGGGGATGTGCATGACCCTCTGCCGCCCTCCCGCCGCCGCTATGCCTGCGGCTCGGCCGACCCCTGGCAGTCGCGACAGAGGCCGAAGACGGTCGCGCGCGTCTCGCTCACGACAAAGCCATCGAGCTCGAGCAGCCGGCGCCTGACCGGCTCGAGCAGGTCGTCGTCGAAGTGGCCGACGGCCCCGCAGCGTCCACAGACGAAGTGGTGGTGCACCGGCGCGGGGGCGACCTCGTAGTAAGTGACCGCGCCGTTCAACCTCGTCTCCTGGACGAGCTCCAGGCCGACGAGCAGCTCGAGGGTGCGGTAGACCGTGGAGACGTTGACTTCGGGCAGGGTCTGCTGCACCTCGGCGGCGATCTCCTCGGCGGTGCGATGGCGCCCGCCGCGGCGCACCGTCTCCCAGACTGCCGCGCGCTGCGGCGTGAGGCGGTAGCCAGCCTTGCGGATCGTTTCGCGCGCGTGATGCATGGCGCGACGCTATCGCAGCCGCGAATGAGTTGCAACAGCCATAGCGTTGCGATGACGCTCTCAACGTGGAGGGTCTCAACGTTCGGCTGCCCCCGCGCGAGGCTCGACGCGGTTTCGTCCCGGGTATGCTTGCCCTACGAATGAAGACCTTCTGGCGCATCACCAAGCTGCTCGGCGACTATCCCTGGCTCGTCTTCGTGGGCTTCAGCACGGCACTGCTGCAGACCGCCGCGACGCTGACCATCCCGTGGCTCACGCGTGGAGTCATCAACAAGGCCCTGGCGCCCGGCAAGACCGGCCTGCTGATCTGGTACGGGCTCGCACTGCTCGCCATCGGCGCCGTGCGTTTCGGCTTCGCCGTGGCCCGTCGCCTGTCGACCGGCAAGATCAGCCTCGCCATCGAGTACGACTTGCGCAACCGGATGTGGACCCACCTGCTGCGCCAGCCGTTCGGCTACTTCGACCGCTGGCCCACCGGCCAGCTCATGTCGCGCGCCATGGCCGACATCCAGAACGTGCGCATGTTCCTGGGCTACGGCCTGATCTTCTTCACCACCAACCTCTTCTCGATGGTCGCCGTCACGGTGTTGATGTTCGTGCTGAACTGGAAGCTCGCCCTGCTCAGCCTGGCGTTCCTGCCGCTGCTGCTGCTCGCCACCATCCGCTTCAGCCGCCGCCTGCAGCCCATCTTGCGCGACGTGCAGCAGAAGATCGCCGACGTCACCTCGACCGCTGAAGAGAACGTGACCGGCTCGCGCATCGTGCGCATCTTCGCCCGCGAGGACGACGAGCTCGCCAAGTTCTCCGACCGCAGCACGCGGGTCTTCGAGGCCGAGGTCAGCGCCGCCCGCATCCGGGCTGTCTACATACCGCTGATCGGCTTTCTGCCCAACCTGGCGGTCGTCGTGCTGCTCTACGTAGGCGGTCGCCAGGTCATCGACGGCAGCCTCAGCCTGGGGAGCCTCGTGGCGTTCTACAGCTACCTCATGCTGCTGATCTACCCGGCCCAG
This sequence comes from Actinomycetota bacterium, assembly GCA_003132645.1. Classification (GTDB taxonomy): domain Bacteria; phylum Actinomycetota; class Thermoleophilia; order UBA2241; family UBA2241; genus Bog-752. Next base: position 2,583 of record PKYM01000363.1, on the reverse strand, counting down.
GTGATCGGCTGGCTGACCGGCCTGGCGCAGCGCGCCATCGCCTCGGGGACCCGCGTCTACGAGGTCCTGGACGCACCCATCGAGATGGTCGAGCGCGCCGACGCGGCGCCCTTGACCAGCGTGGCCGGCGAGGTGCGCTTCGAGGGCGTCTCGTTTTCGTATGTCGACCGGCCCGTGCTCGAACACATCGATCTCGAGGTGCCGGCCGGCCGCACGATCGCGCTGGTGGGCCACACCGGCTGCGGCAAGACGACGCTCACCAACCTGGTGCCGCGCTTCTACGACNNGGCGAGCGACACCCAGGTCCGCGAGGCGGCCGAACGCGCCCAGGCGGCAGCCTTCATCGAGGCCCTGCCGGAGGGCTACGAGACCGTCGTCGGCGAGCGCGGACTGACCCTGTCGGGCGGCCAGCGCCAGCGCATCGCCATTGCCCGGGCGCTCGTCGTCGACCCCCAGATACTGATCCTGGACGACGCCACCTCGAGCGTCGACGCCGAGACCGAGTTCAAGATCAGGAGGGCGCTGGTGGAGGTCATGAAGGGCCGCACCACCTTCATCATCGCCCACCGCCCCTCGACCATCTCGCTGGCCGAGGAGATCGTGGTGCTGGCCGACGGACGGATCGTCGAGCGCGGCGCGCATCGCGAGCTCATCGCCGCCGACACGCTCTACCGGCGCATGTTCGGCGCGGCCGAGCTCGAAGGCACGACACTGGACGCCGCCGACCGGCACCGCGGCACGTCTATCCCGAAGCCGGGAGAGGTGAACTGACGTGGCGCACCACGGCGAGCAGTGGAACTCGAGCTGGGCGGGCAAGGCCTGCGCGAGCTCGCTCATGGCCACGTTGCTCGGCTCGTGGTGGCAGGCGCGCCGCCAGCGCGAGCGGCGCGCCGCGCGGCCAAAGCGAAGGGTCTGAGATGGCCTGGAGCTCCCGGCAGTCGGGCCCCCACGGCAGCGGCGCCGACCTGCACGAGTTCCGCGGCTGGCGGGCCTTCGTCCACCTGGCACGCGAGCTCAAGCTCGCCCGCCTGGCGCGCCTGGCCTACCCCTTCCGCTGGCGCGCCGCGCTCTCCATCGTCGCCATGATCGTCGTCACCGTCACCGGCCTGGCGGTGCCCTACCTGGTGAAGATCGCCATCGACTCGGGGATCCAGAAGAAGGACATGCACGTCGTCGACCTGGTGATCATCGCCTTCCTGGCCGTCAACCTGCTGAACCTCGGCGCCAGCTACGTGCAGACCTATCTCGTGAGCTGGGTCGGCGAGCGCGTCATCCTGGACCTGCGGCGCAACGTCTTCGCCCACATCCAGAAGCTCTCGCTCGACTTCTTCAGCCGGCAGCGCACCGGTTGGATCGTCTCGCGCATGACCAACGACATCGACGCCCTCGACCAGCTCGTCACCGACGGCGTCACCTCGCTCGTCACCAACGGCCTGACCATCGTCGGCGCGGCCGTGCTGCTCTTCGTGCTCGACTGGCGCCTGGCGCTGGCCACGCTGGCGATCATGCCGATCGTGCTGGTCGGCACGCTGACGTTCCGCACCCGGTCGGCACGCTCGTACGCCCTCGTACGCAACCGGATCGGCGACGTCTCTGCGCACCTCCAGGAGTCGATCTCGGGGATGCGCGTGCTCAAGGCCTTCCGCGCCGAAGACCGCGACATGGTCAAACAGGTCGCGGTCAACGCCGCCTACCGCGACGCCAACATGCAGACCGTCGTGCAGAGCGGCCTCTACTTCCCGTTCGTCGAGCTCCTGTCGGCCGTGGGGATCGTGATCGTGCTCTGGTACGGCGGCACGCTGGTCACCAGCGGCGCCATACAGGTCGGTGTGCTCGTGGCCTTCATCGGCTACCTGGGGAGCTTCTTCGACCCGATCCAGCAGCTCTCCCAGCTCTACAACACCTTCCAGTCGTCGATGGCGGCCGTGCAGAAGATCTACACCGTGCTGGACACCGAGCCCGACCTGAGCGACGCCCCCGACGCGCGGTCGCTGCCCGACGTGCGCGGTCTGGTCGAGTTCGACCACGTGAGCTTCGGCTACGGCGGCGGCGACGTGCTGCACGACATCGAGTTCGCCATCCCGCCGGGCNNAAGGTGACGACCAGGTCGCTGCGCGAACAGCTCGCGGTGGTGCCCCAGGAGGCCTTCCTGTTCACCGGTTCGATCCTCGACAACATACGCTTCGGACGTCCCGACGCGAGTCTCGAAGAGGTGCAGCGTATCGCCCGCATCGTCGGCGTGCACGACTTCGTGGAGAGCCTGCCCGAGGGCTACGACACCGACGTTCAGGAAGGCGGCAGCGCGCTCTCGACCGGGCAGCGCCAGCTCATCTCGTTCGCCCGGGCGCTGCTTGCCGACCCTCGTGTGCTGATCCTGGACGAGGCCACCTCGAGCGTCGACGCCGAAAGCGAGCAGCGCATCTCACGGGCCATGGACGTGCTCTTCAGCGGCCGCACCTCGGTGGTCGTCGCGCATCGCCTGAGCACCGTACGCTACGCCGACCAGATCCTGGTGATCGAAGACGGCCGCATCGTCGAACGCGGCGGCCACGACGAGCTCGTGCTCACTGGGGGCCGCTACTC
>PKYM01000031.1 GCA_003132645.1 Actinomycetota bacterium | reverse complement strand
CGACCCTCACGAAACCCCTGCAAGCAGCGCCGCGAGAGCGGCCGTGCCTCGGCCCTTCTTGCCGCGATGTCCATCTGCCAACCCCTATCTCCCCGCCGCGCGCGGTGGTAGGCTCTCTTGCGCAGAGGCGTTCACCGATACGCTCGCGAAGTAGGGCTACGGGCAGGCGAAGAGCACTGGTGGTCTGCCGCCAGGCTCGAGATTTGGGGGGCCGGCATGAAGCGTATCTCCTGCTCCATCGCGCTTTGCGCCCTTTGTGTCATCTGTCTTTCGGGCACGCTTGTGCCCACCATGGCGGGCGCTGCGACGCCGGCCGCCGGCAGCGCTGGTCGCGGATCACAGATCGCCTGCGGCCGTCACCACAGCCTGGCGATCCGCAGCGACGGCACGCTCTGGGCCTGGGGCGCCGACGACTACGGCCAGCTTGGCCTAGGCACCGCCCACGGCGGTGCGCATTCCTCACCCGTCCGCGTCGGCACGGCCGCGAACTGGGCGGCGGTCGCCTGCGGCGCCACCTACAGTCTCGCTTTGCGCGGCGACGGCACGCTCTGGGCCTGGGGCTTCAACGGTTCTGGCCAGCTCGGCAAGGGCGACCAGACCGCACGCGATTCGCCTGTGCGGGTCGGCTCGGCCAGGAACTGGACGGCGGTCGCCTGCGGGCTCGACGACCACAGCGTGGCCCTGCGCAGCAACGGCTCGCTCTGGACGTGGGGAAACAACGCGTATGGGCAGCTCGGCTTGGGGCAGGCCGACACGAACCCGCACCACACGCCGACGCGGGTGGGCATGGGGTCTGCCTGGGTCGCGGTCTCCTGCGGGGCAGACACGACCTTCGCTCTGCGCAGCGACGGCAGTCTCTGGGCCTGGGGCCGCAATCTCGATGGCCGGCTCGGCCTGGGCGACACGAACGATCGCCACGCGCCGGTGCGCGTCGGCACAGCCAACAACTGGAGCGCTGTCAGCGGCGGCGCCGGTTTCACCCTCGCCCTGCGCAGCGACGGCTCGCTGTGGGCCTGGGGTCAGAACACTTTCGGCAAGCTTGGTCTCGGCAACGCCGATACCGGCGCACACCCCTCGCCGGCGCGCGTCGGCACGGCGAGCAGCTGGACGGCGATCGCCGCCGGCCTCGATTGCAGCCTGGCGACCCGCAGCGACGGCTCGCTGTGGTCCTGGGGCCGCAACGCCTGGGGGGGACTCGGCCTGGGCCACAGGGCCGGCTGCCACGCTCCGGCGCGGGTCGGCACAGCCAGCACCTGGACGGCAGTCGCCTGCGGTGGCGGCTTCGGCCTCGCCCTGCGCAGCGACGGCTCGCTGCGGGTCTGGGGCCGAAACCTCGAGGGCGAGCTCGGCCTGGGCGACACGGCCGGGCGCCACACGCCCGTCGCTCTTACCTCACCGAGCGGTAGCTGGGCGCTGACAGGAGCGCGACTTGCTTGCGGTGTCGACCACACCGTGGTCCTTGGCGCCGACGGCTCCCTCTGGGCCTGGGGAGACAACTACAACGGCGAGCTCGGTCTCGGCGCCGCCGACAGTGACCCCCACGCCACGCCGACCCGGGTCGGCACGGCCATGAGCTGGACGGCCGTCGCCGCCGGCTGGGGCGACACGCTCGCCATCAGAGCCGACGGCTCCCTGTGGGCCTGGGGCGCGGACTACTACGGCGAGCTCGGTCTGGGTGACACGACCCAGCGTGACGTGCCCACCCGTGTCGGCACGGCCACGAACTGGGTCGCCGTTACCTGCGGCCTGTGGAACACGCTGGCCATCAGGGCCGACGGCAGCCTTTGGGCCTGGGGCTACAACAACGACGGCCAGCTTGGCCTGAACGACACCAACGATCGCCTTGTTCCGGTGCGCGTCGGGGCGGCCAGCGACTGGACGGCAGTCGACTCAGAAGGCCCCTTCACCCTCGCCTTGCGCAGTGACGGCTCGCTCTGGGCCTGGGGCTCGAGCAGCTTCTATGGCGATCTCGGCCTGGGCGACGCGAACGATCGCCACGCCCCGGTGCGCGTCGGCACGGCCGCGACCTGGACGGCGATCGCGGCCGGCCAGGACTTCAGCCTGGCAACGAGAAGTGACGGCTCGCTCTGGAGTTGGGGCGAGAACGATTCCGGAGAGCTCGGCCTGGGTTCGAGCGACGATGACGCCCACCCCGCGCCGGCGCGTGTCGGGGCGCAGGCCACGTGGACGGGGATCGCCTGCTCGTCTGGCTTCAGCCTCGGCCGGCACGTGGACGGCAGCCTTTGGGCGTGGGGCCTCAACGGCTCCGGTCAGCTCGGTCTGGGAGGCACCGCCCTCAACCCGACGGCGCCCACGCGCGTCGGAGCGGCGGCAAGCTGGGCGGTTGTCGCTTGCGGCGCCGCCCACACCGCGGCCCTGCAAGGTGACGGCTCGCTCTGGGCATGGGGCTCGAACGAACGGGGCCAGCTCGGCCTGGGCCTGGCCGACGGAAGCGCGCATCCCACGCCCGCGCGCGTCCTCACGACGGCCAGGTGAGCAGCGGCTGACGCAGCACTCGGTCCGGCGCGACGTCTACGCATAGGCGGAGTCGCGCGGCTCCTTGCTTACTCGCTTGCGGTGGCGCAGCGGCGAAAATCGTTGTCCAACGAGATAACCTCCCGCGCACGCCTTCTCGGGCCGTTTTGCACATGCTACCCTCGCCGCGGAAACGGCTGCGAGGGCCATCTGAGCCTTAATGGGAGAGGTGCCGGGTACGTGCCGGTCGAACTCGGTCCTGACGGCCGCTGAATCCGCGAGGGAAGGGGTTCTTCCAGTGAGCCGGGACACCGGTGAGGACATCGCGCGCCATTACGAGCCACAACTCAAGCGATCGTTCGGCGCCGTCGGCAATGCCATTCTGACCTTGTCGGCCATGTCGCCCGCCACGACCGTCTTCGTCTATGTGTCAGTGCTGCTCTTCATGGTCGGCACGTGGTCGTTTCCGGCGACCATCATGGCCGCTTTCATCGCCGCCGGCATGGGCCTCGTCTACGCCGAGCTGGGCACCGCCTATCCGATCGCGGGCGGCGAATACGCCATCATCGGGCGGGTGCTGGGGCGCGGCACCGGCTTCGTCGTCTTCGTGATCCTGCTGCTCTTCTACACGCTGCTGATCGCATCGTTCGCGCTCGGGGCCGGCATCCAGCTACAGACCATCTGGAGCACGATCGACCCCCGTATGGCCGGCCTGATCCTTCTGGTCCTGGCCGCCGGCCTGGCCGTCCTCAGGGTCAGAACGAGCTGGATCGTAACGACGGTCATGCTGGCGCTCGAGCTCGTATCCATCGGCATCGTCAGCGTCATGGGCTTCGCGCACGCCCACGATCCTGTCGGACGCCTCCTTGTCCCCAAGGCCTTCGTCCCCAGCGGCGCCGCGGCGCCGATCACGTGGTCGGTCCTGCTGGTGGGCCTCACGCTGGCCTTCTTCAACATGACGGGGTTCAACGTGTCGGTGCTGTTCTCGGAAGAGACCAAGAAGGCTCGCCAGCACATCGGGCGGGCCGTCCTGCTCGCGGTGGCGGTGTTCGTCGTGATCGTCACCGTCCCGACGGCGGCGGCGCTCCTGGGCGCTCCGTCACTGCGGAAGCTCAGCACCGACCCGGCGGCGATGACCAACCTCGTCTCGAGCCTCGGCGCCGGGCGTCTGGGTACGTTCATCACCCTGGCGATCGTCGTAGCCATCTTCAATGCCCTCGTCGCCAACATCATGGGCTTCGGTCGCGTGCTCTGGTCCGGGGCTCGCGACCAGGTCCTGCCGCAGCCCGTGAACGGCTGGCTCGAGGCGGTGCACCCGCGGTACTGCACGCCGTGGGTGGCGTGTATCGTGATGGCCGCCGCCGGCGCTTTCTCGCTGTTCTCGTCGGCGATCACCGGCCTCGTCACGTTGATGGGTGTCATCACGCTCGTCTTCATGAGTCTCATGTGCGTAGCCGCTCTCCGCATCAGGCTCATGCGCGACGCGCCGCGGCGCTACCTCATGCCGCTGTGGCCGTTCGTGCCGATCGCGGTGTTGACATCGTTCGCGCTCATGGCGACAAGTCAGACCGCCAAGGATGTCCTCATCGTGCTCGTCACGGCGGTCACTGCCACGATCTACTATCTTGCCTACCTGCGGCCGCGCTCGCGCACGAAGTGGGTCATGCTCGGCGCGGTCGAAGAACCCGGCGAGTGGGTCAGGGCGACGCCTGAAGGGGCGGCGCTCGGCACGACAGCCGAGAGGGTCGAGGGGTAGTGGCGCAGTTCATCCTGGTCTGTGACCGGGCCGGACGGCAGGCCGGCGGTCGCGCGGCCGCCCTCGAGGAGTGCGCGCGCGCCCTGTGGCCGCCCAGCATCGTGCCCGCCCCTACGAAGCTGGTCGAGGACGGCAGCCTTGCGCTCGCCGTGGTCAACCCGAACGAGGGCGTCGCGCTGCGCGGCACGAGCCTCTGCCTCGGGCGCATCCTCGACACTCCAGGTGCATGGTGGCGCCCCGGCTCGTCGCCGCCCGACGGTACCTACAGCCTGATCCGATGCTCGCCCGACGAGGTCGAGACCGTCGCCGACCTCGCCGCTTCACGTGGCGTCTGGTACTACCACGACCCCGACGTCTTTCTGGCTTCGTCGTCGCAGCGCGCCCTGGTGACCCTCCTCGGTAGCTTCGAGCTGGAGCCGACGGCCGTCACCTGGATGGTGACCTCAGGCTCGCTCGGGCCTCTGCCGTCGTACGACCGCCGGCTGCGCCGCGTGTCACCGGATGGGACGGTGAAGCTCGACCGGCACACCTGGGAGCTCGACGTGCGCTCGCGGTGGGAGCCTTACCAGCCGCAGGATCTGAGCGACGAGGAGCACGTGCGCCGGCTCAACGACGCCGTCGTCGAGACGTGCGCCTATCTCGTCCCCGACGTCGAGCGCTGGCCGGTCCTGCTTTCGGGGGGATACGACAGCCGGACGATCCTCGTGGGGCTGCTCCAGGCGGGCGCCAGGCCGCGTTGCGTCACCTGGGGCTTCGAGGCGTCGCTGCGCGATGAGAGAAGCGACGCCGCGATCGCGAGCCGGCTGGCCAGGGAGGTGGGGGCGCGGCACGATTTCTTCCGCCTCGATGGACGACCCGGCAGAACGGCCGAGGCGCTCGAGAGGTTCGTGACGGTGTCCGAAGGCCAGCTGCCCGACTTCACCATGTACGCAGACGCCTTCGAGACATGGGAGACGCTCGCCGCGGAGGGCTGCGTCGGCGTGGTGCGGGGCGACAACCACGGCTGGGGGTATCTGGGGGAGTTCTCGTCGGATCTTAACGTCCGTCACCACTGCGGAGCGGATCTCCTTGACGACTATGCGCCCAGCCATCCGATCCGTCGCCTTGGGCTGCCCCGGCAGTCCTGGCCGGCGGAGCTTACGCGGCGCGATGGGGAAGACCTGCTCGGCTATCGCGACCGCCTGCAGCACTCACTGTTCATCCCGTCCAGGATCTCGCCGCTCAACGACTTGAAGGCGCCGTACCTCGAGATCGTCAACCCGCTTCAGGCGCGCCGTGTCGCCGACGTCGTCGCGTCGCTTCCCGAGCGGCTCCGCGTGCACCCGGGCGCCCTTGCCCGGGCGCTCGATGTCCACGGCCCGGCCGTGCCGTTCGCCAGCCGCCCCGCGGCCACGTTGCATCAGATCCTGGCGGCCGCGGCGACGAGGGAGGTCATCGCTGAGGGCTTGCGCACTGCGACCGCGCGGCGCCTGTTCGACGCCCCGGCCCTCGAGGCGGTCGCTCGCGAGCTCGTGAGCCCGCCCCGGCGTCCGGGACGGGCTCGGGCGGCCAGGACCTTGCGGGCGATGCTACCGCGCAGGGTCCTCAACGTCGCCATGCCCATGGTGGGCGCGCGCCTGGACAGCCGGGAGATGGCCCTCAGGATGTTCGTGGCCGCCCGTGCCGTCGAGCTCTTCGAAACGAGAGGCCCAGCGCGATCCCGGCTCGCGCCGCTCCCCCTGCCAGCGATTCCCTCGCCCGGGAACTCCCGGGCTCGTCAGTATCCTCATATGCAGTCGAACAGGGCGTAGTCGGCCTCGCCGACTCCAACGCGCGCTTGGCCGACCCCTACCGGCGACTCGCACCCGCCGCTGGGCTCGCAGCCGACGCCGAGCTCCGAGCCACGCACCCCCGCCTCGGCCATCAGCTCCTCGAAGGCCGGCCGCACGAAGTCGCAGTACGGAAACGGCGCCGCAAAGCCGGCCGGCTGCTCCCGCAGGCGGGCCGCATAGTGGGCCTGCATCCAGCACTCGCCGCCACAGGCGTCGACCACCGGGCAGGCGGCGCACTCGGCGCGGTCGCGGGCGTGCGCGTTGCGCAACAGGCGCAAGGCGGGCGATGAACGCCAGATGGTCTCCAGGTCCTGGGCGCGCAGGTCGCCGGCCACGAAAGCCGGGTCGCCGCAGGTGATCGTGCAGGCGTGGACTCTGCCGCACGGGTCGATGGCCAGGTCCGCGCAGCCGCACGTGCAGAAGTCCTGCGGCGCCCTGAGGCGGCGTTTCAGGGCGGCGGCGTTGTCGACCAGCAGGCCGATCTCGGCGGCGGCGCCTGAGAGCTCCCTCACGGCCGCCGCCATCTCGGCTCCGGTGGGCACGAGGTCGCGACGATCCGACAGGCCGCCACGCTGGTGGGGCAGGATCAGATGCAGGCGAGTGACGCCCTCGGCGCGCAGCGTGCGGGCCATGTTCGAGAGGCCGGGCAGCACCGGCGCCAGCAGCACGGTGTTGACGACCGGGTCCAGTCCGGCGGCGACGAGGTTGGCGATCGATCTCAGGACGTCGCGGAAGTTGCCCGGGGCGCGCAGCGCGTCGTTGACCTCTTCGGGGCCATCGAGGCTGACCAGCGGTCGGTAGAGGCCGCGTCCGACCCGGGCCATCTCAGCCGCGCTCTCCTCTGTGATCAGGCGATTGAAGAAGATGCGCACCTTGCGCTCGTGCACGCCGGTGATGAAGTCGACGATCTCAAGGAGGTCGTCGCGCAGCAGCGGGTCTCCGCCGAGGATCACGAAACTCGTGGCGCCCAGAGCGACACACTGGTCGATGGCGTGTCGCCACTCGGCCGTGGTCATCTCGCCGGACTCCCGCGGGTTGTCGCGGTTGTAACAGTGCGGGCACGGCAGGCCGCAGCGGTTGGTGATGTGCAGGTAGATCTCGCGCAGGCCGTCGAGCGGCTCGCCGCGCGGTCGGTCGGTCGCGGCGCCGGGAGACAGGAGCCGGTCCATCAGAGGCAGGTCGGCGTCGTCGTCGACGTCGGTCCAGAGCGGCAGCTGGCGCACCGTGAGGCCGCTTGCCGCGACGGCCCGCGCGGTGCGTGCGAGCGTCGCGGCTGAGCCCAGGGGTGCGCCGGTCAATGCGTCGCCGATCACGCCCGACCGGGTGCGCCACGTGGCTGCGTCGGTGCCGATCAGGTAGAAGCCGCCGTCGGTCGTCGGGCCCAGCACGATGCGCCCGAGCGGGTCCGGTTCAGCGAGCAGGTCGAACGCCTGGGTCAGGTACGCTGACGGCAGTGCGGGGCTGTCGCTATTGACGATCGCGACGGCCTGGAAACCGTCGGCGAACAGGTCGGCGAAGACGTTCGTCAGGCGCTCACCGAGCCGGGAGCCACGCTGGCCGAGCGAGCGCCAGCGGGCGCTCTGGCCGTCGCCGTCGCGGCCGAGGTCGGCCAGGATCTCGGCGGCCGGCGGCGGGCTGGACTGTGGAGCGGCTGCGCCGGCGCCGGCGACGACGGGGGAGACCTGGTCGTCGGCCAGCGCCAGAACGAGCTCGACGCCGGTGAGCTGCTCGGCGCTGCGCAGTGTGCCGCCAAGCAGCTCGCGATACACACGCAGCGCGTCGTCGTGGCCGATAGCGGCCGCCAGGCGCGTCTTGACGGCGCCCCGCCGCGGGAGCCGCGCGACGATCGCCAGCGCTCGTGCGACCGTCACCTCAGTAGACCGGCAGTCGCGGGCGCGGGCGCCGTCGAACGAGCCATGCGTCGATGCCCCACGTGCGTCCCGCCTGTGTCAGGGCGACCATCACGAGCAGCAGGACGATCATCAGGTACGTGCCCGACCACTCGCCGGGCTTGCCGTTGGCCGCGAGCCCGAGGGGAATAGCGAAACTCACACCGATGAGACCGGACACAGGCGTGAACAGGCCGATCGTCAGCGGCACGCCGATCAGCGCCAGCTCAGTGACCATCTGCAGCTTGCTGAAGAAGGCGGCGTTGGGGATCACGACGTGGTTGAGAACGGAGGCCACGAGCGGTGTACTGGTGTCGCGGGCGAAGATGCCCACGAAAGCGGCATAGCCGGGCGTCGAGTACAGGTGGTGTTGGAGGTTGTAGGCCCAGACGCTGAGAAACAGCAGGCCCATGAAGATGCGCGCCGCGGCGAGCGCGGCGCGCCGTCTGCCGTCGGCGCTCGCAAGGATCGTCATGCGACTCCTTTCATGTGTGGCCTAGGGCGCGTCGCGCCGGGGCCACCCTGTCGGGCGCTTTGGTCACCATGCCTGGCGCCGGGGTCGTGGCGACCGTAGTAGAAGCGGCACAGGCGCTGCGGCGCCACGCCGACCCGAAAGCCCGCCAGGCACACGCAGAGCTTCGCGCCGAGCACGAACGGGCCCTGTGCGTCGAACTCGCGCGCGCTGGTCGTCACCGGCCGGCGCAGAATGCAGACGCGCCCGAGGCGCGGCAGGCGCCGTCCGAGATCGTAGTCCTCCATGAACGGCAGGGGGCGAAAACCGTGCAGTGTTCGAAACGCGCCGCGCCGGACGAAGATGCCGCGGTCGCCGTACAGAGACTTGAAGACGCGGTGATAGAGCCCGCCGAAAACTTCGAACAGGCGCAGGGAGGAGCCGGCGTGGTCGAATCGCAGGGTGAACGAGCCGCCGACGATGCCGGGATCGGCGGCCAGCGTCCGCTCGACCAGCTCGAGGGCGCCCGGCGCAAGCCGCGTGTCGGCGTGCACGAACAGCAGGATGTCGCCCGCGGCCGCGGCGGCTCCGCGGTTGGCCTGCACCGCCCGGCCCGGCCCGGAGACGATCACTCGAGCGCCTGCGGCACGGGCGATCTCGACCGAGCGGTCGGTGCTCCCGCCGTCGACCACGATCAGATCGTGAGGCGCCTGGCCGACCAGCGCGGTCAGGCAGGCCGGCAGTCGGACCTCTTCGTCGAGAGTGAGGACGATGACGCTGATCACCAGCTCAGTCTAGTGCACCGGCTGGGACCAGGCACCGGCGAACCGCCGTTACCTGTGGCCCCCACGTCCGGGAGTGCTCTCGCAAACCGCCCGCCGCGAGACCTTGCCAGGGCCTGTTCGCTCGCCACTGGGCTCATCTGNNGTCGGACGTTGTCGCGGGCAAAGGAGGCGGCCATGAGTAGCACCGGCAAGACGGCGAAGCGGCGGTGGACCGCGACCAGGGCCGTGGCCGCCGCGATCGCGGTGGTCGCGCTGGCGATCGCGGCGGGCGTGGCGGCAGGAGCGCCGGTCGCAGCGGCGCCGGCGGCACCTGTGGCCGGCGGCGCAGCCTCGCCGCAGGCGGCCGTCACCGCGGCGCCAGTGGCCGCGTCACACCTCGGGCTTGCCGCAGGTTCAATCATCGTGGTCAGGCGGGCGGGAACGCAGGACTCCCTGTGGAGCGTGTCTCCGGTCCCCACGTCTGCCCTCAAGCTCATCGACCTGCCGTTTCGCCCGGCGCGCATGCTGGCCTCGCCCGACAACACCAAGATCGCCATCCTGCCGGCGGCCGTCGGCGGCAAGGTCTACATCTTCTACGTGGCGCTCGCCAAGCTCGCGCCCCTGTCGTTTACCTCGCAGGGCGTCAAGCGGATCGACGGGATGACCTGGCTGTCGGCGACCAGGCTTCTCGTCTCCGGCTCGGGCAGCGTCAAACGGACTGCCTACCCGCTGGCAGACAGGCTCTACGCAGTCACTACGACACCCGGCAAGCCGGCGGCGTTTCGCCGCCTGAAAGGCACTGAGCCTTCCGCGGCGCCCGGAGCCAAGCTGCTCGTCTACGTGCGGCTGCGCGACGGTGGACCTGTCACCGGCAACCCGGGCGCCCGTTTTGTGGTTGAGAGCCTTATCCGGCTGAAGCTCGTCGCGGGCAGCACACCGCACGTCATCGGCCAGGTGCGCTACGTGGACTCCTACGATATCCGGCGCTTCCGCGACCCCGGCGTCTCGCCAGACGCAAAGTACGTCGTGACCTCGACGACCGGGTCCGACATCTCAGTGTCTTACATGGTGCGCAAGACCTCCACGGGCACGGCCGTCCACAAGCAGAACACCACGCTCGCCGGCCGCGACGAAACGGCCTGGAGCCATGCGGGCGACAAAGTCGCCTTCTGGGGCGTGCCGCCGATCGGCTCCATGACCAACACGTACCTGTACGCCTACGATACCGGCGCCAAGAAACTCAAGCACGGTAAGCCGATCGCGAACGTGGCCGTCACCGGGATCGCCTGGGCGCCCGACGACTCGCTCATCGCCTATGCCCTGCATTCGCCGGGCCAAGCCGACGATCGGGCACACCTGTGGACGGCGGTCCCTGGCGCGTCGTCGACGCCGACCGACCTCGGCGCGGGGAGCCTCCCGGTCTGGCTGCCCTAGAGTCGCGCAAGAACTTCTTGAAAGGCAGGCAGCCCATGACCGATTGGACCGACGATCAAAGACGCGAATTCAACGAGTATCGGCGCGCCGGCAAGGAGCACGTAGAGCTGGGAACGGTCAGGATCAGGGTCGGCGATCGCGTCGCGACTCCCGGCGGCTCGGGCTATGCGGTCGAAGAACGACTGGCCGGCTTCCTTGTCAAACTCGAAGCCGCCGCGCCGAGCGATGACTCGGGCGCGGGATCGGCGGGCGACGGTGCCGCGGGCGGCGACGTGTTCTATCTTCCGCTGAGCCTTCTGCGAAAGCTCGACGTCTGAGGTTGGTACGAAGGCCGGCTCTTGAGCGCGTGGGCCACGCACAGACAGGGCGACGAGGTCGCCACCCTGGCGCAGATCCTCGAGGACGCCGAGGGTCGCCGCTCGGCCGCCGCCACCCTGTTCATGCTCGACCTGCGACGCGAGGCGGTCGATGACCTTGCCACTCACGACCGGTACCTGAGCCTGCTCATCGTGAACACGCGCCGGCGCCTGGGCCTTCCGCCCGGCCGCTGCGCCGATGGGGGCCCAAGGGCGGCACGGTCAACGTGACCACGGCCCGGTTCCCAAAGGTGTAGCAGCGCCGTCGGCGGCGTCGCCACCGACCGCCACGCCGCCGAGGCGTCGCCTCCGACGGCGCCGCCCGCGACACCGCCGTCACCGGCGAATCCCGACCTCTCACCAGGTTTTCCCTACAAACCTAGGGGAAAGCTGCCTTGAAAGGCGGCGGGGCGCATGGCGGCGGGGCCACTAAGGCCACTATCCCACGAGCGTCCGGCGCCGTCGGAGACGTTTGGTAACTAGTCGGGTGCGGCGACAGGTTCGCGGAAGCGACCGCTTGAAGAGACGATAGCTCGCGGCGCCTCGACTTCAGGCCAGGAGGGTACCAGTGGCCGATCCGCAGACATTCGCGTCTCACGCAGGCGACCCCACGGTGAGCTCCGCCGGCACGCAGCCGGACGCGTGGGACCGCCGCAAGTGGTTCATCCTCGCGGCCATCTGCGTGGCGCAGTTCATGGTAGTGCTGGACATCGCCGTGGTGAACGTGGCGTTGCCCTCGATCCGCAGCGACCTGCACTTCACGGTCGAGAGCCTGCAATGGGTGCTCTCCGCCTACGCCATCTTCTTTGGCGGCTTCCTGCTGCTCGGCGGCCGGCTGGCCGACGTGCTCGGCCGGCGGCGCGTGTTCATGGCCGGCCTGGTGATCTTCGCGGCCGCTTCGCTGGCCTGCGGCTTTGCCTGGTCTGAGATCTCGCTGATCACCTTCCGCTGTATCCAGGGGCTGGGCGGCGCGCTGCTCTCGCCGGCGGCCCTGTCGATCCTCGTCACGACCTTCGCCGAAGGCCGCGAGCGCAACCTCGCCCTGGGCGTCTGGGGCGGCATCGCCGGCAGCGGCGCGGCCGCCGGCACGCTGCTGGGTGGCGTGCTGACGAGCGCCTTCGGCTGGCAGTGGATCTTCTACATCAACGTGCCGATCGGCGCCGTTCTGGTCGGCCTGAGCCCAGTGCTGCTACCGGCGGCTCGTGATAACGGTGAGCGCGGCGGGTTCGATATTCCGGGCGCGGTGACCGTTACGGCGGGGCTCATGCTGCTCGTCTACGGGCTTACCCGTGCCACGCAGATCGGCTGGAGTTCCCCCGAGACCATCACGCTGCTGGGCGTGGCGGCCGTTCTGCTTGGCAGCTTCATCGTGATCGAGCTGCGCTCGCGCCACGCCCTGCTGCCGCTGCGCATCCTGAGTCTGGGCACGCCCAGGGCGGCCAACATCGTGGGCTTTCTGATCGGCGCCGCGCTCTTCTCGCAGTTCTTCCTGCTTTCGGTGTACATGCAGCAGGTGCTGGGCTACTCGGCCCTCAAGACCGGCGTGGCCTACATCGCGACGACCTTCCTCACCGTCGTGTCCGCGGTGGTCGCGCAGGGGCTCGTCAATCGCATCGGCACGCGCATCGTGCTGCCCATCGGCCTGCTGCTCATCATGGTCGCCCTGCTGTTCTACGCCCGGCTGCCGGTGAACGGCACCTACGTGACCAACCTGCTGCCCGGCTTCCTGCTCGCCGGCTTCGGTCTCGGGCTCGCCTTCGTGCCCGACTCGATCGCCGCTCTGACCGGGGCCACAGCGCCCGAGGCGGGCGCGGCCTCGGGCCTGATCAACACGAGCCAGCAGATCGGCGGGGCGGTGGGGCTGGCGGCCATCACCACGATCGCCACGACCGCCACGACCAGCTACCTGCGCAGTCACGCCGCGCTGGGCGCGTTGGCGCCGATTGCCGCGCTGACGCACGGCTTCCGGGTCGCGTTCCTGGTGCTTGCGGGTGTGGCGCTCGTCGCGGCCGTCCTGGCCGCCGTCCTGATCGGTCCGGCGCGAGCCGTGGTCGAGGCGGGCGTGCCCGTCGAGCCGGCAGTGGCCGGTCCCGCACCGGCCGCCCGGCGCCGCGTGCCGAGCCGGCCCCAGCCGGTCCATGTGCTTGGGCTGGTGACCGCCGGCGGGACGGGCGCGGGCCCTGACTCCTACGACCGTCTACTGTTCGAGGCGGCTCGCGAGCAGGCACCGGCGGGGATGGTGATCGACGAGTTCGACATCGCCGCGCTGCCCGCTTTCGACGGCGACGGCGCCCTCGCGGGGGTCGAGCCGGCTCAGGTCGCCCGACTGCGCGCGGCCTTGCGGCAGTCCGCCGCGATCCTCGTGGCCACGCCGCAGTACGACAGCGGCGCCAGTGGCGTCCTGCAGAACGCCTTCGCCTGGGCGCGGCGCACCGACGACGGGCACCGCACCTTCGTCGGCAAGCCGCTCGCCGTCATGGGGCCGTCCTGCGAAGAACACGACATGCGCGAGGCGCAGCAGCAGATGGAGGAGATCCTCGGCGCTGGTTCCGGCCAGGGAGGCGGCGCCGGCGTCGGCGGGGAAGACGGTGACGGCCAGAGCGGGGCGAACCTGCTGTTGAGCTGCGTGCGAGGCGCCGGGCCGTCCGGCGGCCGCACCACGGACGGCGCGATGCGCGACTCGGTGAGGAGCCTCCTGACGACCCTCTCCGAGGTGGCCCGACCCAGCGAACAGCCGNNGCCCCGCCGACAGCCGACTCCGCGGGTCATCGTTGCCGCTCCGGCCCGGCCCTCGTATCATCGTCGGCGAAAACACGACTGGCGAGGGGGCGGCATGGCACGCATCGAGTTCGAGCACAGCGTCGAGAAGGTCTCCTTCTTTAGCCCGCTGGCGGGCATGGAGCTTGCCGAACAGACCATCGAGGTGCGTCGCGACCCGCTCACCGGCATGACCGCCGTGTCCTCCTCGGAGCTTGCCACCAAAGAGGAGATGTTCTTCGGCAAGACCGACTGGCAGCACGCCGACGATCTGGCGGCACGCTCTCGCGAGGGGTGCTTCTT
>PKYM01000183.1:11904-15547 GCA_003132645.1 Actinomycetota bacterium | reverse complement strand
ATGCCCTACTCGGCCGCCGACCTCATGCACGGTCCGATCGCCATGGTCGAGCCGGGCTACCCGGCCCTGCTCTACTCGCTCTCCGGCCGGGCGCTGCCGGCCATGCGACAACTCGAGCGCGACCTGCTGGAACGCAAGGCCGAGCTCGTGGTCGTGGAAGATACGCCGGAGGGCGGCGAGAGCGGCAAGCGGCGCGGCCTGCGCCTGCCGCAAGCCGTACCCGAACCGCTGTCGCCGCTCGTGGCGATCGTGCCTGGCCAGCTTCTCGCCGCCTACCTGGCCGAGGCGCGCGGCTACGACCCCGACAAGCCGCGCGGGCTGAACAAGGTCACGAAGACGCTCTAGCCGCGCGCCAGCCCAGGGCGGCTACGAAGTCCCTGCGCTTCGCGGCATCTGAGACGCGTCTTCGTGCGTGGGAGAGTTGAAGTCAGTACCCTATCGTGATGGCCGCGGATCTGCCGACATAGTCACAATGGTCTACCGCCTGCGAGCCTCGACGCCGATCCCTAACGGCGCGCTCATCACCCCCTAACCGACTCATGAGAGCCTCTTTGTACGATCGTCATGCCCGGGCAGTGTTAGTGGCCACCGACCGTCGACGCCGAGGAGCGATATGAACCACATGGGTGACACCCGCTGCGAGCCGGCGACGGCACAGCAGAGTCGGCCCACGGAGGAGGCGCGCACCCTTCCCGGCGACTACCACGTCCACACCACTTTCTCAGACGGCAGCGGCAGCGTGACCGAGTGCATCGAGCGCGCCATCGCCGTAGGGCTGGCCGAGATCGGCATCGCCGACCACATCTCGCCGGTGCAGCCGACACCGTGGCAGATGCCCACCATCCCGTTTGCAGAGCTCGAGCGCTACGTCGCGGAGGTGCGAGACGCGGCGAGCCGCTACGACGAGATCACCGTGCTCCTGGGGATCGAGGCCGACTACCTGCCGGAACACGAGGAGCATCTGCGAACGCTGATCGACGCCTGGCCGTTCGACTACGTCATCGGCGGCGTGCACATGGTCGACGGCTTTGACTTCAACGACCCCGCCATGCGCCATCACCCCCGCTGGTCAGACACCGACACCCTCTTTGCCGCCTACTACGAAACGGTCCGCCGGGGAGCGGAGTTCGGCGGCTTCGACATCATCGCGCATCTTGACTACATCGGGCTCTGGGGGCATACGTCCGGAGCGGCCGTGGACGACGCGATCGACACGTCTCTCGACGCGATCGCCGCCTCAGGCGCCGCCATCGAGCTCAACACCGACCGGTTCAGCGACCCCGCCGGCGTCATGTATCCCTCGTCCGACCTGCTCCGCGCCGCCCGCGCTCGCGGCGTTCCCCTCGTCATCAGCTCAGACGCCCACGCCGCGGAACAGGTCGGCCTGCTCTGGGACGAGGCGCTGGAACGAGCCGCGGAGGCCGGGTTCCGTGGGACTCTGCGACTCTCTGACCACACGATGGTGCCGTTGCCACAGGTTCCGCGTCGGATACTCGGCGAAGAGCGGTCGTCCTAGGCCAGACGCCATCCATAGATCCCGCTCAGCATGAGCGCATAAAGGATGACGGCGTAGTACCAGCGCCCGCCGGGCTTGGGCGTTTCGATCGGAGCCACGTTGAGACCGGCCAGCACCATCAAGACGACGTAGAGGACGATGGCGAAGGCTCCCCGGCCGACGAGCGGCTCGAAGACGAAGAGCAGCGCCACGACGAGGACGTTGTTGTCGAGCGCCAGCCCCCGATAGGTCGATTCGCCCAGCAGTCCGAAGACATTGAAGTAGCTCAGGCGGATGACCCCCGTGGCGAGGATCACGAAGGCGCCGGGGACAAACCAGACGCTGAAGCGCCCGAGGCTCAAGAGCAGCAGTGCCGGCACGACGCTGAAACTGACGATGTCGATCAGTGAGTCGAGCTGTGCGCCGAAGGCCCGCTGATCGGCCGTGCGCGCGCTCATGCGCCGCGCGATACGACCGTCGCTCCAGTCGAAGACGACCGCCCAAAGCAGCGCCATCATCGCCGCCGGGTAGACCCCACGGATTGCAAAGTAGAGTGCGAGCAGCGCGGCAAGAAGCCCGGCCAGAGAGCACACGTTGGGCAGGTCCCGGGCGAAGGCGAGCATGGGCGCGGGACCGGCCGGCGGCCGGGAGGTTCTCTGGCTCACACTGCCGCNNCAGGCGCCTCGGGAACGCCAGCTCGGCCGCCTTCAGATCGGCCGGCGTGTCGATCTCGTACCAGCGCTCGGCGGGGAAGATCACGGCTGCGGGGGCCATGCTGCCGGCGGCGGCCATCTCCTCGAACACCGACTCGTAGAATGAGCCCGTCTGGCCGGCCGCCACATGGGAGTCAAGGCGCTCACTGACCTCACCCCAGGTGTCGCGCGCAAGGCTGCAGATGTTGACCGCCATGAAGTGGCTGGCGTCGGTGCAGTGGTGACCGTAGACGCCCGGCGGCGGCGGGAAGAAGGCGTTGACGTTGCCGCCCCCGTCGAGCGTCACGGTAGTGCCGCCCATCCATGGCAGTTGCCGGGAAACGGCGATCCGGCCGGGTTCAAGCAGGGGCGCCAGAAGCTGCTCATCGAAGACGACATCGCTCTCGACCAGCAGGAACGGCTCGTCGATCAGCTGGCGCGCGAGCCAGAGAGAGTAGATATTGTTGGTGGTCTCGAAGCACGGGCTGAGGACGTACTCGATGGCGATGCCGCCGAAGCGCTCACCGAGGTACTCGCGTATGATCTCGGCCTTGTAGCCCGTGACGATGACGAGGCGCCGGAACCCGTGAGCGTCGAGGGCGCGCACGAGGCGCTCGAGGATCGGCACCCCGCTCACCGCGACGAGGCACTTAGGGACCGCATCGGTCAAAGGCGCCAGGCGGCTGCCGAGTCCGGCGGCGAGCAGCAGTGCGGTCCGCACCTGGACATGGTCGGTCGCGGTATCGTGAAGCTGCATGTGCGTTCCTCGATTCTCAAGGGGCTCGGCGGTCCCATCCCCCATTGCGGGATGCCGAGTCGCTGGCGACGGCATGGTGAAGGCCGCCCGAGAGACGAATGCGAGTGCACGCCACGCCCCGACCGTCGCCGGCAAGAGGAGTACACATAGCCGCTGCGATGCGTTTCCCGGTGGTCGATGCCGATCGACCAGGTCGTCGACCTGGTGCACATGGCGCGGCGAGATCCACGCGAGACACGCCGGCAGAAGGGCAGCGGCTGCTCGACGATCGTGCCTAGTGTACCCATTTTCGGGGCACGCCGAGGATTTGGCCGTTAGCGCCAGATCTTGCCGGCGGCTCGCTCGCAGCCCAAAGAGAGGCATTCGAAGTCGTCGAACTCGAGCGACTTAAGGGCCGCGGCGACGCTCGGTCACCGATCTCCTGTCGACGTGTCGCGGCGCTTGGTGATGCGCGCCGGAAGCTCCTCGTCGCCCAATCCCTGACAGACCTCTTCCAATTCCGCCCCGGCGCCTCGCCACTTGAGATCGGCAAGCTCTTCCTCTAGCGGAACATCGACTCGCAGCGTAGCCAGGCGTCGGTAGAGGAGGGCCTCCTCGCGGTGAGTCTCCAGGCTTTCCACCAGGCGCGACGCACGCGCCAGGGGAAGGCCCAAGCGGCGGGGGTCTTCCGGGATGGACTCGAGATGATCGACTCGCGCA
>PKYM01000183.1:0-11865 GCA_003132645.1 Actinomycetota bacterium | reverse complement strand
CGGCGCCGGTCCCAGCAAACGACCCTGACCCCGGAGACTGATTGTGCCAGGTCCTTGTCGGGCGAACAGATCACGACTTGCTCGACGCCCGGCCGGTCCCTGAAGCGAGCCGCGCCCGTGGCCAGCGCATCGTCGGCCTCGAACTCCATCATGGGCCAGACCACGATGCCAAGCGCTGAAACGCCCCTCTCCGCCAGGGGAAACTGAGCCAGAAGGTCCGCATCGACGCCTGCGCCCGTCTTGTATCCCGGGAAGAGATCGTTACGGAAGGATTCGATGACGTGGTCGAAGGCGCACGCGACGTGCGTCACACCCGGCGTTGAAACGAGCGCGAAGAGACTCCTCAGGAGACCGACAGTGGCGCCGACCTCACGGCCGTCGCGGGCCTTCCTTCGCGGGGCGCCGAAGTGGCTGCGAAAGAGCTCGTAGGTTCCGTCTACAAGATGGATCTTCATGCTCTCACGGTACCACCGGGCCATCAAAATGGGCACGGGACAGGCGCGGGCCGAGCGTCCCTCGCTTCAGGAGCTGCTGCTTGCTCCCTCGCCCGCCGGTCCCGGCGTACCGGTCGCGGGCTGCGGTACGTGCTGCCCGCGGGTCAGCGAGGCAAGCGCGCCCACCAAGGCGAGCGCGGCGCCCGTCACCATCGCGTCGTGGTATCCACGAGCGTAATGATGCAACACATAGGTGGCCGCCAGAGCGGCGGCGTGGCTTTGACCGGGCACCGGCGTACCGAGGCGGAGCAGCAAGCGACCGCCCGCCGGCCCCAGAGTGCTCGCCGCGATCCCCCCCAGCACGGCCACGCTGAGCGCCTGTCCGGTGACCCGCATGGTGCCGACGAAGGCGCTCGCCAACCCGAGCTGCCGCTTTTGCACACTACCCATGATGGCGCTCATGTTGGGGGCGCTGAAGGCGGCCATGCCGAGCCCGACGACACCCAGACTGGCCATGACCCGCACAAGGCCCGACGAGGTCGGCATGGTCGCCAGGAGCAGCATGCCGACCGCCACGATGACCATGCCGCCGCTGGCGAGCAGCCGCGAGCCGACCCTGTCGCTCAAACGACCGCTGAAGGGACTCAGTGCGGCCATCACCGCCGGCTGGGCGAGCATGAGCCAGCCGGTGAGGCCCGCCGAGCGCCCCTGCACGACCTCGAGGTACACCGCCGTCAAAAGGCTGATCGCACCGAGGGCCATGTAGTTGAGCAGGGCGGCGAGGTTGGCGGCGGCGAAGAGGCGATTGTGAAAGAGGAGGTCAAGGTCGACCAGCGGGCCGCGCGCGCGCCGCTCACCGACGATGAAGCCGGCCAGGCCCGCGGCGGCGACCGCGAGCAGGCCCAGGGTGCGCGGCGACGTCCAGCCCCACTGCGACGCGAAGGTCAGGGGCACCAGCAGGCAGACGAGGGTCAGGCCCCAGAGCCCCGCCCCGAGGGGATCGGGCCTCATGGCCCGCTCGTCGCCGCGTTCGTGGCGGGGCAGGAGCAGATAGCCGCAGGCCGCAACGGCGATGCCGATGGGCAGGTTGACGAAGAAGATCGAGCGCCAGCCGAAGTGATCGGTGAGAAAGCCGCCCAGGGGCGGTCCCACGCTCAGACCGAGGTAGACCGCCATGACGTTGATGCCCAGGGCACGGCCTCGTTCCTGGGGCGGAAAGACCGCCGTGACGATCGCCGCGGAGGTCGCCACCAGCAGCGCCGCGCCGGCGCCCTGCAGAGCGCGACTGCCGATGAGCCAGCCGGCGTTCATGCTGAGCCCCGAAGAGAGCGAACCCACGGTGAAGATGGCGATGCCGGCCAGGTAGTAGTGCACGCGGCCCCGCTGGTCGGCCAGGCGCCCCAGGGGGATGAGGAGCACCGCCATCACGAGCAGATAGACGGCCTGGACCCAGATGGAGGCGGTGAAGCTCAGCTGCAGACTGCGACCCATCTTGGGCAGGGCCACCGAAACGATGGAACCGTCGAGGGGGCCCATGAAGGCACCCACCGAGGTCAGGGCAAGCAGCTGCCAGCGTCGCGCGTAGAGCTGCTCGGGCCGGATGCGACTGATCAGGGGCACGGATGCAGTATAGCCGCCGGGACCGCCGCGCCTCACGCTACGCGTGTTTGCGCTGTCCGCAGGCCGGCCGGGCCGCGGACGTCGCGCCTGAGTCCAGTCCGAATCGCGAGCGGGGCGGCGGGCGGCTTTCAGCCGCCCGCCGCCCCGCTCGCGTTGCGACATGCTGCCCGGTCGAGCAGATCACCCGACCGAGTGGGCTACCCGACCGAGTCGACTACCTGGTCGGGCAGGTTACGTCCCGCGCGCTACTTGTTGATCCAGTAGTGAGCGTAGTCGAAGATCCAGACCGGGTGCATGTAGACGCCGCCCGTGCGCTTGGAGTGCAGCGTGGTGACGAGCTCCTGGTAGAGCGGCACGGCCGGAGCCTGGCCCATGATGTAGGACTGGATCTGGTCGAACTTCGCGAGGCGCGCTACCGGATCCATCATGACCTGCGCGCTGGTCAAAGCCGTCTCGACCTTGGGGTCCCACCAGAAGCTCGGGTTGGTGCCCTCATCGATCGCCGAGCTCTTGCTGAACAGGCTGATGATGTAGTCGAACGGATCGGGGTAGTCCATCCACCAGTCGTTCAAGCCAGCGCCGACGACGCCCTTCTTGCCGATCAGGGTCCAGTAGGCGGGCCTGTCCAGCTGCTTGAGGGAGGCCTTGATGCCGATCTGGCCGAGGTCGTATTGGATGGACTGCGCCACCGTCGGCCACGGCTCCACGTTGTGGGTGTAGAGCGTCATCGAGAAGCCGTTGGGGTAGCCGGCCTGAGTGAGGAGCTGCTTGGCCTTGGCTCTGTCGTAGCCGTAGAACTGGCCGGCCGTGCCATCGACGTGACCCGGCAGACCGGCGGGATAGATCTGGTCGAGCGCCTGGCCGGTGCCCGAGAGCAGCTTGACGATCTTGGTGCGATCGATCGACCAGGCGATGGCTTGCCGCACGAGCAGGTTGTCGAACGGCTTGACCGTCCTGTTCAGGAACAGGTAGTCGAGCGCGATGGCGGGCTCGGCCACGACCTGGCTCTTCCACTGCGGGCTGGCGATCAGTCCCGGGTAGTTGGCCGGCGGGATGTAGTCGCCGAGCAAGTCGGCATCGCCGCTTTGCACCTTGAGCACGGCGGTCGACGGCTGGATCGAGAACTGGAAGTGGATGGCGTCGACATTGCCCGCCGTGCCGGTGTAGTTGGTGTTGCGGTTCATGAGCAGGTCCTGGCTTGCCACCCAGTGGCTGAGCACGTAGGGTCCCGTGCCCAGCGGGTGACGACCGACCTGGGTGCCCCACTTGGCGACCCATTCCTTGGCCACCGGTGCGCTGAAGGGCATCTCCATGATCGACAGGAAGTCGGCGATCGGCTTCTGCAGGTCGACCTCGAGGGTGTACTTGCCGGTCGCCTTGTAGCCTGTGATGGTCTTGGCCTTGCCGTTCAGGAAGGCCTGCAGGCCGACGATGCCGGTGTAGTAGCCCTTGGCGGGCGCCGTGGGCAGACTCATCATGCGCTGGAAGCTGTAGACGAAGTCCTTTGCCGTGACCTCGCGGCTGACCGGCGGAGCGAACTTGATGCCTGGCCGGATGTGGAAGATGTAGGTCGTGCCGCCGTTGGTGATGCCGCCGTTGGCGGCGCTCGGCACCTCGGTCGCCATGTCGGTGATGATCTTCGTGCCGGCAGCGCCCGGAGCGCTGCTGTAGTTGAGCAGATTGCCGAAGATGCAGTGTTCCATGGCCCAGCCGTTGCCCTCGAAGTCGATCGCCGGGTCGAGCGTCTGCGGCTCACCCTGGTAGGTCACGACCAGCGTGCCGCCGCGTTGCGGCGTGGTGGACTGAGCCGCGCTCGAGCTGCTGCTGCTGCTGTTCGAAGAACTGCCACAAGCCGACAGCGCGACGACGCATGCCACGACCAGCAGAAGACACCCGGCGGCGTAACGCCCCGGACCTGACCGCGGCAAGCCGATCCCACTCATTGAAGGCTCCTTTCGTCCCCTCCGGCCCCTCATGACCGGTGTGCTAACGTTAGCATAAGGCTTGCAGCCACGACCGCCACAGGAGGGCTGGCCCGCCATGCGACCGACCGACGACGAGCTGATCCGCTTCCTCTGCGACCTCATCGCCATCGACTCGACCAACCCCGGTCTGGTGCCGGGGGCGGCGGGCGAGGAAGCGCTCGTGACCTTCCTCGCCCGCCGCCTCACCGCCGCCGGCCTCGAGGTCGACGTTTGGGAGCCGCGCCCCCATCGACCCAACATCGTCGCCACGCTGCCCGGGTACGGACGCGCCGCGAAGACCGGCCCCGGTACGGCGCGCGACGGCGTTTCCGATCGGGCTTCCGTCGATCAGGCCCCCGCCGACCAGGCCCCCAGTCTCATGCTGGTCGGCCACCTCGACGTGGTCGGCGCGCCGCCGGAGCTGTTCACGCCGCAGATCCGCGACGGCCGCCTCTACGGGCGCGGCAGCAACGACATGAAAGCCGGTCTGGCGGCCGCCGTCGTGGCCGCGGAACGCCTCGCCGCCGAGGCGCGCGCGGCCGGCGGCAGATCGCCGCTGCGCGGCGACCTGCTCGTGGCCGGCTGCGCCGACGAGGAGTGGGAGAGCTTTGGCGCCGAGGCCGTCGTGACGCGCTATCGCTCCGCCGCCGCGATCCTGCCCGAACGCACCGACTTCGACGTCACGGTCGAACACGGCGGCTTCACCTGGTTCGAGCTCGAAAGCCAGGGGGTCGAGGCGGCCGGCGCCGAGCCCGAGAAGGGCGTCGACGCCATCGCCCTGCTGGGCCCGCTGCTGGCCGGCATCGCGAGCCTCGACCGCGAGCTCGACGGCCGGCCGCACGCCTCGTACGGTCGCGGGTCGATCCACGCCGCGACGATCGCCGGCGGCACCCAGTTGCCGGCCTACCCGAGCTCCTGCCGGCTGGGCATCGAGCGCTGCCTGATCGCTGGCGAGTCGGTCGCCCAGTCTCGCGCCGAGATCGAGACCCTGCTAGCGGCCGCGCGCGCCGCCGACGGACGCTTTGCCGCGAGTAACCGCCTGGTCGTCGGCCGCGAACCCGTCATGCTGTCGCGCGACGACCCGATCGTGGTGGCCCTGGTCGCCGCCGCGGCCGCCGAGCTGGGCCACCCCGCGCGCGTGCGCGGCGACATCGGCTGGGCCGACTCGGGCATCTTCGCCGCGGCCGGCATCCCCTGCGCCCAGTTCGGTCCGATCGGCGACGGCGAACACACGGCCGGCGAGTGGGTCGACGTCGCCTCGGTCAAGCTCGTGGCTCGCGTGCTCGAGGCCGCCGCCCGGAGCTACTGCGCCTGATGAGGTATCGGCCACCGCATGACAACGGCGATCGCACGACAAAGGTGACCGCATGATCCGCGCCGTCACGCTCGACTTCTGGAACACCCTCATGAACGACTTCCACCTGCCCTCGCGCGAGGAGCTGCGCGCCAAACGGCTGCTCGAGATCGTGGGCCCGCACGGCTACGCCCCCGACGAGTACGCCATCGAGGCCGCCTTCGCCAAGGCCTGGGAGCACTTCGACAGCCTCTGGTACAAGAAGTCGCGCACGCCCACGACCGCCGAGTCGACGACCGTCATCCTGCACGCCCTGCGCATCAAGCTGCCCGACGAGTCTCGCCAGCGAGTCGTCACCATGCTCGAGGAGGTCATCCTGGAGCACCCGCCGCGTCTGGTGGACGGTGTGGCGGAGACCCTGCCCGTGCTGGCCGAGCGTTACGCTCTCGCCGTGGTCTGCGACGCCGCCATGACGCCGGGCCGCGTCTTGCGGCAGGTGCTCGCGCTGCACGGCCTGGAGCAGTGGTTCGACGCGTTCTTCTTCTCAGACGAGCACCACTGGTCGAAGCCCGATCCGCGGGCCTTCCTGGCGCCACTCGCGGCGCTGGGCGTGGCGCCTCACGAGGCCGTCCACGTCGGCGACATCCAGCGCACCGACATCGCCGGCGCTCAGGCGGCCGGCCTGCGGGCCGTCCATTTCGTGGGCATCAACTCGTCCGACCTGCCGGTCTCCAGCGCCGAAGCCGTCGTGACCCGGTTCAGCGAGCTGCCGGCGACCATCGCGGGCCTCGACTGACGACCGCGCGGTGAGCCTGCCGGTCGCCGTGGCGCCGTGAGCCATCCGCTATCCGTAGCCACGTGGGGCTGGCTGATCTGCGCCGCGCTGCTGACCTGTGTGGTCGCCGCAGTCGTGATCGGGCACCGCCGGCTGCGAGAGGATCCGGCCCGGCTGCCCCATTGGTGGTGGACGCTGGGCCTGCTCGTCGCGACGCCGCTCGCGCTCTTCGTGGTGCTCACCGGCATCGTGGTGCGCGGCACGCCCTCCTGGGACACGACGATCCTGCACACGGTCGCGCGCCACCAGAGCCACCTCGCGGTGGTGAAGGTGGTCAGCGCCTTCGGCAGCGTGCAGGTGGTGCTCGTGCTTCTCGCCGTGACGCTCGCCCTGCTGCTGAGCGCCCGGCTGAATCGGCAGGCGGCCTTCGTGGCCGCCGCTACGCTGGCAAGCATGGCCGCCAACGGCATCATGAAGGTCGTGGTCGCGCGCCCGCGGCCCGAGGTGGTCCGCCAGGCGCCGGGGAGCTGGTCGTTTCCGAGCGGCCACACGATGAGCGCCACCGGCTTCGCCGTGGCGCTCGCCATCGTTCTCTGGCCCACGCGCTGGCGCTGGCCGGCGCTGGCCGTGGCGGTCTTCTACGCCGTCGGCATCGGTCTTTCGAGGGTGTACCTGGCGGTCCACTACCCCTCCGACGTGGTGGGCGGCTGGGCGCTGTCGCTCGCCGTCGTGGGCCTGGTGTGGCTCGTGGTCTGGGAGCGGCTCGACGCGCCGCCGGGAACGCGGCGCGCAGGCGCGCCGCTCGACTGAAGCGTCTAGAGCATGGCCGCGGCGGCGGCCAGCCTGCCGGCCGCTTCGTTGCGGCCGAGCGCCCAAAGCGACTCGAAGAGTCCGGGGGTCACCGACTGTCCGCTCATGCCCAGGCGCAGCGCCGCGAAGACGGTCTTGGGCTTGGCGCCCAGCTCCTCCGGAAGGGCGCGTACGGCGGCCTCTATCGGCTCGACGTCGAAGCGCTCGAGGGCGGCCAGCCGCACCGAGGCCCCGAGCAGGATGGCCCGCGCGTCGGGGATGGCGGCCAGCTTCTCGCGGGCCTCGCCGGCGATGACGAGCGGCGTGAACAGCCAGCCGGCGAGCCGGATGAAGTCGGCCAGCACCTCGATCTTCTCCTGCACGAGCGGCGCCGCCAGGGCGGTGAGACGCTCCTGCTCGTCACCGGGCGGCAGCGGCGCGAAGGTGCCGGCTTCGACGGCTTCGCCGAGCGCGACTTCGCCCTGCTCGGCGAGCAGCCTGAGCGCCGGCGGCTGGCCGTAAAAGCCGACCCGCTCGAGGTAGGCCTGCACCCGGGCGGCGAGATCGGCCGGCGTCATGGCGCGCAGAAAGCGGCCGTTCATCCAGCGCAGCTTCTCGGGATCGAAGATGCTGGCGCTCGTGCCCAGACTCTCGACGTCGAGGTGGGCGACGAGGTCGGCGAGGCTCCAGGTGATCATCGACTCGTCGAACTCGGTCGACAGAAAACAGAGGTAGTTGCGCACCACCTCGACCAGGAAGCCGCGCGCGGTGAGCTGCTCGAGGTTGGTCGCGCCGTGGCGCTTGCTCAGCTTCTTGCGGTCGGTGCCGAAGAGCAGCGGCATGTGCAGGAAGTGCGGCGTGGGCGCGCCCAGC
This sequence comes from Actinomycetota bacterium, assembly GCA_003132645.1. GTDB lineage: Bacteria > Actinomycetota > Thermoleophilia > UBA2241 > UBA2241 > Bog-752. Next base: position 4,116 of record PKYM01000183.1, on the reverse strand, counting down.
GCCTCGTAGATGAGCACCTGCCTGGGGGTGTTCGAGAGGTGGTCGTCGCCCCGGATGATGTGGCTCACCGCCATCGTCACGTCGTCGACGACCACCGCCAGGTTGTAGGTGATGGTGCCGTCGGAACGCTGCACGATGAAGTCGCCGATGGTCTCGTTGGCCACCTCGACGAGGCCGCGCAGGATGTCGTCGAAGACCGTCGTGCCCGGGCGCACCTTGAAGCGCAGCGTCCAGGGCTCGCCGGCCGCCTTGCGGGCCTCGACCTCGTCGGGCGCCAGGTCGCGGCAGGCGCCACTGTNNGGCGTGTGGAAGCAGGTGTAGAGGTGGCCCGTGGCGAGCAGCCTGTCGATGTGCTCGCGGTAGATGTCCTGGCGCTCGGTCTGGCGGTAGGGGCCGTGCGGGCCGGGCCTTTCGGGGCCTTCATCCCAGTCGAGCTCCATCTCGCGCAGCGAGCGCAGGATCTGGGCGATCGCCTCGTCGGTGGAGCGCGACGCGTCGGTGTCTTCGATACGCAGCAGGAACGCGCCGTCGCGGCGGCGGGCGAAGATGTAGTTGTAGAGCGCGGTGCGAGCCCCACCCAGGTGCAGGTAGCCGGTGGGAGACGGTGCGAAGCGGACGCGGACGGGCTCAGTCATCGCGGTCATCATATCCCACGACAACGCGCTGCCGACTCGCTCGGCGCGGGTACGCAACTCCGGCAAGCCCGACGTATCGCGGACCTTCGTGATACCGGCGGCGGCCACCGCCGTCTTGCGCTGGACCTTCGAGGCGGCTCCCGCACATGGCCAGACGGCCACGTTCCAGATCTCAGCCGACCGGCGCCACTGGAGGACACTGAAGCACGTCGCCGTGCCAGCCGGCACGACCCGCGTGCGCACGACCTGGAAGGCGGCCTCACACGCCGAGAAGCGCTGCTTCCGCTTCGACACAAAGACGGTGAACTCCGATCTGGTCGTGATCCGGGTGAAGGCAGCCCAGGTGAAGTAGGCGCCGGCGTTCGGCCCAAACGACCGCAAGGGGGTCGCAGGCCCATCGCGGGTGCGCCGCAGGCCCGTCACCGGCCTGTCGCGCCCGGCTGAACTTCAGGGCACGACGAGCGCCGGCAGCACCTTGGTCGCGGCGGCGTTCCTGGAGTCGCCGGCGAAACGCACGCGCAGGCGCAAGGTGCCGGCGTGCGCGGTGTAGTGCAGGCTGAAGGCTGCACCCGCGCTGGTGTGCGTATGGGCCACGACCTTCCAGGCTCCGCCGCTGAGCACCTGCAGCGTGAGCGGCACGCCGCCACGGACTGGCCGGAACGTGCCGCTGACGCGCACCACGCGCGCTGCCGAGGGGCCGGCCGCCTGCGCCGTGAGGCGCGCGCGCACCGAGACCGTGACGGGGTTCGACGCCGCCGCCTCGAACGGCGACTGGCCGATCGGCTGGAAGACGGCCCGGAAGACGGTTGTGAACCGCGGCGCGAAGGCAGGCACAGCACGTCCCGCGGCGCCGGTGGTCACTGTCTTCTGAACACCGCCGAGCGGCCCGACCGTGACCCCCGGCAGGAAGCCGATAGGGTAGATTGGCTTGTCTGAGTCTGAGGCGCGCAGCGTCAGCTTCACCTTGCCGCCCACCGTAATGGTCGGCGTGCCGGCGGAGAGGACCAGGGTAACCGGGGTGTGAGCTCCCCAGGCCACCACGCTGCTCGTGGCGGTGTTGCCCGTGGTGGCGCTGACAGAGATGACATGGCGCGTCCGCGCCGCGTGGTCGGGTGCCGTGCCGGGCAAGAGTGCCGTCGTCGTGAACGTGAAACTCTCGGAGGACGCCTTCGCCGGCGTGGGGACCGCCGTCCAGGTCGTGTCGCCGTCGACGCTGAAGCGCACGTCGTGAGGCCTGAGGATGCTGATTCCTCGTGTGAAGGCGTGGCCCTTGGCGTTGCCGCCGGGAGGAGTGGGGTTCTCGCTGTCCACGCCGCTGACGGTCGCCGTGACCCCGTCGGAGGAGGTCGCCGGCTTCAGCTTGACAGTCGGCGTCGTGTCGACCACGTCGGGGATGCCGTTGCCGTTTGCGTCGCGCCAGCCGATCTGACCGCGGGTCGACGGACAGATGCCGCCGTCGAGCGCGCTCGGGTCGACTGTGTCGTCGTAGGCGGCGATGCCTTCCTGGCCGCCCCGCATGATGCAGGGGAGGTCGGTCGTGCCGCCCTTGACCGCATTGCCGTTCTTGACCCAGAGGTATCCCGAGTACAGGTTGCCCGTGCTCGGGTAGCCCGGCGCCGTCGGCTTGTACTCGTCGAGCGCACCGAAGACGTGGCCGATCTCGTGGGCCAGCACGCCGTCGAAGAGCGCCGGAGTGTAGCCGTCGTTGTTCCAGGTCGCGACGGCGTAGGGTCCGAACAAGTCAAAGGTGTAGGCAAACGCGCCGTCGGGGAACGCACCCGTGCTCGTCTTGAGGCTGTCGACGCAGTAGAGCGTGAAGGCCCAGTCGGTGCCGTTGGCCTTGCGCACCGCGTTGTCGTAGGCCGTCTCGGGCGGCGGGGAGTCGGCGGTAGTGGCGCTCGGAGCGCCCAGAGCCCGCATCAGCGGGTGCCGCCACGCGTGATCGTCCCCCGACGGAATGTCGATGGGCTCGAAAACGGCCTTGTTGCCGACCTTGGCCCCATTGAAGGGCCGTTGCTGTGGGGCGCCCTTGACGCCCACCGCGGGAATGACGAAGGTCAGATCAGCCGCCAGGTTGCGGTCGGCCCACCAGACCAGTGCCTTTGAGACCTCAGTGACGATGTAGCCTTCGCGGGGGCTGAGGGCGGGGTAGGCTGCATCGGGCTTGTTGTAGTCGGTGTTGGGATCGAGGTTCGCCCAGCTCTCGTGCTTCTCGCCGACCTGTTTGTGTGCGCTCTGCGGGAAGATGATGCTGACGGCGACAGAACCGGCGGCGTAGGCGGCAGGCTGGCTCGCGTTGGGCAGCGACCCCAGGCCTCCGAGCAAGGCCGGAGCCGCCAGGCCGGGCACGGTCGCCAGGCTCGAGATGCCGGTCGCGCCGGTCGCTGCGGTCGCGCCGGTGGCGTCCGTGGTGCCCGTGGCGCCGGGCAGTTTGAGGTCGTCGCCCAGCGACGCCAGGCTGCTCGGCACGACCGGCCGGCGACCGGCGGCCAGTGCCGCGGCGTCGCCGGAAAGACCGTTCAGGGTGGCCAGCGCGGCGACCGTCTGCGACGAGGCGCCGGTGGGCGCCGTCGCATCGGCGCGCAGCACGGTGTAGCCCTGGTCGCGCAGCTGCCCGGCGGCAGCCGGCGTGACCGAGGCCAGCGCGGTGCGCGGCAGGTAGACCACCAGGGCGCGCGCGCCGGCGCTGGAGAGCGCCGCGATGAGGGCGTCGCCGTCGCTGAAATCAAGCGGCGCGACAACGACGGCGTCGACCGACGCGGCGGCCGGCGGCGTGGCTGCGACGGCCGCTGGCGTCAATACTGGGGTGGTCGTGGCGACGGGCGCAGCCGCGGCCGGCGCCGGCCACAACGCCCCGTTGACCACGAGCGCCCCGCCGGCCATGAGCGCGACCAGCGCCACAACGACGAAGCGCGTCGTGAGCGCCCCGACCGCGGCGAGCGTGGGCAGGCCGCGGCGCGGCGTCGAAGCGAAACGACGCAGGCTGCTGCGGGTGTGTGAGGGAAGCGAGATCATGGCCGACCNNCCCCCGCTTTTTTTGATACCGTACCGTGTCCATCCTCTTTATAACGTTTGAGGGAGCAGTGTCCGAACACCAGCTTCGCATCATCGTCCTGGTCAAGCAGGTCCCCGACACCGCCAACGTCACCGGCGACGCCATGAAAGACGACGGCACCGTCAACCGCGCCGCCCTGCCGGCGATCTTCAATCCCGAAGACCTGAACGCCCTCGAAGAGGCCTTGCGCCTCAAGGAGCGTCACGGCGGCCGGGTGACCGTCCTCACCATGGGCCCGCCGGCGGCGGCTCAGGTGCTGCGCGAATCGCTGTATCGCGGCGCCGACGAGGTCGTGCTGCTCTCCGATCGGGCGTTCGCGGGCGCCGACACGCTGGCCACGAGCTACGCGCTCGCACGGGCGATCGAGCAACTGGGCGCGAGCGACCTCGTGCTCTGCGGCCGGCAGGCGATCGACGGCGACACCGC
>PKYM01000288.1 GCA_003132645.1 Actinomycetota bacterium | reverse complement strand
AAGCCGCCGCGGCCGACGAGGCTCCGCCCGACGAGTGGGAGGCCACCGTCTTCAGCGGCCGGCCGGAGCCGCCGAACGACCAGCGCACGGCGCCCGAGGCGAGGAAGGTCACGGTGACCGTGCCGTTGGTCTGCGTGGTGTAGACCGTGGCGTGGGCCGCCCTGAGGCGCGCGACGGTCGCGGGGGAGGGGTGGCCGTACGAGTTCCGGCCGACCGAGATGACGGCGAACCGGGGTCGGGTCTGGGCAAGAAACGAGGCGTACGTCGCATAGCGCGAGCCGTGGTGGGCGACCTTGAGAAGGTAGAGCGGCGGCCCGCGAGCGCAGACGTCGGCCACGTAGTCTTCGCTGGGCCCGGTGTCATCGCCGGTGAGCAGCACTTCCTTGCCCCTGATATCGAGCAGCAGCACGATGCTGTCGGCGTTGGGGTCGCTGCCGTCGCGGGTCGGGTTCAGGACCTTGGCCCTGAGCGGTCCCAAGGCCAGGGTCTGGCCGCGAAACACCGAGGCGATCCTGGCGTGCGCGGCGTGCAGGGCAGCCATGAACGAGCGGTAGCAGGCCGACGACGCCTTGTCGTCAGAGTAGGCCAGCCGCGGCCTGTACTCGCCGACCAGGACCGGCAGGTCGCCGATGTGGTCGGCGTGGGGGTGGGTGGCCAGCACGGTGTCGAGATGGCGGATGCCGAGGTGAGACAGCGCCGTCGCGACCGCGCCGTCGCTGCCGGCCGGACCGCCGTCGATCAGGCCGGCCCAGGAGCCCGCCTTGATGACGATGCCGTCGCCCTGACCAACGTCGACGAAGCTGATGCTGACCGCCGCGCTGTTCGCCTTGGCGGTGCTCGACGTTGCCTTCGGCTTGGGCGTCGTGCTGGCCGGGTGGCTCGGCTTGGTCGTCTTGGTTGGCCTGGCCGAGGGCGCGAGCGCGCGCGAGGACGCGGTCGTTGAGGGTGGAGTCTGACTCGCCGAGGTGGACGCGGCCGGCCCCGCCGAGCAACCGGCGGCGAGCAGCACGACGGCGGCGAGCAGCACGGCGGCGGCGAGTACCGCGACGACGGCGAGAGCGACGCCGGCGAGCGCCGCGGCGGCGCGGGCGGTCGCGACAACGTGCGGTCTGCGACGACTGGTCATGACCATGGCACCCCGCCCTCGAAAGATCTCAGTCTGGTTGGACTCTACATCGGCGCAGCGACCGAGTGGGTTGACGATGCCGCGCGACAAGCCGATGCCGCGACAAGCCGATGCCGCGCGACACGCGAGCCGATCCCATCGGGAAGGCTCCGCACGAGGGGCGGGGCGGCCGAAAGGCCGCCCCGCCCCTCTACTGCGCGTTGTCGGCGGAGCGCAGGTGCGCGATAGTGGCCGCGATGCCCGCGAGAAACGTGAGCGCGACCACGACGACGCTGCCCGGCGCGACGGTCGTGGCAGGGTGCCCCACGGAGCCTATGAACAGGGGCACGATCGACCACGGAAACCACGGCGCCCAGCCCGTCTTGCCGACCACGTCGCCGAGCACGAGCATCGCCAGCGCGAAGCCGAGCGGCGGCAGGTAGCCGCGCCCGAGCGTGGTGATCCAGGCGACGACGGGGACGAGCAGGTAGGCGACCGCGGCCACGAGCAGCGTGTTGCGCACGCCTCTGGCGGCCACGCCTGCCGAGAAGCCCGGCAGGGTCAGCGCGAGACCCAGCGCGAACGTCTCGGCGGTCACGGCCGCCACGAGCACGAGCCACCAGGCCGCCGCCACCACGAGCTTCGCGAGCACGAACCAGTGGCGGCCCACCGGCAGCGCCAGCAGGTTCTTGGCCGTGCCGTCGACGTATTCCCGGCCGAAGACGTAGGCCACGACGAAGGCCAGCAGCAGCATGCCGCCCATGCCCACGACCAGCGCCAGCATCGAGAAGTACGAAGGCCAGGTTGCGGTGAGCCCGGAGAGATTCGCCTTGGCGCCGAGCAGGCCGAGCTTGCCGGCCCGACCCGGCTCGCGCACGATCCACATGAACAGGGCGATGGCGAGCGGCCCCAGAGAGAGCGCGGCCAGCGAGAACCAGGTCACCCTGGCGCGGCGCAGCTTGAGGAATTCGGTGGCGACCACCCGCGCGAACATCACCGGTCGCCTCCTGTGACGTGCCCCGCGCCGTCTGCCGCGGCGTCTCCCATGGCGTCTCCGCTCGTCTCTTCCGCGGCGTTCCCCGTGGCGTCTCCCGCCATCTCTCCCGCGGCGTCTCCCGTGAGCCGCAGAAAGTAGGACTCCAGGTCCTCGTGCACGGGCGTGAGCTCGGTGAGATCGAGCCCCGCGTCGATGACTGTGCGGGCGATCTGCGCCACACGCTCCTCGGCGCCGAAGACGCGCAACCGCCCGCCGTCGCGCTCGATGCGCGCAAAGCCGGCCTCGCCGAGCAGCGTCGCCGCGCGCTCGGGCTCAGACGTCCCGACGGCCACGTAGAGGCGCTCCCTGGCCTGCAGCTGGTCGTGGTCGAGCTCCTCGAGCAGGCGACCCTCGTGGACGACACCGATGCGGTCGGCGAGGTGGGCGACCTCGGCGAGGATGTGGCTCGACATGAGGACGGTGACGCCGCGCTCGCCGGCCAGAGAGCGCAGCAGCCGGCGGATCTCGACGATGCCGGAGGGGTCGAGGGCGTTGGCCGGCTCATCCAGGATGAGCAGCTCGGGGCGGTGCAGCAGCGCCCGGGCGAGAGAGAGCCGCTGCCTGTTGCCGAGCGAGAGCACGCCGGCCCGCCGGTCGGCGTAGCCGTCGAGCCGCATGAGCTCGATGGCCTGCGGGACCGCGGCGCGCGGCGCGCCTGTGAGGCGGCGCTGGATGTCGAGGTTCTCGCGCACCGTGAGGTTGGGGTAGGCGGTCGCGCTCTCGACGAGGTAGCCCACGCGCGCGAACACGTCGCTTGCCCCCGGCCGCACCCGCTTGCCCAGCACCTCCACCTCTCCGTCGCTCGGGCGGATGAGGCCGAGGAGCATGCGGATCGTCGTCGTCTTGCCCGCCCCGTTGCGGCCGAGGAAGCCGTAGATCTCGCCGCGTCGCACGTGCAGATCGAGGCTGTCGACCGCGAGCACGTCGTCGTAGCGCTTGGTGAGCCCGTGCGTCGCGATGGCGGTCGTCGCCATGCCGGTGTCGGCGCTCACGCGGTCGGCTCCGAGTAGCCCAGAGCGCGCAGAGCGAGCTCGGTCGCTTGAGCGATGGCGGCCGGCATGCCGGCGAGCGGCACCCCTGAGAGCTCGACGCTCTGCAGTCCGCCGAGAACGAACCACGCGGCGGCAGCGACATCGGGGACCGTGAAGGCGCCTTCGGCCACGCCCTGCGCGATGATGTCCTGCACGATCGTGACGAGCCCCGGCGTGAGGTGCTCTGCCATGCGGTCGTGGATCGCGCGGTTTCCGGGGCGGTGCAAGATGTCGATGAGTTCGGACGCCTCCGTTATCGCCGCGGAGTCCCCCAGGACGTCGCCCAGCGCCAGGAGCTTCTCGACCGCCGGCTTTGCCGGCGCCGCGACGGCTCGCTCGACGCCCTCGATCATGGCGCTGCCGAAGCGCTCGGCGACGGCGAGCACCACGTCGTCCTTCGACTCGAAGTACAGGTAAAACGTGCCCTGGGCGACGCCGGCTGCCTTGACGATGTCGCTCACGGCTGTGTTGGCGACCCCCTGCTGCGCGAATGCGTTCGCGGCAGCCATGACGAGCTCGGCGCGGCGGGCTTCGCGATCGGCGACACGTGGCACGGGACCTCCAGGGTCGAGGGGCGCCTTGCGGCGCGTTGCTAACTAACTGACTGACAGTCAGTCATTTATAGCACGGAGCGATGCCGCCCTGTCAAGCCGCCTGTGCCGCACGACGCCGCGACGCGATACGATAGGCCATCGCTGTTCCCGGACGCCACGCACGGCGTCTCCTACGATGTCGAGGCCAGAGCCATGACCGACGCCA
>PKYM01000174.1 GCA_003132645.1 Actinomycetota bacterium | reverse complement strand
TCGACCGTCTCGTCGATGCCGGCCACGTCCTTGAAGGTGACCTTGGGCGCGTCGACGCTCACCTGCTTGGCCCGGCTCTTGCCGAAGCTCATCACCTTGGAGCCGCCGCCCTGCATGCGGCGCATCATGAACATCATGAAGCCGATGATAAGCACCACCGGCAGCAGCAGGGTGAGCAGACCGGTCCACGACGAGCCCCCGCTCTTGGCTGAGACCGCGACGTCGGGGTGCTTGGCCAGGAGCTGCTGGAGCAGCGTGGCGTCGGGATAGGTGATCGTGTAGGTCGGGCCACTGTTCGGCTTGACCTGGATCGTCTGGGCTGTGGTGTTGACCAGCACAGACTGGACGTCACCGCTGTTGAGCTGGCTGGTGAAGCTCTCGCCGCCGCCCTGATAGGCGTGCTGCGCTGCTGGTGTCCCCCTGCTGCGCATCGCCTGCACGGCGGCCAGCATCACGATCACTATCAGCAGTGGGATGATGACGCGCCGGAATCTGCTCACGTCTGGTCTCCGCTCCAAAGGTCATGGGTCATCGTCTGAGTCATCGGTCCGTCTTCTATGTTCCTCTGAATGAGGGCAACCAATCACCGAAGTGTACTCCTAAGGCTGCGGACCACACTCGTGCGCTTCACCTGAGCGTCGCTGAGCGTGGAGATAAACGGTGCCGACAGGGCGGTTACTGCACGGTGAACGCCCCCCAGCCGGAGGTCGTGGCCGCGAAGTCGGCGCCGCCGGCATAGGCCGCGCGCACCCGCCACGAACCTGCTGCCGGCGGCCTCACGACGGCCGCCCAGCGCGAGCCGGCCCCGTCGGCGTGGATGGCGGTCGCGACCGTGAGGACCGTCGTCCAGGCACCGCTCTTGCGGCGCTCGAACAGGAGGGTCACCGACCTCGGCGTCGCTGCCCGGCGCGGCCGGAGCCGGCCCGAAACGGCAACCGGGCGCCGGGCAGCGACGCTCGCCGGCAGGCTCGGTCTGGTGAGTGCGACGTGAGGCGTCACGGTGACCGGCGCACCTTTGAGGGCGAGGTAGTCGGCGCCCGCCGGCGGCTTGGCCGGGGGCACGTAGCGCAAGCGCAACACCGTGCGGCGCGAGGGCGTGTAGCCCAGCGCGAGACGGCCATCGGCCGTCGTTTGAGCGGCGGCGAGGCGTAGCCAGGCGGAGCCGGCGCGACGCTCCAGCACGAGACGCGCTCCCTGAAAGGGTTTGCCGGCGCCGCTGGTAAGCCGCGCCCGAACCGTGACGGCGGCGCCCCAGGCCGAGGTCGTCGTCGAGCCGGCGCTCGTCAGCACTGGCTGACGGTCGCAGACCGTGAAGCCGTTCGCCGGAGCGGGCAGCAGCGCGACGCGGTAGCGCACGTCATCGAAGGCCGGCGCGGTCGCTCCGGCCGCGAGCACGCCGCGTGCTCCAGTCGTGAGGTCACAGAAACACACGACCGTAGCGTCGCTCACCTGCTCGCTCCAGTAGGCCACGCCGGCGACGGCGCCGACGTCGCTGGGCGTGGCGTCGGTCGCGATAGTGGTCAGCGGCAGACGAGGAGGCAGATAAGCGATCACCCGCGGGTGAGACCTGAGGAACTTGACCGGATCGACGAAGCCGCCGTGGCCGGACCAGCCTTTGGGCACGCTGCCGGCCCAGGGATTGCCGTCGACGTACTTCGTCCCGGGGTGGATCGAGAAGTGCAGATGTGACGGCTGGACGGCGTTGATGCGGGCGATCACGGCGCCGGCGGCCACATGCTGCCCGGCGTGGTAGCGCAGGTCCATGACGTGCCCGTAGAGAGCGCGAAACCGCACGCCCGAAGCCGTGGTGTGAACGATGATCATGGCGCCGCCGGGCCCGCGCCCGGGGCCGTAGCTCATGACGCTCGTGCTCGCCTTCCACACGATCCCGGCAGCGATCGCATACACCGGGTGCCCGTAGGGGCAGGCCATGTCCTGGGCGACATGCCACGTGGCGCCCCGATCGTCCAGCCAGCCCGAGTAGCCCCCGAAATCCTCGCTCCCGGTCGGCCAGTGCCACGCTCCGCTACCGGGCCTGGGCGCAGCAACCAGGCCGAGGGGGACGATCCAGGGCAGCGGGCCCGGGGCGAAGCTGCCCGTCGGCGACGGGGCCGGCGCGCCGCTTGGCGCCGCGACGACCGTCGGCGAGGGGGTCGTCGAGAAAGGTGGCGAAGTCGCGACCGGTGATGGCGTGGCGTCGGCAGGCGTGGCCGCGTCGACGGGCGTGGGTACGCCGGACGCGACACCGGCGGGCGCGAGAACGGCGAGGCCCAGGACGGCGATCGCGAGCACGGCGATCGGGATGACCGCGATCGGGATGACCGCAGCAGACAATGCCGGACGGGTACGCGAGACCATGCGGCCCATGCTATGACCTTCAAACCGCAAAAGTCGATGCGCGCGGTCGGCTCGGGACCCTGTGCTAGGCTGCCCCCAATGGACCGCCCGCCCGTAGTACGACCGCCGCAACCACCCGGCCTCGTCATGTTCGACTTCGACGGCACCGTCGTCGATTCGCTCGAGACCTACACCGGCGCGCTGCTCGAGGCCTGCCGGTACTGCGGCGTCGCCGCGATCTCGACACCGCGGGACGTGCTCGCCCTCTTTGCGGGCAACGTCTTCGAGGGCATGCGGCAAGCCGGCCTCGACGACGAGACGATCGCCGCGGTGAACGGCCGTTCGGCCGGTAGCTACCTCGAGGCTCTGGCGCGGCTGCGGGCCGCGACAACGGGCGACGGGTCGGCAGGCTACCTCGCGGTCACCCGGCGTTGGCGTCTGAGATCACGTGGGCCGCGCCGTTGATCGGCGCCGCCGACCAGAACTCCGCTGAGCCACCCCCTTGGGCGCCCGGCTGCTCCATGACGCCTATCACGCGGCCACTCATGTCGAACAGCGGAGCACCCGACCCGCGCCTGCCGACGCTCACGGTCGTGAGCAGGGCTCCGGAGACGGTCACGCCATAGGCCGCCGGCAGGTCGCCGCTGGTGACCCCTGCACTGCCGGCGGCAAACGCCGGCGAGGCCGGCGGGGCACCTAGGGCCACCACCGCATCGCCGGCCCGCAGGCCGCTCGAATCGCCCATCGGCAGCGGTTCGAGGCCGCTGATCCTGGCAGGATCCACCCTGATGACGGCCAGCCCGACGACCGGGTCGACGCAGGCGATCGCGCCGACCACTCGCCTCGTCTTTTCAGCCGCTGTCCTGAAGGTCACCTGGACCGTCTTGGCGATCCGGCCGTTGTGGTCGACCAGCGCGGCGCTCGTCAGGATCAGCCCGTCGCCGGAGATCGCAAAGCCCAAGCCTCGGGACTGCGCCCGACTGCCGTCGAGGCGACGTCCCGTGGCCCGGCCGGCCGGGACCACCGCCACGATCTCGACGACGCCGCGCCGGTACCGCCGGCCGATCTCCTGAGCGGTGAGCCTCTGATCGCTCGCGACCCTCACGTGCCGCGCAGCGCGTGGCGCGGATCGCCCGGCGGCGACGAGCGCCACGATCGTCAGCACGCCAAGGGCGATGAGCGCCGCACGGGCCAGCGCCGTCACGCCGCGTCTTGTGTCGATTGTGTCGAACATCACTTGCCACCTTTTAGCCTCCGCCTGTATTCCCGTTGCGGCGCTGCGTTTCTCCGTCTCGCGACCGGCAGCTTGTCGAGGCGCCGCCTCGACCCGGCTATCAGTCTCAAGTCGACCGTGAGGTTTCGGCTCGAGGCGACCGCCAAACAGCGTCTTCGACCGGTTTTCGCCGTAGACGGGGAAACAGTACGCACGACCTCGCACGGCACTCGTGCGTGGCTGACAAACGAAAGGGAATCCCACGTGGGACGCTGCGGCTGGCCGGCCCCGGATCACCTGCCCCCGACCTGTGGCCCCGACACGTCGGCGAGTCGATGAGCGCCAGGGTGGCGGTACCCAAGGAGGTGACCGCCGGCGAACGCCGCGTGGCGTTGGTGCCGGCGACGGTCGCCAAGCTCACAGGTCGCGGCGTGGAGGTGGTGATCGCTGCCGGCGCCGGCGCCGGCAGTTTCTTCCCCGACGACGAGTACGCCGCGTCGGGCGCTCGCCTCGTCGAGACGGCCGCGGAACTCCTGCGCGACGCCGACGTGATCGTCAAGGTGCAGCCACCCGTTCCCGAGGAGACCGAGCTGCTGCACGCAGGCCAGGTGCTCGTCTGCTTCATGGACCCGGGGCACGGCCTCGAGCGCGTCGCGGCCCTGCGTGACCGCGGGGTGACGGCCTTTGCCCTGGAGCTTGTGCCGCGCATCACGCGGGCCCAGTCGATGGACGCCCTGAGCTCGCAGGCCTCGATCGCCGGCTACCGGGCCGTGCTCATGGCGGCCTCCGGCCTGGGCCGCTTCTTTCCCATGTTGACAACGCCGGCCGGCACCATCCGGCCGGCCAGGGTGCTGGTGCTCGGCGCCGGGGTGGCGGGGCTGCAGGCGATCGCCACGGCGCGGCGCCTGGGCGCCATGGTCTCAGCCTACGACGTACGCCCGGCGGCCAGGGAGCAGGTCGAGTCGCTGGGCGCGAAGTTCGTCTCACTCGACCTCGATGCGTCGGCGTCGGGGGGCTACGCGCGAGCGCTCACCGCCGACGAGCAGGAACGCCAGAGCGCGCTGGTCGGCGAGCACGTGGCCGGCTCCGACGCGATCGTGACGACCGCCGCCATCCCCGGCCGCCGCGCTCCCGTGCTGATCACCGAAGAGATGGTCGGGCGCATGAGGCCGGGCTCGGTCTTAGTGGACCTCGCGGCCGAAAGCGGTGGCAACTGCGAGCTCACCCGTCCCGGCGAGACGGTCGAGCGCGGTGGCGTGACCGTGTTCGGGCCGCTGAACGTGCCGAGCCTTCTGCCGGTGAACGCCAGCGAGACCTACGCGCGCAACATCCTCGACTTTCTCGGCCTGCTGATCGACGACGGCGCGCTGGCACCGCGCTGGGACGACGAGATCGTCACGGCGAGCCTGCTGACGCGCGACGGGGTCGTGGTCCACGAACCGACGCGGGCGGCGCTCGACGAGTTCGCGGTGGCGCCCGCCAAGCACCATGAGCGCGACGATCGGCCCGGCGGCGACGCGAAAGAGGCCCCGTGAGCGGCTGGACGGCCCTGTACATCTTCATGCTGGCCGCCTTCACCGGCTACGTCATCATCGCCGCGGTGCCGGTCATCCTCCACACCCCGCTCATGTCGGGCGCCAACTTCGTGCACGGCATCGTGCTGGTCGGAGCGATGGTCACCCTGGGCTTCGCCCGCACGCCGCTCGAGGAGGCCATCGGTGTGTTCGCGGTCGTGCTCGCGGCGATGAACGTGCACGGCGGCTATGTCGTGACGGTGCGCATGCTGGCGATGTTCAAGAGCAGCCGCGAGCGTGGCGCCAACGGAAGCGCCGCCGGCGTGGCCGGCGGAGGGCGCGACGACGTGAGCCGTGCCGACGGCAAACCCGGGGAGGCCGGCGAGACGTCGGCCGCGGACCGACCGTGAGCGCCGTCGACGCCATCATCAAGACGAGCTACTTCGCCACGGCGGTGCTGTTCATCGCCGGCCTGCGGAGCATGAGCTCGCCGGCGACCGCGCGGCGCGGCATCGTCTGGGCGGGCGTCGGCATGAGCGTGGCGGCGGCCGCCACGTTGTTCACTCCGGGGATGCACCACCGGCCGCTCATGGTCGGCGCCGTCGTCGTGGGAGTGGCGATCGCGCAATGGACGGGACAGCGCGTGCCCATGACCGGCATGCCCCAGATGATCGCCCTGTTCAACGGCATGGGCGGCGGCGCGGCGGCGGCGATCGCCGCCGTGGAGCTGATCAAGGGCGGGGCGGCCGTCGCCGCCCGGCGGCCGGCCGACGTCGCCATCCTCGCCGTGGTCGGCGCGCTGATCGGCGCCGTATCGTTCGGTGGCAGCCTGATCGCCTTCGGCAAGCTGCAGGGCCTGGTCAAACGGGTGCTGTCGTTTCCGGGCCAGAACGTGGCCGACCTTCTCGTGCTGGCAGTCGCCGTCGCCGCAGGGGTGCTCGTCATCCTCGGCGAGACGGGCGCCGTCACGCACCTCGGCACGCCGCTCGTGGCGGCCTTCATCGCCATCGCCTTCGTGTTCGGCATCCTCATGACGCTGCCCATCGGCGGCGCCGACATGCCGGTCGTCATCTCGCTCTACAACGCGCTCACCGGACTGGCGGTGGCCTTCGAGGGCTACGTGCTGGGCAACCCCGCGATGATCATCGCCGGCATGGTGGTCGGAGCAGCCGGCACGATGCTGACACAACTCATGGCCCGGGCCATGAACCGCTCGCTTTCCAACGTGCTCTTCAGCGGCTTCGGCGACGCGCGGAGCGGCGGCGGGCCGGCCGCGGTGGCGGGCGCCTCGCGACCGATCGACGCGGACGACGCCGCCATCATGATGGCCTACGCCGACAAGCTCGTGATCGTCCCGGGCTACGGCATGGCCGTGGCGCAGGCCCAGCACAAGGTCTGGGAGCTCGCTCAGCTTCTGATCGACAGGGGCGTGCAGGTGAAGTTCGCCATCCACCCGGTGGCCGGCCGCATGCCGGGGCACATGAACGTGCTGCTGGCCGAGGCCGGCGTGCCCTACGACTTCATCTACGACATCGACGACATCAACCCCGAGTTCGCCACGACCGATGTGGCGCTCGTCATCGGTGCCAACGACACCGTGAACCTGGCGGCCAGGACCGATCCGGCGAGCCCCATCTACGGGATGCCGATCCTCGACGTCGGCAGGGCCCGGAACGTCGTCGTGATCAAGCGCGGCGCCGGCGCCGGCTTTGCCGGCGTCGAGAACNNGCGGCGGCGGAGCTGATCCGCGGCATCAAGAGCCTCTGACGGCGGCGAACGCTCCTACAGCAGCGGCAGCACGTGAGCCATGGCCCCGCCGACCAGCAGGGCCGCGACGACCGTGCCGGCGCTGATCGCCCCGGCCCGCCGCCAGCCCAGTTCGCGGCCGAGCATGGCGATGGTCGCCACACAGGGCACGAAGATGGCGGCCACCAGGGCGTAGACGATGATCTGGTCGGCGGTCATGAAGGTGCGCAGATCGTGCGCCGCGACGCCGAAGCGCGCCACCGCGAAGACGACCAGCATCTGCAGGGCCAGCTCCTTGCGCAGCACTGAAAGAAGGAGCGTCAGCCCGGCCACGGCCGGCAGGCCGAGCCAGCCCACGACGAGCGGCTCGAGCGGCCGGCTCAGGTGCCAGATGAGGCCGGTCTCGTAGAGGGCTCCCAGGGCGAAGCTGCCGATCAGCATGATCGGCGCCGCCGCATAGAGAAACATCCAGAAGCGCTTCCAGGTCTTGGTCGCCACGAGGCGCAGCGAGGGGCGCCTGAAGGGGAACATCTCCATCACGAGCCCCTCGGGCTCGCCCGGCAGGATGAGGTTGAGCAGCAGCCCCGCGACCAGACCCACGGCGCCCAGCACGCCGAACACGAGCAGCGCCCACTGCCAGCCGACGAACAGCGAGACCGAGCCCAAAATGACGGCCGTACGCGCGCTGCAGGGCACCAGTACGACGAGCGCACAGGCGATCGTGCGCTCGCGTTTGGTGGCCAGCACGCGAGTGCCCATGATGGCTGGCACGTTACAGCCGGCGGCGGCCATGAGCGGGATCACGGCGCGACCGTGCAGACCGAAGAGGTGCATGACGCGGTCGGCCAGAAACGCGGCCGCGTTCATGTAGCCAGAATCTTCGAGCAGGGCGAGCACGAAGTAGAAGGTGAGGATGTAGGGGATGCCGACGGCAAGCGCCGCCAGGATGCCGCCGTCGAGACCCCAGAGCAGGGTGCCCGCCAGGGCGCCGTAGCCGAACACGGCGTGCACTGCCGCGCCCAGGACGGGCGAGGCCGTGGCCGTCCACAGCGAGGTCAGCAGGCCCGACAGCCAGCCGCCGACGAAGAACAGAAAGGCAAACACCGCGGCGAGCACGACAATCAGGATGGGCACGCCGGTGAGCGGCGAGGTGGTCGCCCTCCACCAGCGGTCGGCGGCCGACTCGTTACCGACCGCGTGGCCTTCTGTGCACGCCGGTGAGCGGCGAGGTG
>PKYM01000067.1 GCA_003132645.1 Actinomycetota bacterium | reverse complement strand
GCCGCCCGGTCGAGATCCCGGGCTCCGAGTTCGTCATGGCGATGGACGCGTCGGTGTGCGCCATCGGCAACAGCCCCAACCCCCTGATCTCCATGACCACGCCGGGTCTCGAGGTGGGTAAGAGGGGCAACATCGTGGCCGACGACGAAACGGGGCTCACCTCGCGCCCGCGCGTCTGGGCCGGCGGCGACGTGGTCACGGGGGCGGCCACCGTGATCAGCGCCATGGGAGCAGGCCGCCGGGCGGCCTGCTCCATCGACGAAGCCTTGTCTGGATCGACGGCCGACGAAGGGTCGTGAGGCCCCGGCAGGCTGCCGCTGCTCAGGCCGTGCGCCCGAGCGCGAGCCCGTCGATCCCGCTGCTACCGCTCGATCAGGATCACCTCGTCGCCGAGCATCGAGACGCGTACCTTGTCCTGGACGTCCATCGTCCTGATGGCTTTTCTCAGGGCTGAACGCACCGTCTCCGGCTTGCGTCCGATCTTCGTCACGTCAACGTCCATGGCCGGCTGGTCGGCATTCATGAACGCCGTGACGAGCTCTGGATAGAAGGTCGATGCCGTGCGACCTCTGCGCCGCGTGAGTGTCGCCGGGTCTCTGGGCTTGAGATAGTCGGCTGGGTTCATCTTCTTGGCCATGCGACCCTCCGTTATCGGGAAAAAAGCACATCTCTCTTTTTACCATATCCCTGTGCCTCTGATTCCCGTCCATTGTTGGCACGCGTGGTGCTCGGCGATCGCGGTCATCGCTAGCTCGTGGTGCCGCGCACGAGTCCCATGAATGCGTCGGCGTCGACGTGCACGGCGAGCTGCTGCCTGGCCGGCAGGCTGGAGCGCTCGAAGCGTGGCTTGCCGGACAGCGAGCTCATCTGCACGATGGCCTCCATCGAGCGCGCGCCGTGGATGTACTCGCCGACCAGCAGGAAGGCGCGTAACAGGCCCTCGTCGATCTGCAGGTTGGGCTCGCCGCCGGGTCCGTCGGGGAGCATCATCTGTGGTGCACGCGCGGCCACCAGCGAGCGTAGCATGAGGGCGCGCCGCAGCGGCCAGGCGACGTCGCCTGCATCCTGGCGGTTAGGGCCGGTGACGTTGACGTAGCCACGCAGGCGGCTGATGAAGTCGGGTTTCTTGGCGGCGCGCTCGACGCGTTCGTCGCCGAAGCCGACGAACGCGTCGAAGCTCGCCGCCGTGCCGCCCGCGAAGACGAAGATGGCCGTGCCGAGCGGGTGAAAGCCGGCGCCTTCGCGAAACCGGCCGTCGGCCATAGGGGCGAGGAAGTGCCGCAGCCAGCCCAGCGGCTGGCCGCCGAAGGGCGTGTCGAACTCGTCCCAGAAGACGAGCGCCAGGTCGCCTTGGAGGGCCACGTCGCGGATCTCGTGAAACGCGGCCCGCAGCTCGCCGTCGGACTCGAACTGCGAAAGGTCGTACTCGAGCCGTGTGATGCGGCCGGGCAGCAGCACGGTGGCCATCTGGCGGACTGCGAAGGTCTTGCCGGCGCCGGGCGGGCCGAAGACGGCGATCGGCAGCGGGCCGCTCACCTGACCGCCGCGCAGTCCCTGCTGTACGTATTCGTCAAGGATGTTGCGCAGGCTGCGCAGGTTCTCGATCTCGGTGCGGTCGACCGACGACCAGGCGCCGACCGTCTCGACCGGGATGCTGTGCGGCAGGCTGGCGACGCCGTGCACGGCCGCCGCCGCGGCGACCTCGGCGAGCGAGGTGCCGGCGTGAGTCTGGGCGAGGATGGAGCCGCCCGTGTCGGGCCGGTAGACCATGCTGGCGAACTCGTCGCCGCCGTCCAGCAGCGCCGCAGCGACCTCGTCGAGGGGGAAGGGGCTGCCGGGGGTGTCGCGCGCGCCGTCGACGTGGAAACCGGTCACGTGCGCGGCCCGGGCCGCCCCGAGACCGCGTTTGACGGCCTCGATCAGGGAGGCCTCGCCGCCGCTCGTCAACTGCAGGGTGACCGCGGCGTCGAGGCAGCGCCCGTAGCCGGCGCCGATGCCCGGGTGGCGCTTGCCCCAGTCACCTTCCTGCGAGCGCGGATCGAAGACCAGCACAGTGTCGCCGCCGCGCTCGAGCAGCACCGCTCCAGACGCGCCGACGATGACGATCACCCGTCGGGCGCGGGCCAGGGGGCCGGCTTCGACCGCGGCGATGATCTCCTCGGNNTCGGCCAGCGGTGAACCGGTGAACGGCGCGCCGGTCTGCCAGACGATGGCCCTGGGGAGTCCGGCGCCGAGGAGGCCCGCCAGGTCGGGGAAGCGCTCGCGATAGCCGATCGCGTGGTCGACGATCACGAGCGTGTCGGGTGCCGCGGACGCCGGCCCCTCCTGGCCGACGGGTGCGCGCCGCGCCGGGTCGGTCCCTTTGAACTCGGCGATGCGCCAAGCCGATCCGTGCTCGTCGCCTGCTTCGCGGGGAAAGCATGCGATGTCGGCGAAGGTGTGCGAGTAGCCGGGATGCTGGGGCGAGGCCAGAGCTTCGGCGGGCACCTGCGGCCCCACGATGCGCAGGCCATCGAGTCCGCCCTGCGCCACGGTGTGGCGCAGGATGTCGGCATGCGAGGCGGCCCCGCCCACGCCGGCCAAAGCGCGGCAGGCGTAGGCGCCGCCGCCCCACATCCAGATGAAGTCGAGCCCGCCGGCCGGCTTGCCGGCGCTCGAGAGCAGCAGCCAGTCGATCGTGACGTCGCCGGTGACGACGATCGTGCGTGTGGGGTTGGACATGGGAGCCTCCGTGGCTCGGCGGTGGTCGCGCGGGCGCATGTGTTCTACCCACGAGGCACTCCTCGCAGCCGCCGGCCGGTCCCGCCACCCGCCTTGGTGTGACCGCGACCCCTCGGGCGGAGCTCCCGGCGCTTTCAGTCCAGGGCTGTCGGCTGTCGCAGCGAGGCGTACAGGTAGGCGGCGGCCAGCGAGCGGTAGGGCCGCCAGCGCTCGCCGAGCGCCGCGACCTCGGCGCCGCTCGGCAGGTGATCAAGGCCGTAGGCGTCGCGCACGGCGCGCCGCAGGCCGATGTCGGCCGCCGGCAGGGCGTCCTCGCGTGCGAGGCCGATCAGGAGAAGCTCGACGGTCCAGGGACCGATGCCGCGGACTGCCATGAGCCCCCGGCGCAGCTCGTCGTCGGGCAGGTCGGCGAGGAGGCCCAGATCGAGCGAGCCGTCCAGGATGCGCGCCGACAAGTCGCGCAACGAGGCGAGCTTGGCCCGCGACAGGCCGGCGGCGCGCAGCTCCTCGTCTGAGCGCCGGGTCACGCCCGCGGGCGTGAGATCCGCTCCGAGCAGGTCGCGCACGCGTGCGAAGATGGCGTTGGCCGCACTGGTCGAGATCTGCTGCCCTGTGATGGTGCGCACGAGCAGGGCGAAAGGCTCCTGAGGCCAGCGGGCGCGCCACTCCCACGGATCGAGGGCCGGGTGCCCGTCGATCAGCCGGCCGAGCACCGGGTCGGCGGCACGCAGGGCCGCGAGGGCCTGGGCTTGGGCCTCGCGCGCCCCGGCCTGGGCCTCGCGCGTCTGTCTCCTC
>PKYM01000291.1:3234-11136 GCA_003132645.1 Actinomycetota bacterium | reverse complement strand
CCCTGGCCGCCCGCGTCGACGGCGCGGCAGCCGTCGTCTCGCGCCAGTTCGCGGCGCTGGGCGCGCGCCCCGAGCAGCGCGTGCTGCTGCCCAACTACCCGCGCTTCTCGCGCTTCGCCGAGCCCCACGCCGTGGCCGAGCTCGCTGCCGATCCGCGTCTCAAGCTGGTCCACATCGGCACCCTGTCGCCAGGCCGCGGCGTCTCGGTGATGCTCGAGGCCATGCGCGTGGCCGGCGACGGCTGCGTGCTCTATCTCGGCGGCGTGTTTCCCGACGCCAACTACGAGGCTGAAGTCAAAACCGAGCTGGCCGGTGAGCTGGGTTCCCGCGTGCGCCTGCTCGGCCGCATACCGCCGGCCCGGCTGCCCGACTACCTCGCCGCGGCCGACGTCGTGTGGATCGCCGGCACCGGCACCCCCCAGTACCTGCTGCCGGCGAACTCGACCAAGCTCTTCGAGGGCATGGCCTCAGGTCTGGCCGTCCTGACCTCCGACCTTCCCGGGCGCGGCGACGTAGTGCGAGCCGTGCGCTGCGGCCTGGCCGTGCCCCCGACCCTCGCAGGCCACGCCGCCGGCGTGCTCGAGCTGCTCGACCACCGCGACCAGCTCAGGGAGTTCGGCACGCGCGCACGACGGGCCGTCACCGAGCGCTTCTCGTGGGAGGCGATCGAAGACATCCTTCTCGAGTTCTACGAGCGAGTGCGTTCCGGCGACGCCGGCGCGACGGCGCCGCCGCAGTGAGGGTCCTCTACTTCCATCAGTACTTCGCGACCCGCGAGAGTTCGTCAGCGACGCGTTCCTACGAACTCGCGCGACGGCTCGTCGAAGCCGGGCACGCGGTCACCGTCGTGACCAGTGACGCGAACCTCGGCGACGGCCGCTCGATAGCCGAGCAGGCTGGGCGGCGCGGCTCCGGCCGCTTCATCGAGCGGCGCACGGTCGACGGCATCGACCTTCTCATCTTCCACGTGCCGTACTCGAACTATCTATCGTACAGCCGCCGCCTGGGGGCGTTCGCCGTCTTCACACTGGCGGCCTCCGTCGCCGGGGCGACCCTGCCCGCGCCCGACGTCGTGTTCGCCACCTCGACACCGCTCACCATCGCCATCCCCGGCATGGTCGCGCGGACTCTCAAGAGGGCGCCCCTCGTGTTCGAGATCCGCGACCTGTGGCCCGCCGCCCCTATCTCCCTGGGGGCGCTGCGCAACCCGCTGCTCATCGCGGCGGCAGAGTGGCTCGAGCGCTTGATCTACGACCGCGCCGAGCAGGTGGTCGTGCTCAGCGAGGGCGCGCGGGAGGCCCTGCGCGCCGGCGGCGTCCCGGCCGAGAAGCTGGTCTTCGTGCCCAACGCCAGCGATCTCGACCTCTTTCGCCCGGGCAACGTCGACGAGAGCTTCCGCCGCGAGCACGGCCTCGAGGGCAAGTTCCTCGGCCTCTACGCCGGGGCCATGGGCAGCGCCAACGGCCTCGACCAGCTGGTGGACGCGGCGGCCGAGCTCGCCCACGCGGGCCGCGACGACGTCGCTCTGGTCGCCATCGGTGACGGCAGGGAGCGGCCGCGGCTCGAGGCGCGCGCCCGCGAGCTCGGCCTCGACAACGTGCGCTTCCTGGCGCCCGTGCCCAAGAACCGCCTGGCCGCCATCGTGGGAGCGGCCGACGCCGCCCTGACGCTTTTCGCGCCCCACCCCGCCCTCGAGGCCAACTCGCCCAACAAGTTCTTCGACTCGCTGGCCGCCGGCAAGCCCGCCATCGTCAACCTCGACGGCTGGTTGCGCCGGCTCGTCGAGACCGACGCGGCGGGCCTGTACGTGCCGGCCGGCGACGGTCTCGCCCTGGCCGCCGCCCTCGGAGCGCTCGCCGACGAACCGGCGGCGACGGCCCGGATGGGAGCGAACGCACGCCGCTTGGCGGAGCGCGAGTTCGACCGCGACATCATGGCCGAGCGACTGCGAGCGACACTCGAGAGCGCCGCCAAGGCCGGTCTGCGACGCGCGACGGGCGGTTCGTCAGGCGACTCGCCGAGCGGCTTTTACCGGCGCCACGGCAAGCGGCTCGTCGACCTCGCCGTCGCCGTCCCGGCCACCGCGACGGCGGCGCCGCTGCTCGGCGCGCTCGCCGTCGTGGTGCGCGCAACGAGCGGGCGCCCGGTGCTGTTCGTCCAGGACCGCGTCGGGCTCGACGGCATCCCGTTCGGCATCTACAAGTTCCGCTCGATGATCCCCGACGCCTGGAAGTTCGGCGGCTACTACCTGGCCGACGAGGACCCGCGCATCACGTGGTGCGGCCGCTGGATGCGCGCCCTGAGCCTCGACGAGCTGCCCAACCTCCTGAACGTCGTCAAGGGCGACATGAGTCTCGTGGGGCCGCGTCCCAACCTGCCCTTCATCGTCGACCAGTACCGCAACCACTACGGCACCATCCTGACGGTCAAGCCCGGCATCACCGGACTGGTCGCCGTCAGCGGTCGCAACAAGCTGCGCCGCTCGCAGATGATCGAGCTCGACGAGCACTACGTGCGTACCCTGAGTTTCCGGGAGGATCTGCGGATCCTGCTCAAGACCATCCCGATCGTGCTCCTGCGTCACGGCTCGAGCAACGACGTGAGCGAAGAGTTCATCGAGGACATCTGAGCGTGTGCGCCTGCCTTCGGGTTGCCGCACTGCCGCTTTCTTCGGATAGACTCCGGTCGTGACCGATCGCGACCCCGCAGTGCTCGGCGGCAGCCCCGCCTTTCCCGATGGCCTACGCCTGTTGCGACCATCGCTGCCTTCTCCCGGCGAGGTCCTGCCGCGCATCGAGGCCGCCTTCGCCAGCGGCACGCTCACCAAGGGCGCGACGTCACGTGACTACGAACAGCGGCTCGCCGAGCATCTCGGCGTGGCCCACGCCGTAGCCGTGTCGTCGTGCACGGCGGGGCTCATGCTGGTCTTTCAGGCGCTGGCCGAAGGATGCGGCGTGCGTCCGGTCCCGGCCGGCGAGCCCAGGGCCACGGCCCAGGTGCCACGACCACGGGCGCTGATGCCGAGCTTCACCTTCATGGCGACCGCCATGGCCGCCGTCTGGGCGGGCCTCGAACCGGTCTTCTGCGACATCGACCGCGATACCTGGAACCTGTCGCCGGCGAGCGTCGAAGCGACCCTCGACGACCCGCAACGCAGCTTCGGTGCGGCGCTCGTCGTGCCCGTCCACATCTTCGGCACGGCGGCCGACACGGCCGCCTTCGAGCGGATCGGGCGCGCTCACGGCGTCAGCATCGTCTACGACGCGGCACACGGCTTCGGGGCACTGCACGACGGCCGACCGGTGGGCCGCGAGGGCTATGCCCAATGCTTCAGCACCTCGCCGACCAAACTCCTCATCACGGCCGAAGGCGGGGTCGTCGCGACCGGCGACGACGACCTCGCCGCGCGCCTCGTCGCCGGTCGCGACTACGGCAATCCCGGCGACTACGACGGGCGCTTCTGCGGCCTGAACGCCCGCCTGTCAGAGCTGCACGCCTCTCTCGGCCTGGCCAGCCTCGACGGGCTCGAAGGCGAGGCGGTCCGCCGCAACGAGCTCGCCGCCGAGCACCGCGAGCTGCTCTCCGAGACGCCGGGACTCTCGTTCCAGGTCGTCGCGGCGGGCGACCGTTCGTCGTACAAGGACTTCTCAGTGCGCGTCGGCAGAGAGTTCGGTCTGACGCGCGACGAGCTCGCCGTGGTCTTGCGGGCCGAGGGCATCGACACGCGCGCCTACTACGTCCCGCCGGTCCACCGCATGCAGGCCTTCGCGGCCTTCACTGAGGCCTGCGAGCCTCTGCTGCCCGAGACCGCCGCGCTCTGCGACGAGGTCCTCACGCTGCCCTGCTACGGCACCATGACCGGCCGCGACGTCGCCGCCGTGAGCGCCTGTGTCGCCGCCGCGCACGGTCACGCCACCGCGATTCGCGCGCGTCTGAATCCATGAGGTATCCTAGGGCCCATGTCCCAGCCTGACGATTTCGACGTCGACCTCGGTGCCTACTTTCATGCCGTACTGCGGCTCTGGTGGCTCGTCGTGCTGCTGGCCGTGGTCGGCGCCCTCGCCGGCTTCGGCGCCACCAGGCTGACGACGCGCACCTACACGGCTGTCAGCGCCGTCTACCTCGGCCAACCGACCGACGCCAACGGCAACGCCATCGCCGGCCTGACCTCCAACCCGCGCGCCGCCGTGCAGCTCGCGCAGAGCGCCGACGTGCTCAAAGAGGTCGTCAGCCGGCTGAACGGAGAGATCAAGGTCGGTGCGCTGCGACACGACATCACGGTCTCCACCCCGGCGGCCACGGTCAAGTCCACGACCACGCCCACCAACATCGTCACGATCACCGTGACCTTGCGCTCCGCCAAGAAGTCGGCCGGCGCCGCCAACGCCTTGGCCCAGGTCCTGGTCGCGCGGCTGGGCACCTACTCGAGCGCCAAGACCGACCTCCTCGAACAGCAGATCAGCGCCACGCAGGCCCAGCTCGCCGCCACCAACGCCCGCCTGGCCACGGCCCAGCGCCAGCTCGCCGCCAACGGCGCGGCGGCGGCCACCTACCTGGCCGTCGTGCAGTCGGCCAGCACAGAGCAACAGACGCTGCAGACGACCCTGCAGGCCGACAAGCTGGCGCTGCTCGTGGCGCGCAACGTCGAGAGCCCCTCGGTGGTCACCATCGCCAGCGCCTCGCGCAACGCGGCGCCCGTCAGGACCAGCGTGGTCGGCGGCTTTGTGGCCGGCATCGTGGTCGCGCTCGTCATCGCCGCGTTCACCATGCGTCGCCGCCCCAGGCCCGGAGCGGCCGCAGCCTAGAGGGAATACGTCTCGGGGCGCCGGTGCGACAGCACCGGCAGGCGCTCGCGCACCCGCTCCACGGCCTCGAGGTCGAGATCGGCGTCGCAGATCCCCACGCCGTCGGGCGCTACCGCAAGGACCGTTCCCCAGGGATCGACGATCATGCTGCGTCCGTGGCACCAGCGATCGCCGCCGTGCACGCCCCACTGCGCGGCCGCCACCACGAAACAGCCGTTCTCGATGGCCCGCGCCCGCAGCAGCACCTCCCAGTGATCGCGCCCGGTCGCCTCGGTGAAGGCCGCCGGCACGAGCAGCAGCTCCGCGCCGCGCAGAGCGAGCGAGCGGTACAGCTCAGGAAACCGCAGGTCGTAGCAGATGCTGAGGCCGACGGTGAGGCCGTCGACGTCGGCGGTCACGAGCTCGCCGCCGGGCTCGAGGTCGTCGGACTCGCGGTAGACCTTGGCGCCGGCGACCGCATCGAAGAGGTGGATCTTGCGGTAGACCGCGACGGGCGCTCCGCGAGGGTCGAACAGCACGCTCGTGTTGGCATACCGGCCGGGCCTGGCGGTGCGCTCGTAGATCGAGCCCGCCAGCACGTAGACGCCGAGCTCCGCGGCCAGGCCGGCGAGCACCGTGTTGGCGGGCCCGTCGATGCTTTCGGCGACATCTTCGAGGACCGCGTGGCTGCCCTTGTACGTCCAGGTCTCGGGCAGCACGACAAGGCGCGCGCCGGTGGTGGCGGCGCGACGGACGAGAGCGACCGCCGCTGCCACGTTGGCGGCCTTGTCGGCGCCCGAGTTCAGCTGCACGCAGGCGACCCTCATGGCGCGCCGTCGCGGCCGGAGGCTTCCGGTCTGCCGGAGGTGCCCGGCGATCCGACCTCGCCGATCGCGCCGGCCGCCTTCGGCCGGCAGGCGATCAGCGTCAGGATCTCGTAGGCGACCGTGGCCGCCAGCGTGGCTGTGATGTGGCTGGGGTCGAGGTCGGGCAGGACCTCGACCACGTCGGCGGCGGCGATGTCGAGTCCGCGGCAGGCGCGCAGCAGGGCCAGCGCCTGGGCCGAGGTGGGCCCGCCGCACTCGGGCGTGCCGGTGCCCGGCGCGAAGGCCGGGTCGACGAAGTCGATGTCGAACGACAGGAAAGCCGGGCCCTGGGCGGTCTCGATCGCCTGCGAGACGACGCCGGTGCCGAGCTGGGCGAGATCATCCCAGGGGACGATAGTCAGTCCGAGATCGCGGGCCTCGTCGTAGTCGCCCGCCCCATACAGCCCGCCACGCATGCCCATGAGCGTCGAACGGTGCGCGTCGATCAGGCCCTCCTCGACGGCCCGACGCACGACGGTACCGTGCGTGTAACGCTCGCCGAAGTAAGCATCCCAGGCGTCGGCGTGCGCGTCGAACGCAAGCAGCGCGAGCGGGCCGCGGACGGCCGCCGCGGCGCGCAGCTCGGCCAGCAGCACGGTGTGGTCGCCGCCCAAGCCGAGCGGCGTCACGCCGGCTGCGTGCCACGGAGCGAGCGCCGCCCGCATGGCGTCGAGCGAAGGCTGGGTGGCGCCCGGCACGACCGGCGCGTCACCCGCGTCGACGACAGAGAGCTCCTCGAAGACCGCCACTCGCTGGCTCGGGTTGTAGGCCGGACGAAGGGCGAGCGAGCCCTCGCGCACGGCGCGCGGCCCGAAGCGTGAACCCACGCGGAAGGTGGCTCCGGTGTCGAACGGGAGGCCGACGACCGCCACATCGACGCCGGCCGGGTCGGCGCAAAACGGCAGGCGCAGGAAAGTCGCGATGCCGGCGAACCGGGGCGAGACGAGGGCGTCGGGTGGGCCGTATCGCTTCATGTCCGTTCCCTTTTTGTCCGAGTGACGTGGCCCGATTATGACCGACCCGCGGCGCGGAGAGTAGAGGCCTCGGGGTTGGCGTACTTGACCATCGTGGTATGATGCCGAGCACGATGAGCGACATCGTCATCATGAGCGCCTGGCTCTGGCGCGCCTAGCGCGCCTTTTCTGACATCCCCTGCGGGCCTTACCCGCCACCCCCAGCACCGCCGCTGTTTCGGCCTGCCCGCGCAACGGCACACCGCATCGGCATCGCGTCCACAGAACGGCCACCGGCCGCTCCAGCCAAAGAAGGAGGTGCGTCATGCAGAAGAAATACCTGTTGGACGAAGAGAGGATCCCTCGCCGCTGGTACAACATCGCGCCCGATTTTCCGGAGCCGCCCGCGCCTCCGCTGCACCCCGGCACGGGACAGCCCGCAGGGCCCGACGACCTGGCCGCGTTCTTTCCCATGGGGCTCATCGCCCAGGAAGCCTCGATGGAGTCCTACATCGACATCCCCGACGAGGTCCGTGACATCTATCGGATCTGGAGACCGACGCCCCTGATCCGCGCCACCGGCCTCGAGAAGGCCCTCGGGCTGCGCGACGACGTGCGCATCTTCTTCAAGTACGAAGGCGTGAGCCCCTCGGGTTCGCACAAGTCCAATACGGCCGTGGCGCAGGCCTACTACAACAAAGAGGCGGGCGTCACGCGTCTCGCCACCGAGACCGGAGCCGGCCAGTGGGGCAGCGCGCTGTCGATGGCCTGCCAGATCTTCGGCATCGACCTGACCGTCTACATGGTCAAGGTGAGCTACTTCCAGAAGCCCTACCGGCGCGTGTTGATGGAGATCAACGGCGCCGCCGTTCACGCCAGCCCGACCGACTTCACCGAGACCGGCCGTAAGGCGCTCGAGGCCGATCCCGACACCGAGGGCAGCCTTGGCCTGGCCATCTCCGAGGCAGTCGAGGACGTCATGGGCCACCCCGGCTCCAAGTACGCCCTGGGCAGCGTGCTGAACCACGTGCTGTTGCACCAGACGGTGATCGGTGAAGAGGCAATCGAGCAGGTCGGCGCGGCCGACGCCTATCCCGACGTCGTGATCGGCTGTGTCGGCGGCGGTTCGAGCTTCGCCGGCATCGCCTTCCCGTTCATGCGCGAGACCCTCGCCGGCAAGGCGAAGATCCGCTTCGTCGGGGTCGAGCCGACCGCCTGTCCCTCGCTGACCAAGGGCGTGTTCACCTACGACTTCGGCGACGTGGCCCAGACCACGCCGCTGCTTAAGATGTACACCCT
>PKYM01000291.1:0-3220 GCA_003132645.1 Actinomycetota bacterium | reverse complement strand
CGAGGGCATCGTGCCGGCGCCCGAGTCGGCGCACGCCATCCGCACGGCCATCGACGAAGCCCTCGCCGCCAAGGACGAAGGCAAGTCCAAGACCATCCTCTTCAACCTCACCGGTCACGGCTTCCTCGACCTCGGCGCCTACGAGACCTACCTCGCCGGCAAGCTCCAGGACTATGACCACCCCGAGGAGGCCATCAAGGCTGCCATGGTGCACGTGCCGTCCGCCTGACAAAAGCGCGCATCGCGCCGATCGCACGCAGCGCCACCGCGCCACACTACAGGAGAGGCCATGCCCGACCTGAGGCTCTACCGCGTGGCCCTCGTCGTCACCGTCATCCTCGCCGCAGCTTCGCTGCTCGCGCTGAAAACGCCCCCACAGGTAGCCCTCTCGACGCAGCCCACCGGTTTCGACGGTCAGGCGGCCATGAGCGCTCTGCGGACTCTGGCCCAGGACTACCCCGGCCGGGTCGCCGGCACGACGGCCGATCGCCGCGCCGCCGGCTGGGTCGCCGGGCAGCTCGCCGCCGACGACCTGACCACGCACGTCGACGCCTTCAGCGCCACGATCGCCGGCCGGCCGGTCACACTGAACGACGTCTGGGCGGTCTCGGGCGCCGGCCTGCAGGGCGCCATCGTCGTGCTCGCGCCGCGCGACTCGCCGCCGTTGTCGACGCAGGGCGCCAACGACAACGCGTCTGGCACCGCGGCCCTGCTGGAGCTCGCCTCCGTGTTCGCGGGCGCCGCCCACAGCCATCCTCTCGTCTTCGTCTCGAGCGACGGCGACGCCGATGGCGCCATCGGCGCGCGCACGTTCCTCGACCGCCATCGCAGCCTGCCGATCTTCGCGGTGGTCGCGCTGCGCCGGGTCGCCGGCCGCAACGTGAACGCCCTCACGGTCGACGGCTGGAGCGCGCGGCCCCTGCTCGCGCCGCCGTGGCTGTGGTCGCTCGCGCGGGCGGCCGGTCGCGAAGGTGGCCAGATGAACGTCCCTCTGCCCCCCGTGACCTCACAGATCCTGCGGCTGGCCGTACCGAGCGGAGGGGGCAGCCAGGCGCCGTTCGTCGCCGCGGGGCTACCGGCCATCGAGCTTTCAGCACCCGGTCCGGCCCGGCCCGCCGTCGCCGACACGCTCGAGTCCGTCTCCTCGGAGACGCTGACCCGAACCGGGCGCGCCGCTGAGCTGCTCGTGAGCAGCCTCGACGGCGCGCCCCAGCTGCTGCAGGGCAGCAGCAGCACGGTCTTTTTCTCGCGATACCGGCAGTTGTCCGGGGGGGTCGTTACCTGGATCCTGCTCGTCCTGATGGCGCCGCTCGCGTTCGTCACCGTCGATCTGGTCGCCCGCGCGCGCCGCCGGCCGCTGCCGCTGAGCCACGCGGCCCTGCGTCTGGCACTGCGCGCCGCGCCGTGGCTGCTCACACTGATGGTGGTCTATCTAGCCAACCTCCTCACACTACTCCCCGGCGGGTTCGGCGGCCCCGTCTCGCCCGACGCAGTCGTCAGCCACACCCCTCGGTATCTGCGCGTGCTGCTGATCCTGCTGTTCCTGGCGCTGGCCTACCACTATGCGATGACCATCGAGCGCCGTCTGGCGCGGCGGTACCCGGCCGACACCCAGGCGGTCGTCGCCGTCACCCATCTCGCCCTGCTCGTCGTGGCTGTCCTGGCCGTGCCAATCAACCCGTTCTCGCTGGCTCTCATCCTGCCCGCCGCCCTGCTCTGGCCATTGGCCCGCTCGGGCTCCTGGGCGCGCTCGCGGCTACCGGTATGGGGCGGCGTCCTGACCGTGGCCGTGGCTCTGGTCTACTTCGGCGAGCAACTGCACCTGGGCTGGGGCGTGTGGTGGTATTTCTTCCTGCTGCTGGAGACACGAGCGATCCCCGTCGGGGCGCTGATCGTGGCAGTCATCTTCGTCGCCTCGGCGGCGCTGCTCGGTCACGAGCTGCATTCCCCGCTGACTGCCCCGCAGAAGGAGCGCCGCAGACGTCACGGCGACTGGCACGAGCGGCGCCATCGAGTCGAGGCGCGGGCGGACCGTTCGCCGGCGGGCGAGCCGGCGGGACGCAAGACGGTGCGCCATGAGGCCGTGCGACGCGACATGGCGCGCGACACGGCAGGGCGCTGACGGTAACGCACCCCCGTCGCGAGCGGAGGCCACAAGAAACGGGCGGGCCACCCGAAGGCGACCCGCCCGCTCCAGTGCTCGCCTACTCGGGCTCGCTCCCGAGGATCAGTAGTCGTCCTGCGAGAGCGACTCGTCGAGCGTCTCGGCGACATCATGGTCGACCGGCACATCGGCGCCGCGCGGCACAGGCTTCTCGCCGGAGTCGCGGGCCAGCAGGGCCGCCTCGCCACTCATCATCGCGTCGAACGCCTTGGCCTTGAGCCGGGCCCGAGTCTCCTCGATGCGACGCCTCATCTCGGCCTGATCGATGTTGCCCAGCGGCACTTCGTCGCCCGGCTCCTCGGGAGCCGACTCGTCGGCACGAAGGGACTCGGCGGCGACGGGTGCTTCGGCAACGACGGGCTCGGCTTCGACCGGCGCTTCGGCAACGACAGGTTCGGCTTCGACCGGCGCGACCGGAATCTCGACGGGTTCTGCGACGACCGGCGCTTCAGCAACGACAGGCTCGACAGGAGCCTCGAGAGGCTCCGCCGCGACGGGCGCTTCGGAAGTGACCGGCGCTTCAGTCGCTTCGGGAGCTACTGGCTCGGCGGGAGCCGACTCAGCCGCCGGCTCCTCAACGAGTTCCGGCTCGAAAGTCGCCGGCACAGGATCGGCCGGCCAGACGTCGTACGACGGCGCGGGCTGGGAATCGGCAACCGGCGTCTGCGACTCGGGGACCAGCGTGACGATCGGCGCCTCGGACGCCGGTGCGTCGGCCGGCGGCGTCTCGCCATGGGGCGCGCTGTCATCCGACACGACGGCAGGAATATCGATTGCGCCAGGCGACTCGTCGGCGAAGCCGGCCGACCTCTCCCCGGGCTCTTCGAGAGCGCTCGACGCGCCGACGAACCCGAGGTTGGCCTCAAGAGTGGCACGGTCGGGCTCGGGTTCGGCTTCGACGGCGGGGGCGACGACCGGCTCGAGCGCCGGCGCAGCCGTGGGCTCTTCCGCGACCTGGAACGGCTTCTGGATCTCGGTCGCCACGTCGGCCTTGGTCTCCTCGATGCGCGCGCGCAGATCCTCGTCGGGGGCAACCGGCTCGGGTTCGGCTTCGAC
>PKYM01000176.1:10158-12346 GCA_003132645.1 Actinomycetota bacterium | reverse complement strand
GTCCGCCGGGGCGTGCCGCGGTTCGTCCATGACAACGGCCAGCCTACCGGAAAGCCCCGCACCGCGTCTCGTCTCGGTCACTCGCCGCGCGACGTTTGTCATCGGTTTCGACCTTGGAGTAAGGTGTGGCCAGTCGGCGGCGAGCACGAGGCGGGGAAGCCATGGCAGACGCACCAGAGTCGAGCGCACAAGGATCGGCGCCACGGCCGGCCGACGCGGCGACTGAGGCGAGCGGCACGGCGGCTGAGGGCCAGGACCTCGAGACCAACCAGCGCGCCGATCCCTTCCTTAAGTCCATGCTCCTCGGTCTGATCGAGGACAGCTACCTGCATACCGGCACCTTCACCCAGTTCGCCGCCGAGATCCTGCAGGTCATCGCCTACGCCGCCACCGTGCCGGTCGCCTTCACCGAGGGGTTCCTGCGCGCCTATCTTTCGATCGACCGCATCGAGGAGACCGACGAGGGCGCGATCAAGATCATTCCCAAGGCCGGAGCCACCGAAGAGGACTGGATCAGGGACGTCAACGAGATCACGGCCCAGGTCGATCCCAGCGCCGTGTTCAACCCGGTCGTGCGCTCCAAGCTGACTGCCGTGCACGAAGCCTCGAGCAAGGTCATGAAATACGACCTGAACACCATCACCGAGATGGACGACACCCAGCTCATGGATGTCCTGCGGCAGATGCAGCAGGAATCCGAGGAGCTCGAAAAGCAGGATCCGCCGCCGACCGAAGCCAGCGCCTCGCGTGACTACATCCGCGCCAAGCTCGACACCATCCGCAAGAACGTGCGTGCTTTCCAGGCCCAGCAGCGGCACACCGAAGAGGTCGTCGACGACGGGCTGAGCGACCTCACCGACACGCCCGACGCCGGATGCGACGACGCGCGACCAGCCTAGGGGGGCCGCGGCGCGACGGGGCCGCGAGCGGAAGCGGCCGCCGACCGATCACATGGTGAAGGTGAGATGACGCATTTCTCAGACAGGCTCGCGGAGAGCATCCTGCGGCGGCACAGCACGGTCTGCGTGGGGATCGATCCCGATCTCGCCCTGCTGCCCGACGATCTGCGCGCGGCGTACGCCGCGCGCGTCGCGGAGCTGGGCGACGTCGCAGCCGTGGCGGCCTGTTTTGCCGAGTACGCGAGCGGCATCATCGATGCGGTCGCCGACGTGGCCGCGGCCATCAAGCCGCAGGCGGCCTTCTTCGAGCAGTACGGCGCCGCTGGCTGGGATGCTCTGCGGCGCGTCGTGGCCTGCGCCCGCGAGCACGAGCTGCCGGTGATCGTCGATGCCAAGCGCGGCGATATCGGCTCGACCTCGGCCGCCTACGCCGCCGCCCTGTTCGGCGGCGCGCCGACCCTGGCCGGAGAACCGCTGGCCGGCCTCGGCGCCGACGCCGTGACCGTCAATCCATACCTGGGCGACGACGCGCTCTCGCCCTTCGTAGAGCGCTGCGCTCAGGGCAAGGGCGTCTTCGTCCTGGCCCGCACGAGCAACCCCGGCGCCGCCGCCCTGCAGGAGGCAGACTGCGAGGGCCGGCCCCTCTACCTGCGCGTCGCCGACATGATCGCGCGGCTCGGCGAGGGCTCCGTGGGATCGCACGGGTACAGCGACGTGGGGGCGGTGGCGCCCGCCACCGCCCCCACGTCGCTGGCCGCCGTGCGCGCCGCCCTGCCGCATGCTTTTCTGCTGGTGCCGGGCTTCGGCGCGCAGGGCGCCGGCCCCAAGGCTCTCGCGGGGCTGGCCAGCGGCGAGGCGCTGGGCTACGTGGTCAACGCTTCGCGCTCGATCATCTACGCCTGGCGCGAGCATGGCGGCGACTACCGGAGCGCCGCGGCCGCGGCGACCGTCGAGATGCGCGACTCGATCGGGGGCTTCTGATGGACGACGACACGACCCGCCGCGGTTCTCACGACGACGATCCCGAGGCGACCGGCGCGATGTGGCCACTGCCCGACGGCGACCAGGGTGACGTCGCCGACGACGAGGGTGCAGGACGCTCCGCTGAATCGCGCGTGCACTCCGCTGCGCCGCAGCAAGGAGCCCCCGCATCGTTTGACCGCCCACCCGACCAGGAGTCGACCTCAGTGCTGTCGGCGAGCGCGGCGGCTCACGGCGGCGACCGCACGCGGGTCGCGCCCGACGGCGGCCGCGACTGGCTCGACCAGCCCCAGCTCACGACTCCGGCG
>PKYM01000176.1:0-10116 GCA_003132645.1 Actinomycetota bacterium | reverse complement strand
CAGGACCTCCCCCACGGCCACGACGACGAAGAAGCATCACTTCTACCGCGTGCGCAAGGGCGACACCATGTCGACGATCGCCGCCAAGTACAAGATCTCGCTGAGCGAGCTCCTGCAGCTCAATCCGCACGCCAGCTCGTCGACCCTGGCGATCGGCCAGAAGCTCAGGGTGCCCAACACCCACTAGCCGTCCCGCGCCACCGGCGCGCGGCTTTTCACACTTCGTCCTACCGCCGCGCCGGCACGGGCAGCTCCTCACAGCCCGCCTCGCCGGAGCGCGCCGCTCACCCCACTTCGTCCCACCGCCCTTCGCCGGCACCTTTTCGTGCCGTCCAGTCTGCCGCCAAACCTGCCGCCACGTCCGTCGCCACGCCTGCACGAGCCGTTTCCTGAGGTCATCGGTGCGCGTCCGGCAGGCCCGTGGAGCCCTGCTCGGAGGCACAGCCGACAGAGAGTGGGGCCGTGTGCGGGTAATGTGGGGAATCGTGTCGAATATATATTGCAAAGTGGGGAGTAGTGGGATAAAGTGGCGCCCATGCAGCGCTCGGTGCTATTGGGGGAGTTCGATTTCACGCTCGACGCGAAGAACCGCGTCGCCATCCCCGCGCGCCTGCGGGCCGTCTTCGTCGAGGGCGTCTATCTCACCCGAGGCTTCGATCGCTGCCTGGCCGCCTTTCCGCCCGAGGAATGGGATCGTTTTGTCGCCGATCAGACGGGGGACCTACCGGCGATGAGCGAGAAGGGCAGAGAGGTCCGGCGCTTCCTTTTCGCCGCTGCCACCTTTGACGAACTCGACCGTCAGGGGCGTATCACCGTACCGGGGAACCTGCTCGGGTTCGCCGGGGTCTCGAAGGACGTCACCATCATCGGCATGCACGACCACATCGAGATCTGGGACCGCGCGGCGTGGGCGAAGTATCGCAAGCAGATGGAGGAGGGGGCCGATGCTGCCGCAGACCAACTTTCGCGTATGTGATTACGAGATGGCTCTTGCCCACACGCCAGTCCTGCTCGATGAGCTCATCGACCTGCTCAAACCCGAACCCGGTGAGATCGCCTTCGACGCCACCTTCGGCGCCGGGGGCCACGCGGCCGCCGTCGCCGAGCAGCTCGGCCCCGACGGCCTGCTGATCGCCTGCGACCGCGACCCGGTCGTCGCCGAGTACTTCCGCGACATAGCGCGTGACGCGCCCTGTCGAACCGAGCTTTTTCACGGCAACTTCGCCGAGGTCCTGGCCGAGCGCGCCGACGCCTCGATCGACATGGTCTACCTCGACTTGGGCGTGTCGTCGATGCAGCTCGACCGTCGCGAGCGCGGCTTCTCGTATGCCTGGGACGCGCCGCTCGACATGCGCATGGACCCGTCGCAGCCGGTCACCGCCGCCGATCTCGTCAACACCCTCTCGCCAGCCGAGCTCACCGATGTGTTCCGCCGCTACGGCGAAGAACGCTACGCCCGCGACATCGCACGGCGCATCGAGCGCCAGCGCGCCCTGCGGCCGTTCGAGACCACGGGGGAGCTCGTCGACGTGATCAAATGCGCTATCCCCACGCCGGCCCGGTTTGCTGCCGGAAACCCGGCGCGCCGGGTGTTTCAGGCGCTGCGCATCGTGGTCAACAACGAGCTTGAATCATTGGCTCGCGGCCTCGAAGAGGCCTATCGCGTGCTGCGGCCCGGTGGCCGCCTGGCGGCGATCTCGTTCCATTCGCTCGAGGATCGTTCCGTCAAAGAGTTCTTCAAGGGACACGCGGCGGGCTGTATCTGCCCGCCCGGCCTGCCGATCTGCGTTTGCGGCCACGAGCCGACAATGCGCGTGCTGACGCGGCGGCCGGTCACACCGCGGGCGCGCGAGATAGAGAGCAACCCTCGCGCCAAGGCAGCCAAGCTGCGCGCGGCGGTCAAGCTGGAGGCCTGAGATGGCCGCTGCGGCGGGCGCGCGTGCGCGCCCGCTCCCAGCGCCCGCCCGCCACGACGACGAGCGCCGCCCGGTCGGCGTTCCGCAACGTCGCCCGGCAAACGCTCCCGCTGCCGGTCCGCGCCGGCGCCGGCGCCTGCAGGCGTTGCCGACGCGCCTTGTCGTGTTCGGCGTGCTGCTCGCGCTGCTTGCCACGGGCCGCGTCGCCCTCAGTTTCGCAGTCGTTCAGAAGAATCTTCAGACTGACGCTGTCTCTCGTCAGTACCACGTGGTCCAGGCTCAGAACCAGCAGCTCGCCGAGACCGCGGCCAATCTCTCCTCGGCCCTGGCCGTGCGCAACGTGGCCATGATCCGCTACCACCTGATCGTGTCGCCCGACGTGCAGTTCATCACGGTCCACCCGGGCCACTCCGGGACGCACACGGGGCGTTAGTGCCGTCCGGGGCGCGCCACGGGGGAGGGTCGCGTTCCGATGCAAGGCGGGGCGGCGGCTCGCGCCGACCGACCCGCAAGAGCCGCACATCCGGCTCAGGCGGCGTGCGCCGCACGCTCGACGGTCGCATGCGCCTGTTGCGCATCGTGTTCGTGATCGCCTTCCTGGCGATCGGCGGCAAGGCGGTCGCCCTCACCACGACCGACAGCCGTCTCGCCGCGATCGCCCGCGATCAGCAGGTCCGGACCATGGTGTTGCCGGCCCACCGCGGCGCCATCCTCGATCGCGGCGGCATCCAGCTTGCCGTGGCCCAGGCCGCCAAGACCGTCTACGCCACCCCGTACATGCTCGACGACCCGGCTACCGCCGCCAAGCGGCTGGCCGTGGCCCTGAAGCTCAAGTGGCGCCACGTGTATCGGGCGATCGACCACCCGAAGGGCGGGTTCGCCTACGTCGCCCGTCAGACCGACCCACTGCTCGCCGACCAGGCGACCGCGCTCGGCCTGCCGGGCGTGGGCAGCTACAGCGAAGAAAAGCGCTTCTACCCGCTGAAGGCGGCCGGGGCCCAGGTCGTGGGCTATGCCGGCATCGACGGCCACGGCCTGGCCGGCATGGAGTACTTATACGACAAGCAACTCGCCGGCACGGCCGGGCGTCAGGTGATAGTCCAGGACCCCGCCGGTCAGGCGCTGCGCATCATCGAGTCGGTGCAGCCGAAGGCGGGCCGCGACGTGCGCCTCACGATCGACAACGGCATCCAGCTCGAGGCCGACCACGTGCTGGCCGAGACGGTGCGCCTCTATCACGCCAAGGGCGGCACGGCGATCGTCGAGAACCCCAGAACCGGCGAGATCTACGCCATGTCGAACGTGCCGCTGGTCAACGCCAACCACTTCGGCGCCGCACCCGCCGACCAGGGCAACAAGGCGGTCATCTACACCTACGAGCCCGGCTCGACCTTCAAGATGGTGACGATCGCGGGGGCGTTGTCCGACGGTCTCGTGACGCCCTCGACCTCGTTCGTGCTGCCGCCCACGCTGCGCGTCGGCGACCGCGTGATCCACGACGCCGAGCAGCGCGGCACGGAGCGCATGACCGTGCGCCAGATCCTCGCCAAGTCGAGCAACATCGGCGCCGTGACGATCGGCTGGAAGCGGCTCGGCAAGTCGCGCCTGCTCGACTGGATCGGGCGCTTCGGCTTCGGCAAGCTGACCGGCATCGACTTTCCCGGCGAGGTGGCGGGCTTCGTCCTGCCCGGCGACAAGTGGTGGTCGTCGACAATCGGCAACGTGCCGATGGGCCAGGGCATCTCGGTGACGCCCATCCAGATGGTGGCGGCCTACGGGGCGATCGCCAACGGCGGCGTGATGATGAAGCCTTTTCTGACGGCCCAGGTCGGCACCGCCGTACACAAGCAGCAGGCCGGCCGGCGGATCGTCACCCCCTACGTCGCCGCGGAGCTTCGCAGCATGCTCTCCGACGTCGTGGCCGACGGCACCGGCACCGAGGCGCAGATCCCCGGCTACGTGGTCGCCGGCAAGACCGGCACCGCCCAGAAGGCGCTGCCCAACGGCGGCGGTTATTCGAAGACCAACTACGTGGCCTCGTTCATCGGCATGGTGCCGGCCCGCGACCCGCAGCTCGTGGTCGCCGTCGTGGTCGACCAGCCTCACCCCTACTACGGCGGGATCGTGGCCGCGCCGGCCTTTGCCCAGATCGCAAGCTACGCCCTGCAGCGCCTGGAGATCGCGCCGTGAACGCGGCGGCTTCTGCTATCATCAACGGGCATGAACGTAGCCGCTCTCGCCGCCGGACTTGACCGTAGTCGCATCGACGGCGATCCAGACGTCGAGATCGGAGCGCTTGCCTGCAACGCTCGCGACGTGACTCCCGGATCGCTGTTCTTCTGCATCCCCGGACTGAAGGCCGACGGCCACGACTTCGCCCCCCAGGCGCTCGCCGCCGGGGCCGTGGCGCTCGTCTGCGAGCGCACGCTCCCTCTGCCTGTCACCCAGGTCCTGGTGCCGCGTGCGCGGCACGCCATGGCACTCATCGCGGCGCGCTTCTTCGGCGACCCGACCCGCGAGCTGCGGGTCGCCGCCGTCACCGGCACCAACGGCAAGACGACGACCGCGCACCTGTTGTCGGCGATCCTTGCGGCCGCGGGCCTGCGCCCGGCTCTTCTGGGCACCGTGGTCAACCGCGTCGCCGGCGTCGAACGGGATGCGAAGCTCACCACGCCCGATTCGCTCGAGCTGCAGCGCCTGTTTCGCGAGATGGTCGAAGGCGGCGACCTGTCGTGTGTCATGGAGGCCTCGTCGCACGCCCTGGCGCTCGAGCGCACGACCGGCATCACCTTCGAGTCGCTCATCTTCACCAACCTGTCCCGCGACCACCTCGACTTTCACCCGACCTTCGAGGCCTACTTCGCCGCCAAGCGCTCGCTCTTTTTGCCTGACGAGCGGCGGCGGCCGGGCGCGACGGCTGTCATAAACGAGGGCGACGAGTACGGCCGCCGCCTCGCCTCCGACTGTCGCGCCGCCTACGGGCACGACCTCTGGACCTTCGCTCTCGAAGGCGACGACGTCGCAGGCCGCGAGGTCGACTGCCGGGCGATCGGGCTCGACCTGGCTGCCAACCGTTCAGCCTTCACGCTCGAAGCGCCGCGCCTGGGCCTGCGCGAGACCCTGCAGATTGCCCAGCCGGCTCGTTTCAACGTCGCCAACGCGCTCGCCGCGGCGACGGCCGCCCTGGCCATGGGCCTCTCGCCCGAGGTCGTGCGCGAGGGCCTGGCGGGCGCCGCGGGGGTGCCCGGGCGGGTCGAACCGGTGTCCGCCGGCCAACCGTTCGCCGTGCTGGTCGACTACTCGCACACTCCCGATTCTCTGGCCAGCGTGCTAGTCGCCGTGCGCGCCGTGACCGCCGGCCGCGTGCTCACCGTCTTCGGCTGTGGCGGCGACCGCGACCGCGGTAAGCGGCCCCTGATGGGGGCGGTCGCGGCGCGGCTCGCCGACCTCGCCGTGGTGACCTCCGACAACCCGCGCAGCGAAGACCCCCTGGCGATCATCGCCGAGATCCTCGACGGCCTGTCGGCCGAGCCTCGCGCGCACGTGCTGGTCGAGCCCGACCGGCGCGCCGCCATCGCGCTCGCGCTGCGCGAGGCGCGNNGATCCATTTCGACGACCGCGAGGTCGCCGCCGAGGAGCTTGCCGGGCTGGGCTTCAGCTCCGACCTCGTGTCCGGACGTACGTCCGACTTCACGTGCGGCCGCGCGTCCGGTCGCGGTCCCGACGCCGGGCGGCCGGCCCGCGACGGAGCGGACGCATGATCCCTCTGAGGCTCGAAGAAGCGGCGGCCGCCTGCGGCGGCCGCCTCGAGGCCGGCGATCCGCGCAGCATGGTGACCGGCGTCACCGTCGACAGCCGGAAGATCGTTCCCGGCGACCTGTTCTTCGGACTGCACGGCGAGAGCTTCGAGGGCGGCGACTTCGCCGCCGCCGCCGTGGCCGCCGGCGCGGTCGCCGCCGTCGTCACCGAAAGGGCGGCGGCCGGCCTGCGGGCCGGCACGCCGCGGATCGTGGTCGACGACTGCCAGCGCGCCCTCGGTGACCTCGCCGGCGCCGTGCGGCGCCGCTCCAACGCCATCGTCGTGGCCGTCACCGGCAGCGTCGGCAAGACTTCGACCAAGGACATCCTCGCCGCCCTCCTGGCGCCGGTGGCGCGGGTCGTGGCGACGAGCGGCAATTTCAACAACGAGATCGGCGTGCCGCTCACGGTGTTCGCGCTCGAGCCGGAGACCGAGGTGATGGTCTGCGAGCTCGCGATGCGCGGCCGCGGACAGATCGCCGAGCTCGCCGCCATCGTCAAGCCCGACGTCGGGGTCATCACCAACATCGCCCCGGTCCACCTCGAGCTGATGGGCACCCTCGAACAGGTCGCCGCCGCCAAGGCCGAGATCATCGCCGAGGTGGGCAGGGGCGGCCTCGTCGTGCCCGCCAACGAGGTCCTGCTCGAACCTCATCTGCGCTTTCACACCGGGCGCCTCGTCACGTTCGGCCACGAGGGCGCCGACGTCTGTGTCGTCGAGGCCCAGGTACGCGGCCACGAGACGCACGCCCTGATCGACGCCTTCGGGCGCCGCGCCATGTTCGACTTCAGCTTCAGCGGCCGCCACTACCTGCAGGACGCGCTCGCGGCGATCGGCGCCTTCATTGCCATCGGCTACACCCTCGAGGAGGCCAAGCCCGGGGCGCGCAGCGTCGAGTTCTCGGCCCTGCGCGGGCACATCGAGGAGCTGCCCGGGGGCGGCCTGCTGCTGAACGACACCTACAACGCCAACCCGCTGTCGATGAAGGCGGCGATCGACCACCTTCTTGCCGTGGCCGGCGAGCGGCCGCCGGTGGCCGTGCTGGGCGACATGTTCGAGCTCGGCGCAGGCGCGCCTGCCTACCACCGCGAG
This sequence comes from Actinomycetota bacterium, assembly GCA_003132645.1. Taxonomy (GTDB): domain Bacteria; phylum Actinomycetota; class Thermoleophilia; order UBA2241; family UBA2241; genus Bog-752. Next base: position 3,309 of record PKYM01000176.1, on the reverse strand, counting down.
GTCGGCCAGTACGCCCGGGCCAAGGGCGTCCGCGTCCTGGCCGTCGGCACTCTGGCGCGCGACTACCTCCGGGGGACAGAGGACGAGACAGAGGATGGGGCCGACGATGGAGTCTGGTATGTGACAGTCGAGGAGTGCATCACGGCCCTGCCGGAAGCGATCGCCATCGGCAGTGCCGTGCTCGTCAAGGCTTCGCGCCTCCTGCGGCTCGAGCGCGTCGCCGAAGCGATCTTGACGCCGCCGGCGTCGCGCGCCGCGGATGGGGCCGGCGGACCGGCTGCGAATGGGGCCGGCGCCCCAGGTACGCCCGATGACGGCGGGCGGCGCTGATGTTCACAGCGCTGGCCGCTGGCATCACCTCGATGGTCGTCATTTTGATCGTGGGTCCCGCGTTCATCGAATGGCTGCGGCGCAACGAGTTCGGCCAGACCATTCGCGATGAGGGACCCCAGGGTCACAAGACCAAGGAGGGCACGCCCACAATGGGCGGCGTGCTGATCTGGCTGGCCGTGCTGGTGCCCTTCTTCATCTTCAGCCAGCTTTCGGTGGCCTCGTTCTCAGTGCTGATCGTCGCTCTCGGTTGCGCGCTCATCGGCTTCACCGACGACTGGATGAAGATCATCAAGGGCCGCTCGCTGGGCCTTTCGGCACGCTGGAAGCTCCTCTTTCAGCTCGTTCTCGGCCTGCTCGCGGGTTTCGTGGCGCTGCATTTCGCCGGGCTTACGACCAGCGTCTCGATCCCCTTCTCGCACGCCCAGTGGCACCTCGGCACGGTCGGCTTCTACGGGCTCGTCTTTCTGGTGATCGCCGGCGCCAGCAACACGGTCAACCTCACCGACGGCCTCGACGGCCTCGCCGCCGGCAGCGCCGCCATCGTGCTGGTCGCCTACGCCGGCGTCGCCTTCATCATCGGCCGCCACCTGCCCGACCCCGGCATCCTCGACCTCTCGGTCCTGTCGACCTGCATCGTCGGCGCCTGCCTCGGCTTTCTGTGGTTCAACACCTTCCCGGCCGACGTCTTCATGGGCGACACGGGCTCGCTGGGTCTCGGCGGAGCGATCGCCGGCATGGCCATCCTCACGCGCACCGAGCTGCTGCTCATCGTGATCGCCGGACTGTTCGTGATCGAGGGACTGTCCGTGATCCTCCAGGTGGCCTCGTTCAAGCTCACCCGGCGACGCATCTTTCTGATGGCGCCACTGCACCATCACTTCGAGTTGCGCAACTGGTCGGAGACGAAAGTGATCGTGCGCTTCTGGATCGTGGCCGCGATCTTTGCCGGCCTCGGTTTTGCNNGTAATGGTCGAGGGTGTCTCAGGGAGAGGTCGAGACCGTCCGGGGCAGGGTTCACGGGCATTCGCCGGAAACCAGCTTGAAAGGGCAGCGACGCGCGCCTCGAATCTGCGCGTGCGCGTAGGCGGGAGCCGGCGTGCGAGCCGACGTCGGCGCATGGAACAGAATCCGTATATGGAAGAGAACCGGCGTGTGGAACAGAGCCGGCGCATGGAGCACAGGCGGCGCGTGGAGCAGAGCCGGTGGATGGACGAAGGCTTGTACGGACCGCCCGGCCGGGTTTTAAGTGGTCGGCGAGGGGCCCGGCGGCGACAGGAAGGACAGGAAACGTGACGGAGACGATGCCCGACGTGCGCTCGCTGGCGGTGCTTGGCCTGGGCCGCTCGGGACGCGCGGCGGCGCTGCTGGGGCGGCGCGAGCTGCCTGCGGCCGAACTCTTCGCGATCGACGCCAAAGATGAAGCCGAGCTCGGGACGGCGCNNCGGCGCGGCGGCCGTCCTGCCGGCCGGCGTCGAGCTGCTCGTCAAGAGCCCGGGCGTGCCCAACTCCTCACCTGTCGTGGCCGCGGCGCTCGCGCGGGGCGTGACGATCTGGAGCGAGGTCGAGTTCGCGGCTCGGTTCCTCGCGAACCGCTGGATCGCGATCACCGGCACGAACGGCAAGACGACCACGACCGAGCTCACCGGTCAGATCCTGAGCGACGCCGGCCTGCCGGTCGAGGTGGCCGGCAACGTGGGACGGGCGCTGGCCAATCTGCCGGGCACGATCGATCCCCGGGCCGTGGTGGTGGCCGAACTCTCGAGTTTTCAGCTCGAACACATCGTGAGCTTTCGACCGGACGTAGCCGTGCTGCTCAACCTGACCGAAGATCACATCGACCGGCACGGCAGCTTCAGCGGCTATGTCGACGCCAAGCTGCGCGTCTTCGAAAACCAGACTCCCGCCGATCTCGCGCTGCTCAACGCCGACGACCCCGGCACGGCGGCCGCGGCCGCCGCCGGTCTTCCCGGTCGAGCTCGGCGGGGCGCCTTCTCACTGGCTGCGCGAAGCGTAGCGCTCGGGCACGGCGCCCGGGACGAGAGCCCGACGCTCGAACATGGCGCCCTGGATGAGAGCCCGGCGTCCGGACACGCAGCCCAAGCCGAGACCGCGCCGCCGCTGGCCGGCGTGACCGACGACATGCTGTGGCTGCAGAGCGACGCCGGCCGCGAGGACCTCTGCCCGGTCGGCGAGCTCGCCCTCAGGGGCGAGCACAACGTGGCCAACTCGCTGGCGGCCGCCGCGGCCGCCGCCGCGCTCGGCGTGGCGGCGGCGGATATCGCCGCCACTCTGCGCAGCTTCGGCGGCGTCGTCCACCGCCTGCAGGTCGTCGGTGTCGTCGACGGCGTGACCTGGGTGAACGACTCCAAGGCGACCAATGTCGACGCCGCCCTCAAGGCCCTCACCGCCTACTCGGGGCCGGTCCACATGATCCTCGGCGGCTCGCTCAAGGGCGCCTCGTTCGATCCCCTTGCCGAAGCCACGGAAGGGCGTATCAAGGAAGCCATCCTCATCGGCGCCGCGGCCGCGCCGCTGCGCGAGGCCTTCGAGCGGCGCCGCGCCGCGGTGGGGCAGAGGGCGACGTCCTACGTGGTCCTGGACGACCTCGAGGCCGCCGTCGGGCACGCCGCCACGGTCGCCGTGGCGGGCGACGTCGTGCTGCTCAGTCCGGCCTGCGCCAGCTTCGATCAGTACAAGAACTTCGAGCAGCGGGGCGAACACTTTGCGGGGCTGGTCAGGCACCTTCGGCAGCAGCGCGCGAGATGACCGTTCGCAGGCCACGAGCCGACGAGGTGTTCCAGGCGCCTAGGTGGGTCGACGGGAGCGCGGCCGAGCGCCGGGCCGCCGAACGCCGGTCGGCGCAGCGCCGCGGCGCGGCGCCGACCGGTGAGGTCACTTCGAGCCGCGCCGCGACGTCGAGTCGCGTGGACCACGGCGAGTCGCGGCCGTCTGAGCAGCGCCGCGGCGGCGAGCGGC
>PKYM01000036.1 GCA_003132645.1 Actinomycetota bacterium | reverse complement strand
AGGCCATCATCGCTGCGAGCGTGGCCGTTGCGGCCGTCCCCGGTTGCGTGGGCCGTCGCGGTGTACAAAATGTTCGTCGCGGACCTCCAGGTCGTGGGCGCCGCACGGCGCTTTGGTTGACTGGCCTGTGACGCAGGGACGGAAGGCCATGTTCAGCCCCTCCGGCGCCCGCAACAGACCGTCACAGGCCGTGACCCCTTCGCTGAACACGTTTGTACAGATTGTGGCTGTGCTCAGCTTTCACTACTCACGCAGCTCCTGCGATCCTGCGAGCATCCTAACCCTCGCACAACGCCTAACCGGACTGCGACTCCTGTGCCGCCAGAAGAAGTGCTGCGGCGGGCCATTCCGTCGACGCGACGCAACGAGGCCGGGGCCCTCCTGACTCTTCCGCCCGCGCCGCAAACTGCCCTCGCCTGTCTCGAACCGAAGTCCAAGGGGAATGACCGAACCGCAAGGCTCAAACGCGAGCCCTTGACCGCAGGTAGCCTCGAGCCGATTCGACTCGCCCGACCCCTGACGATCTGCGTGCCACCCGCGCTCCGAGCCGTATGCGGCCATCGTCAGATGCGAAGGAGAAGCCCATGACCACCGTACCGGTCCATCTTGTCGTCGAGAGGCGGCGGTCATGGTAGCCATCGCCGGCGCGACCATCGCCGAGCTGATCATCATCGTGGCGGTCGTGGTCGTCGTCTTGGTTGTGGCACGCAGCAGCGTCCGCATGGTAAGACCTACACACCGCGGCCTGGTCGAGCGCCTGGGCAAGTACAACCGCTATGCCGGGCCGGGGATCCATGGGGTCCTGCCGATCATCGAGCGTATGTATCGGGTCGACGTCCGCGAGGTGCTGGTCGAGGCGCAACCGCAGGAGATCATCACCAACGACAACTTGAACGCCAAGGTCGACGCGCAGGTCTACCTGAAAGTCAAGGCCGACGAGGAGAGCGTCAAGGCGTCGCTGTACAACGTCACCAACTACCAGAACCAGGTCGTCAACCTGGCGCGCACGACACTGCGCAACATCATCGGCACGCTCTCACTCAAATCGGCCAACTCCGAGCGCGGCAAGATCAACGAGGAGCTGCGCACGGCGCTGCTGGTCGAGACAGCGAGCTGGGGCATCGAGATCCTGCGCACCGAGCTCAAGGAGATCGACCCGCCGCACGACGTGCAGGAGACCATGAACAAGGTCGTCAAGGCCGAGAACGAGAAGGTCGCGGCGATCGACTTCGCCACCGCGGTCGAGACCCAGGCCGACGGCGCCCGCCGCGCCGAGATCAAGAAGGCCGAGGGCACAAGGCAGGCGAAGATCCTGGCCGCCGAAGGCGAGGCGCAAGCCATCCAGCTCGTCAACGAGGCGGCCGACAAGTACTTCGTGGGCAACGCCCAGATGCTGCGCAAGCTCGAAGCCGTCGAGCGGGCGCTCTACCAGAACAGCAAGATCGTGGTGCCGGCCGACACCCAGCTCATCAACGTGATCGGCGATCTCGGCGGTCTCGTGCCGATGGCCACCGACAACAACAAGCCGACCGTCAAGATCGCGGCGGTGAGCTGACAGACGGCCCGGGGCGGGTGCGCGACAGCGCACCCGCCCGACGTCGTGCAGTCCGGCGAGGGCTGTCACGACTCGCGCCTGTGAAGGGAGATCACGCGAGATGCTGCTCTACCGTCGGACGTACGTCGGTCGCCTGTTGCCCGTGACCGTGGGTCCGCTCGCGGTCGTGCTCGCCTGTCTTTGGCTGGTGAGCCATCAACGCGTCCTTCTGGGCACGGTTATGGGACTCGGCGTGGCACTCTATCTGTTCGCCAGTCTGACGGTGACAGTGACAGACAGTGCGCTTGCCGTGCACTTCGGCCCGGGACTTAAGGGCAGGCGCATTCCGCTGGCCGAGATCGAGTCGTGTGCCATCGTGCGTGAGAGCGCCTGGTTTGGTCAGGGCGTGACCGTGATGCGGACCGGCGCCTCCCTCAACCCCCAAGGTCTGCTCGAGGTCGCGCTCACCGGGGGACGGCGCCTGCGCATTGGCAGCGACGAACCGCGCGTCCTCAAGCGCGTGATCGACCAGGCGCGCGAGGCCTTGAGCCGCGACCAGCATATAGTGATCGACACTCAAGAAGATCGCGCCGCGTAGGGGGATCGACCGTTGTTTGCGAGCGTGAGAGCTTCGCACGGCGAAGCCCGACGCCGCAGTTCAGGGGCCCGCCTGAAGCGGTGCAAAAGGAAGGGAGAACGCCATGGCTTTCGACAAGAACCGCGCCAAGGTCCTGTGGGCTGCCGGAGCGGCCAGTGCAGCCGCACCCCACGTGCGCCGCATCCTCAGCGACGACGAGCTGCGCAGCGACTTGCGGGGGCTCATCGTCGCGGGGCGCCATCTCTATGAGGGGCTGACCACCGACGGCGTCTCGAAGCTCCTCGACGACGACGCCCGCAGCGACCTCGACCACATGGTGGCCGCGCTTCAGGATGCAAGCGAACAGGTGCTTCGCCCGCGGCGCCGCAGCCACTGGGGTTCCTGGCTCATCGGCGGCACGCTGATCGGTGGCGCCGTCGCCGGACTGCTGATCTACCCGGGCACGCGCAAGCCGATCCTGCGCGCTCTGGGCATGGACGACAGCGACCCTTGGGTCGCCACGGGCGAGTGAGGTTCACGAACTGGATCACGTTTCCGGCTCATGCTCGGTGAGCCGCGTGCCTCAGGCCTCAATCTGAACTGATCGGCTCGCCTGAGAGGTGCCAAAACGCAGATTCATCGGGCCGCGACCGGATAGTACTCGTGGATCAGGCCGCCGAGGAGATCACGCCGCTTGATCTCTGGCACGATCTCCACCAGGTCGACGTGGCTTTGCTTCTCAGGTACTCGCAGCTCTGCTCTGAGTCGAACGCGGCGCGTACTGGCAGGAACAGGCCGATCCTGAGGTCGAGGAAGCCGCCTTCTATCGGCGCCAAGAGTTCGAGCCGCTGGTGCCGACACACACCTAACTGTAGATCGTGTGCGGCTCGCACTCTGCCTGCACAGGGCGCTGCCGCCGACCTGATGTCGACGCCAACGCCACCTCAGGGCGCATCGATGTCGGCCTCGCTGATGCCGCGCGTTTGTCCTCATTTCACAGCGCTGCTTTCGCCATTTGCGCTTGCGGCCCCGGGGTCTGGGTAGATAGTGCCCACCGAGCGACCAGCCGGTGGTCCGACGTGCAATCAGCGGTGGAGGTCTGGCTATGCGTGCCGTAGTAATCACGGGGCCGGGAGGCCTTGAGGTCCTCGGCGTGGCCGATCGTGCGGTCCGCCAAGCGGGTCCGGGCGAGGTCCGCATCGCCGTTAAGGCCGCGGCGGTCAACCCCACCGACATCGGCCTGCGCGAGAACGGCGCCGGCGACGAGCTGCAGCCGCCCTGGGTGCCGGGCATGGATGCCGCGGGCACGGTGGAGTCCGTCGGCGCCGGCGTGGATCGTCTTGGCGTCGGCGAGAGGGTCATGGCCGCGGTGAGCCCAGGCCGGCCCGAGGGCGGGGCTCAGGCCGAGCTGATCGTCGTGCCGGCGGCGTCGGTGGTGCCGATTCCCGACGGCGCCACGCTCCCCCAGGCCGCAACGCTGCCGATGAACGGGCTCAC
>PKYM01000213.1 GCA_003132645.1 Actinomycetota bacterium | reverse complement strand
CTGACCACCTCGACCCCGCAGGCGAAGCCGATCGAGGTGGTCAGCACACCGGCGGCGACGAGCGGGTGAACGAAGGCGGCGTCCTGGACGGCGGCGCGGAGGCGCTCGGCGAGTGCCTCGCCAAGCGCCTCCGGCGCGCCCGCCGGCGCCGTCATCGCGTCGCGCACCGACTCGGTCCCGTCGAGCGAGCCCACGTAGGCGCGCAGCACGAGCTCGCGGCCGTCGCGCGACCCGTCGCGCAGCTCGGCGTAGGCGCCGATCGGGATCTGGCAGCCTCCCTCGAGGGCGGCGAGCAGGGCGCGTTCGGCGCGCACCGCGAGGGCCGTGGGTTCGTGGTCGAGGCAGGCGACGAGCGCGGCGACGCGCTCGTCGCCTGCCCTCGTCTCGACCGCCAGCGCGCCCTGGCCGGCGGCGGGCAGCATCGCCTCCAGCTCGAACACGAAGGCGGCCAGGTCGGAGCGTCCCAGGCGCGCGAGGCCGGCGGCCGCCAGCACGGTGCCGTCGAGACCCTCGTCGGCGAGCTTGCGCAGGCGCGTCTGGACGTTGCCGCGCAGGTCGACGAGCCGCAGGTCGGGCCGCAGGCCGAGGAGCTGCGAGCGCCGCCGCAGGCTCGAACTGCCCACCAGGGCGCCGTGCGGCAGTTCGTCCAGCCGAGCTGGCCGCCCCGCCGGCCGCCCCTCCTGCGGCCGTCGCTCGGCCGACACGCCGACGAACACGTCTCGCACCTCGGCGCGGCGCGTGAAGGCGGCGATGACGAGGCCGGCGGACAAGGCGGTCTGGACGTCCTTGGCCGAGTGCACGGCCAGGTCGATGCGGCCGTCGGACAGGGCCGTCTCGAGCTCCTTGGTGAACAGTCCCTTGTCGCCGATCTTCGACAGGGGCGCGTCGAGGATCCTGTCGCCGGTGGTCGCGATCTTCTCGACGGCCACTTCGAGGCCGGGGTGCGCTTCTCCCAGGCGGGCCGCCACCCAATCGGCCTGAACGAGCGCCAACACGCTGCCGCGCGAGCCTATGACCAGGCGTTCGGCGCTCACTCTCGGGCCACGGCCGGCTTCACGACGCCTGCGCGGGCGATACGAACGGCGCGGGCGGCGCCGGCGGCGCGGCGTCGGCGGCGGGCGTCGGAAGCGCGCAGTCGGCAGAAGCGGTCCGGGGCAGAGCCGCGCCCGCCGCGCCCGCCGCCGCGTCGCCGTCCCGCGCCGGGACCGGCGCGACCTCGTCTAAGTCGAAGAGCCGGCGCAGCGCGTCGACGTACACGGAGACGTCGCGCTCGGCGGCGAGCTCCTTCATACGTACCGTGGGCAGATGAAGGATCTTGTTGACGATCGACGTGGTGAGCTGTTCGACCTGGGCGCGCTGGGCGGGCGACAGCGTGCCGAGCGGGCCCGCCATGCGCTCCAGCTCGGCCTCGCGGATGCCGTCGATCGCGCTGCGCAACTGGGCGATGGTGGGCACGACCTCGAGACTGGCCAGCCACTCGTTCATGCGCGCCAGCTCCTCGGCGACGATGCGCTCGGCCTGGGCGACCTGGCGCTCGCGCTGGTCGCGGTTGGCGGCCACCACGCCCTGCAGGTCGTCGATGTCGTACAGGTAGCAGCCCTCGAGGCGCCCGACGGCGGGCTCGAAGTCGCGCGGCACGGCGATGTCGATCACGAACACCGGCCGGCGCCGGCGGCGGCGCATGATCTCCGCAAAGCGGGCCCGGTCGACCACGAAGTCGCGCGAGCCCGTCGAGGAGATCACGATGTCGGCCGCGACGAGTTGCGCGTCGAGCTCGTCAAGGCAGACCGCGCGACCGTGGCAACGCGCGGCCAGCTCCTCGGCCTTTGCCAACGTACGGTTGACCACGACCACGGCGCCGGCGCCGTGCGCCTGCAGATGCCTGACCGTGAGCTCGCTGGTCTCGCCCGCCCCGAGCACCAGCACGACGCGCCGCTCGAGCTTGCCCAGCACCTGGCGGGCCAGATCGACGGCGACCGAGCTGACCGACACCGGCCGCTCGCCGATGGCCGTCTCCGAGCGCACCCGCTTGCCCACCTCGAGGGCGTGACGGAAGAGCTTGTTGAAGACCGTGCTCGTGCAGCCCTCGCCGCAGGCCGCCCGGTAGGCGTCCTTGAGCTGGGCGACGATCTGCGCCTCACCGACCACCAGCGAGTCGAGGCTCGCGGCCACCCGGAACAGGTGGGCGATGGCGTCGTCGCCGCTCTTCTGGTAGGCGGCCGCGCGCAGCTCGGCAGGGTCGACGCCGGCCAGGGCGGCCAGCCGCTCGACGGCCAGCCGCCCGGCGGCGAGCGTGTCGTCGGCAAAGAGGTAGACCTCGGTGCGGTTGCAGGTCGTCAGGACGACGGCCTCGGCGGCCGGGCCGGCATCGAGCAGGCGGCGCCCGAAGCGCGCCGCCTCGTCGCACGGCAGAGCGAGCCGCTCACGCAGCTCGAGCGGCGCCGTCTTGTGCGAGATACCGGTAACGACAAGGTGCATGCGAATCCCCTATTTACCCCAAACGTGAAATCCACTCAGATAAGGCACCGCCACGAGGCGGATGGCAAGCAGGCAGACGAGGCCGGCGATCGCCAACCAGGCGGTGCGCCGCCCTGTCCAGCCGGCGGCCAGACGAGCATAGACGAAGCCCGCGTAGATCGCCCAGGCGATCACGGCCAGCGCCACGACGGCGTCGCGCCACCAGTGCTCGACGCCGAACTTCTCGGCCCGGATGGCGCCGGCCGCGATGCCCATCGACAGAAACGGCAGGCCGGTCATGACGGCATGGCCGACGAGCTGGTCGAGCGTGCGCAGGGAGGGCAGGCGGCCGAGGACCGGACCGATGTGCCGCCTCTTCAAGGCGATGTCCTCGACCAGGTAGATGAGGGCCGCCCCGCCGGCCACGAGAAAGGCCGCCAGCGCCGTGAAGATCATGCCCACGTGGATCACCACGATGTCGCTCTTCAGGGCCGGCACGAGGTGAGCGGGAGGCGCGTACCGACCCCAGGCGATCGTCAGAAAGACGAGTGCCGCCGGCACGACGTAGAGGCCGAGCGCCTTGACGCGCGTGCGCCAGGCAAGGATGAGATAGACGGCGACGATGGCCCAGCTCAGCGTGGCCATCGACTCATAGCCGCCCACGACCGGAGCATGGCCGGCCTCGACCCAGCGCGCCGCGAGGGCCATCGTCTCGAGCAGCCAGCCGGCCGCCACGCAGGCCATGCCGAGCCGGTCCTGCAGCTCCCGACGTGAGAACAGAAAGTAGGCAAAGCAGACGAAGCCGCCTGCGTAGAGCAGGTAGGCAAACCAGAAGAAGACAACCTGCACGTGTGCCACGCTTCGTGGACCCCCTGTTCTCGCGGCGTCGTTTCAGTCCGAGTTTCGGTGCGGCGTGAAGGCGACCCTCAGCGCCCCGACTTGAGCGCTAGCGGCCGTCCCCGCGCCGCTTGAGTTCCTCGTCGAACAGGCGCACGTCGCGCTGCAGCCGGGCGATGCGCATACCGGCGGAGACGAGGTAGGCGACCAGCCCCACCAGAACGGCGGCGTAGGCGGCGGCGACGTACTTGACGGCTTCAGCGAGTGGCATCGCGTCAACTCCCCAGACGGTACTTCAGGTCCCGCAGCTCCTCGCGCAGGGCTTCGATACCCAGCTCGATGCGCAGGAGTCCGACGAACAGCAGCGTCATGCCGGCCATGCTGATGAGAAAGGCGACCAGGTCGCGAGCGGCCATGCCGCTGCCTTGCGGACCGAGCACGACCGGGTGCAGGCCGGCCGGCAGCAAGCGGGTGGCAAAGAAGGTGATCGGCACGTCGACGAAGGCGACGATGGCAAACAGCGCGGCGTAGGTGGCGCGGCGCGAGTCGTCTTCGACCGTGCCGCGCAGCACGAAGTAGCCGGCATAGAGCAGGCAGGCGATGAGAAAGGTGGTGAGGCGCGCATCCCAGGCCCACCAGACCCCCCAGGCGGCCTTGCCCCAGATCGAGCCGGTGACCAGGACGAGGACGCTGAACACGAGTCCCAGCCGCACCGCGGCGACCCCGAGCCGGTCATACTTCGCATCCTCGCGGCGCAGGTAGAGCACGGCCGCCACGAAGGCCACGCCGTAGGCCAGCAGAGCCGTCTCGGCGATCGGCGCGTGAAAGTAGAAGATCTTCTGGCTGAAACCGAGGGTGGAGGCGTCGGTGGGCGCGACCCAGAAGGCGACGAGCAGGCCGCAGGCGAGCGCGACGCCGGCGGCGGCCAGGATCACTGTCGTCGTGGCGAGCTTCAGCCCGGCCGGTCGGTCGAAGCGGTCCAGAGCGGCTGTCGAGGTGCTCTCCACTCCCTACTCTCCTATCGCGAAGTCGTAGGTGCCGTAGGCAAGCACCAGGAAGACGCCATCGTATACCAGCAGAAACGCAAGCCTGGCGAGCAGCGAGCCGCCGCCGGCGGTGCCCGAGAAGACGGTGCTGGTGCCCGAGGCGGCGGCGATCAGCAGGGGAATGACGAGTGGCAGGAAGAGGATGGGCAACAGAAGGTCGCGGGCCCGGGTGTTCATCGAGATCGTGGCCAGCAGGGTGCCCAGCGCCGCGATGCCGAGGTCGGCGAGCACGATTAGGGCAAGGAAGGCCGGCAGGTGCGTCGCGATCCGGCCGGAGGCGAAGATCACGACGAACACGGGAACCGCGAGCACCTGGATGAGTCCCAGGAAGATGAGGTTGGCGGTCATCTTGGCCAGGAAGATGATCACCCGGTCGACCGGGCAGAGCAGCAGGCCGTCGAGACAGCCCTCATCCTTCTCGTGCACGAACGAGCGGTTCAGTCCGAGCAGCGCGCCGAAGACGAACACGACCCAGAGCATGCCGCCGGCAAAGAGAGAGAGGTCGCCGCTGCCGCCGCTGCCGGCGTTGCCGGCGTGCACCGTGAAGGCGTAGTGAAAGATGATCATGGCAAGCACCACGAAAAGGAACATCGAAGCGATCATCTCGCGGGTGCGCAGCTCGGAGACGATGTCCTTGCGCAGCAGGGCCCTGAACTGACGAAAGGCCACGGCCTAGTCCACCGCCCCCGCCCGCACGTGCTCGCGATACACGGCCGCGAAGTCGGCGGCGGCCGGCCGGCCGGTCTGCCGAAAGACGACCCGGCCGGCGTCGAGGATCATCACCTGGTCGGCGAGCTCCAGGCCCTTGCCCAGGTTGTGCGTGGTCATGACGAAGGTGTGCTCGGCGCGGATCTCACCGAGCAGGCCGTCCAGAATGTCGACCGCGTGCGGGTCGAGTCCCGAGTGGGGCTCGTCGAGCAGCAGCACGCGAGGCCTGTGCAGCAGCGCCCTGGCGATCGCGAGCCGCTGCAGCATGCCTTTGGAGAACGTGCGCGCCAGGTCGTAGCGGCGGTGGCTGAGCTCGACCCGCTCGAGCAGGTCGGCGATGCGCCGCGCGGGATCGGCGACGCCGTACATGTCGGCGTAGAAGCGCAGGTTCTCCTGGGCCGTGAGATCGCGATACAGCAGCGGGTTGTGCGAGATGAAGCCGATCGCCCGGCGTGCGGGCTGGGGATCGTCGCGCAGCTCGTGACCGGCGATCGCGATGCTGCCCGACGAAGGTCTGAGCAGCGTCGCCACGAGGCGCAGCGTGGTCGTCTTGCCGGCTCCGTTGGGGCCGAACAGCGTGAGAAACCCGCCCCGCGGCACGGTGAACGACACATCGCGCAGCACGTCGCGGCGGCCGAAGGCCTTGCCGAGGCCCTCGACGCGGATCTCCGGCGCGTCCACGGCAACCTCGCGCGGAGCGGCCGCGCGCGGACCGGCCTCGCTGCCCATCAGACCTCGCCTCCGAGCGCTTCGTCGGGCGTAGCCAG
>PKYM01000135.1 GCA_003132645.1 Actinomycetota bacterium | reverse complement strand
GCCACCGAGACGATCGGTACGCCGAGCTCCTCGGCGCGAGCCAGCACCGCCGGGCTGGGCACGTAGCTGCCGGTCAAGACGATGGCCGCCGTCGGCGTCTCGAGCGCCGCGAGGATGATCTCGGCGCGGTCGCCGCCCACCACGACCACCTTGTTGGCGGCGTTCTGGAAGTACCGCATGGCATGCTCAGGGCTCATCGCCCCGATCAGATAGGTCTCAGCCATCGCGTCGCCGTGCTCCTCGCCGCAGATGTAGGTCGCACCGAGCGCTTCGACGATCTCGGCCACGGTCACCGCGGCGAGCCGCTTGCTGGCCGGCAGCACCCCATAGGTCGCGATCTCCTGCTCGGCCAGGAAGCGCGCGTACACGCCGCTCACCAGGGCGACCCGCGACTCGGGGACCATGTTGAAGACCGCCCCCAGCAGGCGCTCCTTGAGACCGTCCTTCACGTAGCAGATGTCGTCGAGCAGGCGAGCGCCGGCAAACCGCGCCACGAGCACCGCTCCGAGATCGAGCCGGGCCACCACGTCGGCCCCGCTGGCTCGCAGGAAGCGGCCCTGCCAGACCTCACCGAGCCCTTCGCAGATCACCAGGTCGCGCTGCCCGCGCACACGCTCGAAGGCGCTCGCCACCCGCGCGAGGGTGTCGGCGTCGGAGCCGGTGAGCACATCGTGCAGGGCGTTCTCGTCGAGCACCACCGGACAGATGTCGGAGAGCGGCTCGTCTAGGCCCAACACCTCGGCCACGAAGCGCGCGTCGTCGTCGACGAGCTCGCCGGCCGAACCCTGGGGGAGGATGCCGATAGGCTTGAAGTAACCCACGTCGAGGCCCCGCGCGCGCAGAGCCAGACAGAGGCCCACGGAGAGCGTGGTCTTGCCCCCGCTCCCCTCGGTCGATGCGATGTAGAGCGATCTCATACCGACGACACCCGGTTACAGGACGGCCGGAATGGGACGCGCGGGTCTACTTCTTCTTCTCGGCGTCGAGCGGGATGACCTCGCGGCCCTTGTAGGTACCGCACTTCGGACAGGCGCGGTGCGGCAGCTTGGGACTCTTGCACTGCGGGCAGAAACTCGCCGTCTCGACGCTGAGCTTCTGCTGCGCGCGGCGGGAGTCGCGTTTGCTCTTTGAGGTCTTTCTCTTGGGAACTGGCATCGGTTCTCATTTCTCGATTCGCGGACGTCCTACTTTACAGTCGTCATGGCCTTCTGTCCAAGTCAAGCGCGCACGAGAGCCTCGCGGCTCCACGGGGCTCTCAGTGGGCATGTTCGTCGCCGACCTCGTTCAGATCGGCGCCACAGACCGCGCACAGCCCGCGGCAGTCCTCGCGGCAGAGGATCCGCGCCGGCAGCGACTCGGCGAGCGCGTCGCGCACCCAGCTCTCGAGGTCGAGCAGGTAGCCGTGCACGTAGGGTTCGTCATCGCCGGCCACCGACTCGCCGTCGGCGACGTACTCGACGCACGCCACAGGCACAGGCAGCGCGGCTTCGTCGAGACACCGCTGACAGGGGCCCGTGAGCACCGCCTCGCCAGCGCCCCGCAGCGTCATGCGGCGCCCCACGCGTGACACGCGAAGCAGGAGATCCAGCCCTCCGCCGGCGACCGCGTAGCCGATGCCGCCCAGCAAGAAGGGCGCCACGTCGACGAACAGTCGTCGCTCGGCTTCGTTGCGCTCCCCGAACGAGAGCGACCGTACATTGAAACGACGCATGTCCGCCGTGATCCCGGCCGGCCCTTACGACCGGCCGCCTCGTCAGTCCTGCGACTCGGGGCCGACAGCCGGAGTCTGCAGGCGCTCGCGCCCGCGGCGCACCGCCGCCAGGAACTTGTCGAGATTCACCTCGAGGTTACCCAGCACCTCGTCGGCATAGTCTTCGGCGCCGAGGCGTATCTCACGCTCCCGCTCGCGGGCGTCCTCGACGATCTCGTGAGCCTGGCGTTCGGCGACGCGCACGACCTCTTCCTGGGCGGCCGCCTGCTCGGCCTTCTCGCGGGCCTCGCCCAGGACGCGCTCGGACTCCTGCTTGGCCTCGGCCAGCATCTCCTGGCGTTCCTTGACGATCCAGCGTGCCTGCTTGACCTCTTCGGGGATGGTCGATCGCATCTGGTCGAGCAGGTCGTAGATCTCTTCGCGATCGATCATCACGCTGTCGGTCAGGGGAACAGACCGGGCATTGTGAATGAGGTCGTCCAGCTTGTCGATCAGAACGAGCACATCCATACGGACCTACCTCTCTTTGAGGCGTTTAAGCCTTTCGCGGGAACAGTTCGCCGAAGCGCCGGGCCACGGCCGGTGGCACGAGATCGTCGACCGACCCGCCGAACGTGGCGACCTCCTTGACGCCGCTCGAACTGAGGAAGCTGTGCTCGGGTGAAGCCATCATGAAGACAGTTTCGATGTCGGGGGCCAGCTTCCTATTGAGCTGGGCCATGGCGAACTCGTATTCGAAGTCGGAGATGGCCCGCAGCCCCTTAAGGATGACGTTGGCCTCCCAGCACCGGGCGAACTCGACGACGAGCTCGTTAAAGTGGTCGACGTAGACATTGGGGTAGTCGGCCAACGCCTCGCGCAGGAACGCGGCGCGCTCGGCGCAGGTGAACATCGTCTGTTTGCGCGTTGGGTACTCGATGAGCCCCACAAC
>PKYM01000146.1 GCA_003132645.1 Actinomycetota bacterium | reverse complement strand
GGAGGCACCAGGGAAACGACGAGGTCGCTCGCCCCGACTGCCTCCTCGAGCGATCCGAGCGTGACGATGGCGGCCGCCTCGGCGTCTCCGCGGCACACCAGGCTGGGGCCCCAGAGGTGCGTGCTGACGCCCCAGCCTGCCGCGACGAACACTTTTGCCACGGCGCAGCCCATCTCACCCGGGTACAGGACGGCGGCGCTACGCATCGGTGCTCCAGCGCCGACCGGCCCGCCGCGCGACCCGCCGCGCACCCGCGATCGTCAGGGTCCTCAGCTTCACCTTCAGGCGCGCGACCGACGGCATCGGATCGGACCAGCAGAAGTACGGCAGCACCTGATAGTGGGCGACGTCCCGGGCCCACGAGACGAGATCGAGCCGCCCCTCGCGCCTGAGGTCGAGGAAGGCCTGGAAGTCGTCGAGCGGATACCACAGCCGGAGCCCTTTCGCGTAGGTCCCGCTGTCGAGCGCCGGCTGAGGCAGCCCCGCCAGACGCCGATAGACGTAGGCGGCAAGGTCGATGCCGCTGGCTGTCAGCAGCCCGTTCGCCGCCGTAAAGCGTGCGTTGCACTCGATCAGCTTGAGCCGCCCGTCGCGCGGGTCGCGCTTGAACTCGACGTTGGCGACGCCCCTGAGCCCTGCGTAGCCGAAGAGCTTGAGACCCAGATCGCGTACCTCAGGGTTCCAGTCGGTGATGTGGTAGCAGCCGAAACCCTGGTGCTCGGGATAGCGGCGGAGGATCTTCTTGGTGAAGTGGAACTGCGGCGCGCCGCTCTCGTCGATGTAGGTGTAGTAGCTGCACAACAAGTCGTCGGGGCCCGGGATCACCTCGAGGAGCACGACCTCGACGCCGTGCCCACTCACCAGCCGGTACGCGGCCATGAGCTCCTCGAAGTCGCCTGCCATCAGATACTTGCCTTCCATGACCTTCTTGAACTGGTGCGAGTACAGCGGCTTGACCATCAGCGGGTAGGTGTACTCGTCCTTGTGGCCCTCGACGTCGCCGGCGGTCTCGGCCGGCCAGAACCGTGGCGTCGGCACGCCGGCCTCGGCCGCCAGCCGGTAGGTGGCGAGCTTGTCGAGCATGGCGCGCTGCGCGCCGGGATCGCAGACGTCGAGCAGGTACTTCTCGGCGAGCTCGTCGCGGTAGTCGAGCAGCAGCTCGACGGCGTCGTCGTTACAGGCCAGCAGCACGGCGCCGCGCAGACCGTCGGACTCGGGGCCCAGCAGGTAGCGCAGCCAAAGCTCGGGCTGGGGGTCGGCACCATCGGCCGGCAGGCGGCGCGCGTACTTGGAGAAAGCCGCCGGAGCATCCGGCCGGCAGAGCAGCCTGACGTCGACGCCGGCTGCGGCCAGGCTCCTGATGACCGAGATCGCCGTCACCATGTTGGCGCCGGCGAGGATCGCCGGGGGACGGTTCACGCGCCCACCTTCACGAGCCGCTCCAGGATCAGCGTCGCGACCGGCACGCGGCCGTCGCGCTTGTAGTAGTGGTAGTAGTGGCCGGGGGCCGCGTTGACCTCGATGACCACGCCGCCGGCCTCGCCCAGGGGCGCCGACGGATCGGGCGTAATGACGTCGACGCCGGCGAGGCGGGCGCCGACGGCGGCGGCGGCCTCGGCGCCCGCCTGGACGACCTCGGCGCAGAGGTCGGCCGCAGCCGATACGTTGTCCTCGCGTCGATTGTCGTTGACGACGTTCTTCAACAGCACGGCCTCGCCGGCCGCCGGCACTGACCGCAGACCGCGGCCAGCGTGGCGCAGCGTGTGCCTGAGCTCGCCATCGATCTTGATCAGCGACTGGCAGCTCGCGATGCCGCCCTCGAACCGGCGCCGGTTCTCGGCGGCGATCAGCTCCTCGATGCTGGAGCGACCGTCGCCCGACACCGTGGGGGGATCTCGGCGGACGGCATCGAGCAGCTCGCCGTCGAAGTACAGGAGGCGATAGACGGCGCCGCCGACCTGCTCCTCGACTATGACGTCGCGGTCGAACGCGCCGGCGTAGGCCAGGGCCCAGGCGAGGTCTGCCCAAGTCGCAACGGCCGTCGTGATGCCGATCGCCCCCGACGCGCCGCGCGCCGGCTTGACGACGCACGGCCGGCTCAGCGACCGCGCGAAGCCCCAGGCGCGGCGCAGATCGTCCGCGGCGCAGACGACGTGCCGGGGAACCGGGATGCCGCGTTCGCCGAGCAGGCGGTATACGAGTGGCTTGTCGTCGGCCATGGCGACGGTCAGCGGGTCATCGAGCGAAGTAAGGTTCCTGCGTACGCGCACGACGACGTCGGCGCAACTCACCTCGACGAGCTGGCCCGCGACCTCGCGCACGTGGCCGCCGTTGGCGGTCGCCGCCTCGTCCCAGATATCGCGGTAGAAGCGCGCCCGTCTGGCCGCGATCTCGGCCTTGGCCGGCGTGCGGTGGTAGCGCCGGCGGTGGAGCTTCCAGAAAAACGACGCCCCGCTCAGGAGCCGGCGTGTGAACGTGTCGTAGGGCAAGCCGGGCACGCTTAGGGCGTGATGATGCAGCCGGTCTCGTCGAGCAGGTCGTCGACCCACTTGTTCGAGAAGATCCCCCGCTTCACACCGGCGAAGTACTCGCGGTTTTTCACCTGATAGGCCTGCAGCCGCTCGAGGATGTCGACGGCGTTGTCGCGCGGGACGATGACGACGCCGAACCCGTCGGCAACGACGATGTCGCCCGGGTTGACCACGACGCCGCCGCAGCAGATGGGGTAGTTGATCTCGCCGGGCCCGCGGTGCAGGGGGCCGATCGGCGTCGTGCCGCGGGCGAACACCGGAAAGTCGAGCGGCACTATCTCGGGCAGGTCGCGCACGTAGCCGTCTACGATGAACGCGGCGATGCCACGGTGCTGCGCCTTGGTCGAGATGAGGCTGCCAAGCGCGGCGTTCATGCGCGAGGCTCCGGCGTCGACGACGACGACGTCACCGGGCGCCGCGATGTCCAAGGCCTTGTGGACCATCAGGTTGTCGCCCGGATAGACCTTGACCGTGCAGGCGGGCCCGACGACCTGATGTTCGGGTCCGGTGAGGCACTGGATCGCCGAGGTCAGCGCGTACAGGCGGTTGAGCTGATCTGAGATGTCGGGCGAATCGAATTCGGCGAACTGCGCCATGAACTCGGCATCGAGACGCTCGAAGGACATCTGGATGCGAAAGCCGGGGCCCGGGTTGATCTCCGCGGATTTGGGTTTGCTCGGGACGCTCGCTTCGGACTCCATAAGTCCCCTCCCTCGATACCCGAGCGACGACCTGGACGGCCATCGCCGGAAGTTCTCCGTTGCCCTAAGTGTGCGCAATCGTAGCAGACGAGAACCTGAGAAGCCGTTGGGCTTACGGATGGGTCTGCGACACCAGTCTCTCGAACGCCTCGACCACGCGCTCTCCGGAGTGGACGCGGGCGACGTACTCGCGGCAGCGGCGGCCCATGGCGGAACGTGCCGCGGACTCCTCGAGCAGGGCCACGATGGCCGCTGCCATCACGCAGATGTCGCCGCCCGCGCACACACCGAGGCCATCGCCGGTCAACAGGCCGCTGGGGTTCACCGCGAAGGTCACCGACGGGCGCCCGAGCGACCAGCCCTCGAGCATCACGTTGGAGAAGCCCTCCGAGGGCGACGTGTTGATGACGAGCCGATGCTCGGCCATGCGACGCTGGGTCTGCCCATGCGACAGCGAACCATCGAGTTCTACGTTGGGCAGAGCTTCGAGAGCCTGCAGCGCCGCGTGGCTCGACTCCCCCCTGATCGTCCCCGCGACGGTGAAACTCACCGCGGGCAGCAGCCCGGCCAAGGTGACGAGCTCCCCGAGCCCTTTTGAGCGCCGGCCTTCGAGGACGTTGCCGGCCCAGATCACGTCGCGCGCGGGCGTCGTCGCCAGCAGCTCGTCGGTCGGCGTCTCCACGATGTTCGGCAGGACCGCGTGCGGGAGCCCAAGGGCGGCGCAGGCCGCGGCCTGCTCCTCGTTTTGCACGGCCACCCAGTCGGCCGCCCGCAGGCCCCAGCGCCTGAACCCGGCATGGGCCAGCGGGCCGACCAGCGCCGACAGGCGCCGGCTGCGCACGCGAAACAGCACCTTGCCGGAGGCCGCGTAAAGATCCCTGTCGCTGGCCAGCGCGAGCACCGACCTGGCGCCCACGTCTTTCGCGGCGCGCACGACGAACGGCGTGTGGTAGCCGGCGCCACGCGAGTAGTAGGCGTCGGCCGCTTCGTCTCGCAGCATGCCCAGCAGCCTGGGGTAGCGGTGCGTCGCGGCGCGCACGAAGCGTACGCCGGCGTCGGGATCCCAGGCGGCGCGCAGACGCACACCGCAGACCGTGCGGTCGCCGCCGGCCAGGCCGGTGACGACATACGCCACGTCGTGCCCCCCGGCGGCAAGCTCGCGAGCCAGCAGAGCGCTCTGGCGCTCCGAGCCGCCCACGTGCCCGTCGCCGAAGCCCGTGGCCGAGTGGCCGACCAGGCAGACCTTCATGCGTCCTCCACGAACGTCTTGCCTTCCCGCAGGGCGCTGATGAACGCCAGGATGCGCCCGCCGTGGCGCGCCGGATCGAACCTCTCGGCGGCGACGCGGCGGCCCCGTCGGCCCACGGCGGGCGCTTGCGGGTCGGCGAGTGCCTGGCAAAGGCGAGCCCCGAAGGCGGCCGGATCGCCCGGAGCGACAAGGTACGCATCGATTCCGTCGCGCAGGTAGAGCGGCAGGTCGCCGACGGCCGTCACGACGGTCGGGACGCCGCTTGCCAGGTACTCGGCCACCTTGGTCGGCAGGCCGGCCTGCGAGAAGGCACCCGCCGGGCGCGGCAGGACGAGCAGCCGGGCCGCACTTAGCCGCTCGAAGAGCGCCTCGCGGGGAAGCGCGCCGGGAAACTCCACGCGGCCGCTCAAGCCGAGCTGGTCGACCCGGGCGCGCAGGTGCGAAAGAGAGGCGGCGCGCTTGGCGGCGCCCAGCACCTCCAGGCGCGCCTCGGGAAACGCCGCCGCGACGACGGCGAACGCCACGAGCAGATCGTCGACCTCGGGGTGGTCGAGCGAGCCCGCGAACAGCACGTTCCCGCCGTCTGCGGGCGGCGCCGGGGCGCCGCCCGTCTCGCCGCCACCCGTCTCGTCCGTGCCCCGCTCGCCGGAGCCGAGGTCACCGGGACTGACGTCGGCGACGTCGACCAGGATCGGGACGAGCAGCGTGCCCGCGCCGGGCCGAAGGTAGCGCCGGCAGTAGGCATCGAGGTACGTCGAGATGACCAGGCAGCCGTCGAAGGCCTTGAAGGCGACCCGCTGGAACAGCCAGCGCCGAACGCGCAGCCGGGGCGTCTCGGCCTTCCACACGAAAGGCAGCTCGCAGTCCTCGTGGAGCAGGATCGCGCCGAGCAGGCGGCAGGAGAGCCAGGCCAGCGCGATGCAGGGCAGCGATCTCGAGTAGACGAGCATGGCGTCGAGACCGCCCACGGCGACGGCGCAGCGCCGGACCTCGACTGCGAAGCGCGGCCATTTGGCCAGCCTGAGGACGCGCCGCCAGCCTGCCGACGACGGCCGCGTGGTGCGCCCGTAGGTGTACTCGAAAGGGACGCCCCTGTAGGTGCCGCGGGCGGCGACGTTCATCGTGTCCGCTCGCCCGGAGGGCTCGACGCAGATCACCTTCACGCGAGCGCCGGCGGCCTGCAGCCCCCTGGCGTAGTTGAACACGCGCGAGCTCGCGCCCGTGCCGTAGGGGAAGCTGAAGTCCCCGACGATAAGAACGTTCGGGCGACGCGGCGCGGCGGGCCGTCCAGGCGCCATCAGGAGGCGCGGCCCTCCCACAGGTAGCCGAGCACTATCTTGACGACCGCGCTCGAGACGTCGGGGGCCAAGTACTCCGGAGGCGGCGACCAGGCCGGCGGCAGGGCGGTGACGGCGCGCACGCAGCGCAGCACCGTCGCGGGTTCGACGCCGGCCAGCATGTTGCTGCCGCACTCCACCGTCTCCGGACGCTCGGTCACGTCGCGGACCGTCACGGTGGGGACGTGGAACAGGCAGCACTCCTCCTGCACGGTGCCGCTGTCGGAGAGCGTGCAGAAAGCGGCGCGCTCCAGAGCCACGAAGTCGAACAGGCCGAGCGGCTCGAGGAAGCGCACGCGCTCGTCACTTGTCGCGACCCCGAACTGCCGCATCTTCTGTTGCGTGCGCGGATGCAGGCTGCAGACGACCGGCAGGTCGTACTCGCGGCTCACCTGTTCGAGCGCGGCGGTCAGCCCGCGCAGGCGCTCGTCGACGTCGACGTTCTCGGCGCGGTGCATGGTGGCCAGAAAGTAGCGCTTCGGTTCGACGCCGAGCCGCGCGAGGACGGGCGCGGCGTCGATCTGCGGCGCGTAGTGCTCGAGCACCTCGTGGATCGGGTTTCCGGTGACGTAGACGCGCTCGCCGGGCACGCCCTCGCGCAGCAGGTTCTCCTTGCTGCGCTGGGTGTACGGCATGAGCACGGTGCTCGAGTGGTCGATGACGCGCCGGTTGACCTCTTCGGGCACACGGTCGTCGTAGCAACGGTTGCCCGCCTCCATGTGGAACACCGGGATACCCATGCGTTTCGCCAGCACCGCGCAGAGACCGCTGTTGGTGTCGCCGAGAACGAGCAGCGCGTCGGGGCGCTCGTCGCGCAGCACGCCGTCCACTGCGGCGAACATGCGCCCGATCTGCTCGCCGAAGCTCTCACCGGTGATCCCGAGCTCGCGGTCGGGCGCGCGCACGCCGAGCTCGTCGAAGAAGACGTCCTTCAGCCTGGGGTCGAAGTTCTGCCCGGTGTGCACGAGGACGTGCTCGCAGAGGCCGTCGAGCTTCTCGATGACGCGGCTGAGACGGATGATCTCGGGCCGCGTGCCAAGGACGGTGAGGACCTTCACCGCAGCAGTTCCGCTTCGTGGCCGGCCGCGTCGTCGAGCGTCAGCCGGTTGTCGACGAGGAGCCGGTCGAGGGTCCCGCGGGCCATGACATCGTCGGCCGAGCTGTACTCGCGCTCGAGAGCCTCGCCCGCCGCCTGCCCGTCGCGCAGCTCGAGCAGCATGGGCAGGATGGCGTAGTAGCGCCCGCGGTCGACGGTGCGGTGGCACTCTTCTTCTGAGACCAGTATCTCGTGCACCTTCTCGCCGGGGCGAATGCCGGTGACCTCGGTCTTGACGGGGCGCTCGCCGATCAAGCTCTCGGCGATGTCCAGAACGAGGGCCGAGGGCACGCGCGGGATGTAGGTCTCGCCGCGCCGCGCTTCTGAGAGCGCCGCGAAGACCGTGTCGACCGCCTGGTCCAAGCTGAGCAGGAAGCGGGTCATGTCGGTGGTCGTGATGGTCACCGGACCGCCATTGCGGATCTGTTCGTGAAACAGCGGGATCACGGAGCCGCGGGAGGCGAGCACGTTGCCGTAGCGCACGCACACGAACCGCGTGTTGGCACAGCGCATGTTGGCCTGGATGAACACGCGCTCCTGGATGGCCTTGGTCATGCCCATCACGTTCACGGGCTTGCAGGCCTTGTCGGTAGAGATGCCGATGACGGTCTCGACCGGCAGCTCGTGCTCCTGGATCGCGCGCACGATGTTCTCGGGGCCTCCGACGTTGGTCGTGACCGCCTCGAAGGGGAAGTACTCGCAGGTCGGGACCTGCTTGAGCGCGGCGGCGTTGAAGACCACGTCGGCGCCGCGCAGCGCCGCCGCCACGCTGTGGTAGTCCCTCACGTCGCCGATGCGAAACTCGAGCAGCTCGCGGAAGTTGTGGTAGATGACCTCGTCGGTCACGGCGTGCCGGTGCAGGTAGGCCACGCGCATGGCGTGCTGCTTGGCCTCGTCGCGCGAGAACACGACGATCTTGGCGGGCTGGCCCATCTCGCCGCCCAGCAGGCGGCGCACCAGCACCTGGCCCAGCGAGCCGGTGCCGCCGGTGATCAGTACGTGCTTGCCCTTAAGCGGGTACATGGGCCAGCCTCCACTCGTCGTAAGGTGTCGGGTCGGCGGCCAGCTCGGCCACCATCTCTTCCCAGGAGGGGATGCGGTAGCCGGTGGCCGCCACGAAGCGCGCGGCACTGAGGCTGCGGTCGCAGGGTTCGTCTTCAAAAGGCTCGATCTCGACGTCGAGCGCCAGCGCTTCTTTGA
>PKYM01000137.1 GCA_003132645.1 Actinomycetota bacterium | reverse complement strand
GAGCCGGCCGACCGCCTCGGCGACGGCGATCTCCTCATCTGTGAACTCACGCTCGACGTGGTCGAAGAGGTCGACCAAGCCGATGACCTTGTCGTGCGCGATCAGGGGCAGCACGATCGAGCTGCGCTGGCCGTAGCGACGCATCTCCTCGCGCTCCACCTCGCTGAGCCGCGGGTCGTCGAGGCTGCTCACGGTGACGGCGCGCCGCGTCTCTAAGGCGAGCCGCTCGCAGGGCCAATCGTCGAGGCGGAACTCCTGGCCCACCCAGGAAGCGTCGCAGACGCCGTCGATCGCGGAGGCGACACAGACCATGCGCTCAGTGCCCTCGAGCCGGTAGATGTCGCAGTCGGGGATCTCCAGTGCCGCGCTCAGGCGTCGAGCGGCCGACTGCAGGACCTCATCGAGGTCGAGGGTCGAAGCGAGCTCGAGGCTGGTGTCGAGCAAGAGCTGGTAGCGCTGCTCGGCGCGCTCGCCAGCCGCGAAGTGATCACCACCCGGTGGGGCTCCCTCGCGCAGGACCCGCTCGAGGTCGCTAGCGAGAAAACGGCGCTGCCCGCTGGCGGTGCGCTGGCAGGCTATCCTGCCGTCCGCGGCCCAGCGGCGCACGGTGCTCGCGCTGACGCCGAGCAGGTCGGCTGCCCGTTGTACGCGCANNGACTTTGGCTGCAAGCGCCGGAAGGGCCTTGGCCTTAGGGGCGGGAGATCACCTCAACTCTGAGGGCTTCGGCCCTTCCGCGGCTGGCACGTCGCTCTCTGCCAGGTCCCCGCACGCGCGCGCAGGGCGGTCAGCAAGGACGGTCACCTGAGCGTTGAGACCGTGGGCGGTCGCCACCTCACGGGCGACGTTGTGACCGAGTTTGCGACTCCAAACGGAGAGTACGTGCTGTTGACCGGGGCCGGGCTGCTGAGCGTCGAATCGTCGCGACGAGTGGCCCAACTGCAGGCTGGCTTAGGACCTCTGGCCGGCGAGGGAGTCCATCGGTCCGGTGCTACGAGCGGCTCGTTATCTCGGCCGCCGCTAGCGCCTCGTCGAGTGTCGGGTAAATGAGGAAGACGCGCGCCAACCGACGATCTGAAGGAGGCGTCGCACGTTGCCGAGGCCACAGACGATGAGCAACTCACCGTCGTCAATGCGGAGCCGTTTGCTACCGGCGACCAAGACCCCGAGCGCCGTCGAATCGATGAAGGTCACTGCGGAAAAGTCGACGATGACGGGCCGGCCGCCCTCGTCGATGCCGCGCACGAGCACCTCGTGGAACTGGGGGGCCGTGTAGAGGTCGACCTCGCCTGCGAGGGTCACCACGGCGAGGTCGTCTGTGGGTCGCGCCAGCTCCACATGAAACTGTGGCCTGTCTGTCACGCGGCACCTCATCCGAAGATGTCCTTGCCGGCCGGAAGCCCCGGCTGCAAAGCAGTCTTCATCGTCAGCGAGGTCTACGTCAACCGGCGCTGCCCGGGTGGCGTCCTCCGGCCGGTGGAAGCGTTCTGGTGTAACGGCCACACTGCCAGCATGCCCACCGTACAATGAGCGGCTCTCCTACCCTCAACCGATATCAACGCGGGGAGTGAGTTGTCGCAGAGCAGCATAGCGCCGCAGACCGCGCCGCCGCGCCTGCACTTCCGCGTCTCCCCCGAGCCCTCGCGCCTGCTGCGCGCCCGTGAGCGGCTGCGCGACTACTTGCGTCAGTACTGCACCGAGAGCCAGGTGATCGACGACGTCGTGCTCTGCGTCGAGGAGGCCTGCACCAACGCCATCCGCCACAGCGGCGCCGCCCAGGACATCGAGATCTCGCTGCAGTTCGACCCCGACCGCCTCGTGGCTCTGGTCAAAGACCGTGGTCGGGGCTTCGATGTGGCGAGCTTCGACCCGCACCTGCTCCCCGACCCCCTCGCCGACCACGGCCGCGGCCTGTTCATCATTGCCGCCCTGATGGACTCACTCGAGCTGCGCTTGGAGGGCGGCCTCGAGGTGCGTATGGCGCGGCGGGCCGAGCCACGCTGCGAACCCGCCCCGCTGGAGAGCGGCCTCGGCGAGCCGCGCACCGCGGACGGTGTCGGGCAGCGCGAGGCCCGCACCCGCGCCCTGCTCGAGGAGATCGACGAGGCCTTCGTCGCGCTGGACTGGGAGTACCGCTACATCTATGCGAACGAGCGCGCCTGCCGCCTGCTCGGAAGGTCGCGCGACGAGCTGCTCGGCCACACGCCCTTCGCACTCTTCGCAAAGCTTCGAGGCTCCGACCTCGAGAGGGGCTTTCGGGCGGCCATGGAGCTCGGCAACCCGACCGTCATGGAGTGGCGGTCGCCGGTGATCGGCGCCTGGGTCGAGGTGCGCATCTACCCGACGCCCGCCGGGGTCAGCGCCTACTTCCACGATATCAGCGAGCGCAAGCGCAAAGAAGACGAGCGCGACCAGTATCTGGCCGCCCTGCGCGCGAGCGAGCAGCGCCTGCGCTTCCACTTGGAGAGCACGCCGATGGCGGTGATCGAGTGGGACGCCCAGTTCGTCGTTACCCGCTGGGCCGGCGAGGCCGAGCGCATGTTCGGCTGGAGCGAGGTAGAGACGGTGGGCCGCCCGATCGTGGACCTCAACATGGCCTACGAGGCAGACATTCCCATCGTCGAGGCCACCATGGGCCGCCTCACTGACGGTGTCTCGCACCAGGACGTGTCGGCCAACCGCAACGTCACCAAGGACGGCCGTGTGATCGACTGTACCTGGTACAACTCGGTGCGGCTCGACGACGACGGCGCGATGGCCTCGGTCATGTCGCTCGTCTTGGACAACACCGAGCGCAAGCAGGCCGAGCTCGAGCGCGAGCGGCTCGTGGCGGAGCTGCAGGCCCGCAGCGCCGACCTGCACGAGCGCACCGCGAGCCTGGCCCGGCGCGTGGCCTTAGACGAGTCGCTCGAGAGGGTCAACCGCCTGATCTACTCGACGCTCGAGTTCGACGAGATCATGCAGCGCGCGCTCGACGAGGCGACCGAAGCGTTGGGCACCGAGGCCGGCTCCATCGAGATGCGCGAGCAGGGCGCGTGGTCGGTGCGCTATCAGCGCGGTTTTGATGCGCCGAACGGTGGCCTGCGCCTGAGCGACGCCGAGGCGCCGGTCGCGACCCGAGCCGCGCTGTCCGGGGAGCCGCTGGCCGTAGAGGACCTCCTGCTAGAGACCGAGACCGATGTTGCCTTCTTGCGTGGTCAGCAGCTTCGCAGCACGCTGGCCGTGCCGCTGATCGTGCGCGGCGTCGTCGTCGGCTGCCTGCTGTTTCACGGCCGCACGCCGCGGGTTTTCACCCCGCCCGAGCTCGACTTCGCCAGGAAGCTCGGCTCCTCCGTATCGCTCGCCCTCGAAAACGCCCGTCTCTCGGGGCACGAGACAGAGGGGGGGCGGTTCGACGAGGCGCTGACCTGGAGCCGCACGACCCAGTTCGTCCGCCGGCTGCGTGCCCATCCCTGGCGCGTGCTGGTCGCCGCGATCGCGATCGAGAGCGCGATCCTCGCGGCGCTGGGCGCCGTGAGCGACACACGCCGCATCCTGGGCGTGCCGGGTTCTCTGGTCGCGCTCATGGCGGTGATGGCCGGCGCTCTGGCCGGCCCGCTCGTCGGCGCGCTCGTGGCTGTTGCCGGCGGCGTCGTGTTCTTCATGACGGTGGGCGACTTCGGCAGCAGATCCTCTGTCTGGACGACCGCGATCTCGACGGCGATTTGGCTGGCGGCCGGTCTGGTGTCGAGCTTTCTTGCCAGGGGTCTGCGCGAGCAGACCGAGCGCCGTCGGGCGGCCGCGGTCGCGCTCGCCAGAGCCGACGCCGCTCGCGATGCCCAACTCACCGAGCAGTCGCGCATCGAGGAGCTCGCCACCGGGCTGCAGGCCCAGACCGACGCCCTGGCCGAGCGCGCCGACTTGGCCGACGCGCTGAACGCCATCAACGGCGTCGTCCACTCGACGCTCGACTTCGACGACATCATGCAGCGCGCTCTCGCTCAAGGTGTTGAGGCACTTAACGCCGACGCCGGCACGATCGAGCTACGAGAAGAGGACTCGTGGGTCGTGGCCCACCAGCACGGCCTCTCAGGTGAGGAAGTCGGACTACGCCTGGGCGCCGAGCAGGCGCCGATCGCATCTCGAGCCTGGGCGACCGCGCAACCCTTCGCCATCGCCGACCTGGAACTGGAGCCACAGCTGAACGTCGGCTTCCCGCGCGCTCACGGCCTACGGACTGTCCTTGTCGTGCCCCTGATCGTTCGGCAGCTCGTCACCGGTTGCCTGCTCCTCTTTGGGCGCGAGCCGCGGACGTTCAGCGAGGCTGAGATCGACTTTGCCCGCAAGCTCGGCGTGACCGTCGCGCTGGCCGTCGACAATGCGCGCCTCTACCACGATCAGCAGCGGATCGCCCAGACTCTCCAGGAGAACTTTATCCACCCGCTGCCCACGGTCGCCGGCCTCGAGCTGGGCATGGTCGCTCAGGCGGCCACCCAGCCTGAGCTCGTCGGCGGCGACTTCAGCGACGTGTTCCTGATAGACGACGATCACGTCGCAGTGCTGATCGGCGACGTAGCCGGCAAGGGCGTGCGCGCCGCCGGCCACACCGAGACGGTTCGCAGTGAGGTGCGGGCCCTCGCCATGATCGACTCCTCGCCGGCCTTCGTCTTGGCCAAGACCAATGAGCTTCTGCTGCGCTTCGATCCCGACGAGCCGCACGTGACCGCCTTTCTTGCGGTGCTCGATCCCCACACCGGGCATCTGAGCTACGCTAGCGCCGGCCATCCTGCTCCGGTCCACCTCGGCGCCTTCTCCGCTCGCCTGCTCGACGTGGCCTTCGGCCCGCCCTTGGGCTCCTTTGAGCGCAGCTACAGAAATGGCCACGCGATGCTTACCCTCGAGGACTATCTGGTGTTCTACACCGACGGCGTCACCGAGGCCCGCCGAGGCAGCGAGCTGCTCGGCGCGGAACGCCTGCTCGCGGTGGTCTCCGGCCTTCGCGGTCGCTCTGCTCAGGAGGTCGCCGAAGGCGTGCGCGCCGCCGCGCTTGCCTTCGCCGGCAGGCTGCGCGACGACCTCCAAGTGGTCGTCCTGCGGCTGGCCTAGTAGCTTGTGCAGCGTCACCTCGGTGCCGTCCTCCCCTGCCGAGCGCTTCGACGCGGGAACACTCGAGCGCGTGCGTAGTCAGGTGCGCTACAGACTGAACTTGACTCGGAACGCTACCCCGCCGGGAGTCTAACCACGAATCTCCCGTCCTCGCCAAAGGCCTGCGGCGTGACTTCGCTCGTCCCGACTGGGACTGGGCATCAGGGCGGCGAGCCGACTCCACTGAACGCTGCGGGGCCCGGGCGACGCGACACGTTTGGCCGAGCCGGCACTCAGGCACCTTTATCTCGGAGGTAGGGTACTGTGTCAAAGGTCATGTCACTTCGCCGGCACAGGCGACAGCTCCCAGCCCGACGTACGCG
>PKYM01000352.1:6792-11580 GCA_003132645.1 Actinomycetota bacterium | reverse complement strand
TTCTACGATGAGGGCGGCTCGCGCGTCTTCGTCAGCCGGGGCATCGGCACGAGCTTTCTGCCCTTCCGCTTCTTATGCCGCCCCGAGATCGTCTCCTTTCGCCTGCGGCGGTCCGCGTGAGCGGCCGTCGGCCGCGGTTCATCGGCGCCGACAGGGCCGCGCGGCTGACCGGCGCCGACAGGGCCGCGCGGCCCACCCCCGCCGACAGGGCCGCGCGACGCCGGGTCGTGCGCAGGCGCCGCCTGGTGGCGCTCGCCGCCGCCGGCATGGTCGTGATCCTGGCGGTGGCCATGATTCTCAATCACCGCTCCGGCGACGCGTTCGCCGGCACCTGGAGGGGTGCCGACTCGGGCAGTCTCGTGGTCGCCCACGTGAACGGGGCCGACTACACGGTCGTCGTCGGGAGCGGTCACAAGGTTCGGGCGGCGCTGCGTAGCGGCGATCGGCTCACGATCGCCGCTGTCGCGGGCACAGCGCAGGGCGCGCCGGCCGCAAAGACAACGAGCGCGACTTCGAGCGCCGCTCCGAGCGCCACCCTGGGAGCGAGCGTCGGCGCCGCGCCGGGCTCGAGCTCACGCGTGATCGTCCTGAAGCCTGGGCCCAGTCGAGGCACGCTGGAGGAGTGCTTCGCCGACGGCACCAGCATCGTCCTGACGCGCGACTAGCGGGAGCGCGTCTTCACGTCGCCCGAGGCCGTGGCGGCGTGATCGCCCGATGTCCGCACGGCCCCCCCGGCCGGCCGGCCCTGATCGCCCCCGGTCCTGATCGCCCCCGGCCCAAGCAGCCCGATCGCTAGTGGCGCACCCTGAACAGGCGCAGCGTCAGCGGGCTGACATCCTGAATGGCGGCCGTCGGACAGATCTCGGTGCAGGCGTAGCAGCGCACGCACTTGTCGTCGTCGTAGACCGGCATCGGCGCCAGGGTGATCGCGCTCGCGCCGCAGATCTGGGCGCAGTCGCCGCAGCGCGTGCAGGCCTGCTCGTTGACCAGCCGCGGCCGCGAGGTGAGCAGGCCGCGCGCGACGTGACGAAAGGCCGGCGGCAGACGGTCCTGGGCATCGCGAGGCGCGTGTTGAAAGCCACGGTCGGGCACGATGGGATCGCCCACCAGACTGTGGGGGTCGCCAAGGTCGATCAGCCCGCGGCGCTCGGCGGCAGCCAACGTGTAGATCGAGCGGCGCTCGTGGACCGTCAGGTCGGCGAGCGCCGCGTCAAGGGAGCTGCCGTCGGTCGCGGCAAACAGGGAGCCCATGGCGCGCGGCGTGCCGTTGCCTGGTCCCTTGCCCTGCATGGCGACGACGGCGTCGATCACAGTGAGGCGCGGCGCCAGGGCCAGGTGCAGGTCGAGCAGCATGTCGGCAAAGTCGGAACGCTCGCTGGCGCGTACGTGGAGCTGTCCCTTGCGCAGGCCGGTGACGCAGCCGAAGGTGAGCTTGACGGCGCCGGTGAGGCGCATCAGGCCGTGAGTCTTGAGCGGCCCGACCTGGACGATGCCGTCCGCCTCGGTCCAGCAGCGGCCGACCGGGAAGCTGCGAAACAGGCGTCCGGCGGGCGTCGCGAGCTCAACCACGTCGAGGTCGGGCACGAGCAGATCGACGTCCTCTTCACGGCAAACCGTCGCCATGCCGCTTATCTCGTAGGCGCGCCGCACCAGGCGCTCGCGGCCGGGGCCGCCGGGACTGTCGCCGACGAACGGCGTGGCGCCGGCCGTCTTGAGGGCGCGCAGCACGGCACGCAGCGTCTCGGGGTGGGTCGTGACGACCCTCTCGGGCGCTGCCGCGCGCAGCAGGTTGACCTTGACTCCGATGCGCTCACCCGGGTGAACGAGGGCGCCGAAGCCCCCGAAGGGTTCGCAGGCGCGCTCCAGGGCCGCCGGCAACCCGGGGCCGTACTCTGCCTTGACGTGACTGACCAGCGAGGGCGTCATGCGACCTGCCTCCTGACGCCTGACTCCCGGGCCTAAGCCCGCGGCCGGGCGACGATCGCGTAGTGGTACGGAAACAGCGAGCCGGCCGGGTGGACCGCGGTGGCGGCCAGTCCCATGCCGTCGGTCACCGCGAGCGCCTGGTCCAAGCTCAGCATGTGAGCCGCGGTCGGCCCGATCGGCCGCTCGACGGTCGCCCAGTCGACGATCGCCAGGCGCCCACCGGGCGTGAGCAGTCGGCGCAGCTCGTCCAGGGCCGCCGGCTCATCGTAGATCTCATGCCAGAGATTGACGGCGACGATCGCGTCGGCTGAGCCGTCGGGCAGCGGCACCCGGTTGTCCGCAGTGTGGACGAGCTCGACTCTTTCGTCGGCGGCTGCCGCGCCATCGCTTGCCCGCGTTGCGCCATCGGTCCCCCGCGTCGCGCCTCTGCTCGCTTGCCCGTGCAGGCGCTCGCCCAGCTCCTCCAGAAGCTCAGCGCTCATGTCGACCGCGACGACGCGGCCGCGCGGCAGCGCGGCCGCCAGCGGCAAGGTGAGGTAGCCCACGCCGGCGCCGTAGTCGACGACGGTCTCGTCGCCGGTCAGCTCGAGCAGGCCGAGTACGTCGCGGACCGGCTGGTAGTCGAGCCGCGCCGGGTCGTCGAGGCGGGCGACGTTCTTGGGATCGAACTTGTGACCCATCGGCTGCCGCGGGGCCTAAGGCTGGTCGGCGTCGGGGGGTGTGCGCAGATGTTGGGCGTACCGCTGGAACGTCTCCAGGGCGCGTTCGATCGCCGCTTCAGACGACGCGTCGCCGTCGTCTCGCAGGCACTCGCGCACCTTGTGGGTGATGAGCAGGATGCCGACGCGATCGAGCGCCGCGCGGGTGGCCGAAAGCTGTGTCAGGACGTCCTCGCAGGGCGCGTTCCCGACGACCATGCGTTGCAGGCCGCGCGCCTGGCCTTCGATGCGCTTAAGCCGGTTGACGACCTTCTCGACGTCGGCATCGGGCGGCGGCGTAGGCCGTGGCGCGGGGTATGGGGCAGGCTTGCTCACGGGCTCAAGTATACCGGAGGGGGTACTCCGCGAAAACCGCGCCGGCGTTCGCGCGNNGGCTGCCGGCGGCGCGACGTTAACCGTCGCCGCCGCGATGGTATCCTTCGCAGGAATGCATTCGCTCATCATCACGCTGGCGCTGCACGTCTCGTTCTTCGGCAATATCCTGAACAACGTCGAGACGGCCTTTCGCCACTACGGCTATCTGATCATCTTCTTTCCGATCCTCGGTGAGAGCGCCGGCATTCCGTTGCCCGGCGAGACCGTGCTGCTGGCCGGTGGGCTGGCCGCCGCGCGCGGTATCCTCTCGCTGCCTCTGGTGATCCTGGTCGGCGCGTCGGCGGCTATCCTCGGCGACAACCTCGGTTACCTCGTCGGTCGCCGCGGCGGGCGCCCGCTGCTGCTGCGCTACGGCCAGATCCTGCACGTCAAGGACCGCCAGATCGCCATCCTCGACAGCTTCTTCGCGCGCCACGGGCCCAAGACGGTGTTCTTCGGCCGCTGGGTGATCTTCCTGCGCGTCTGGGCGGCGCTGTTTGCCGGCGCCTCACGCATGCACTGGCGACAGTTCTTCTTCTGGAACGCTCTCGGGGGCCTGGCTTGGGCGACCACCATGAGCTCGCTCGCGTATGTCTTTGCCGCCAGCGTGGGACGCATCAGCAAGGTCTTCGGCATAGCCGCCTGGGTGTTCGCCATCGCCGTCGGCATCGCCGTGGCGATCTTCATCAACCGCATGCAGAAGCGCGCCGAGAACCGCGCCCAGGTCGAGGCCGCCGAGGAGGCCATCCGCGTGGAACGCGCCGAGTTCGAGGAGCGTCGCGCGGCCCGCAAGGGTCAGCGGCAGTCGGAGCAGCGCAACCCGTAGCGTGCCGACCCCCACGCGATCAAGCTCACCATGTCAGCACTCCGGCTGCGGTGTGCCCGAGGCGCGGGCGGCGTGCCGTTCGGCCCAGCGCGCCTTGAGGCCGGCGAGGACCGCGTCGGGCACCGGTCGGCCGCCGTTGGCCTGACCGAGCCGCACGTCGGGTTTGGTCTCGCCGTGGAAGTCGGAGCCGCCGGTCGGCACGAGGCCGTTGGTGGCCGCCAGGACGAGGCAGCGCGCGACCGTTTGCTCGTCGTGTTCGGGATAGAAGCACTCGAGACCGTCGACGCCGCAGCGGCGGGCCTCGCCGACGAGGCGAGCGAGACCTGCCGCGTCGGTGCGGATGATGCAGGGGTGGGCGATGACGGCGAGGCCGTCGGCGCGCGCCACGAGGCGGACGGCCTCGCGGAGCGAGAGACGCCGGCGGTCGACCCAGGCCGGCGCGCCGCGTGCCAGAAAGCGCTCGAAGGCCTCGGTGATCGAGTCGACGTAGCCGCGCCGGCGCATGGCTTCGCCGATGTGCGGTCGGCCCACGGCGCCGCTGCCGGCGATGGCGGCGAGCTCTTCGGGCGCGACCGGATAGCCGAGCTCGGCCAGCCGCTCGAGGATCTGCGCGTTGCGTTCGTCGCGGGCCTGGCGCAGTTCGATGAGCGCCGTGCGCAGCTCACCGCCGCGCGGCTCAGGCGCGTGCAGCTCGGCGCCGGGTTGTGCGGCGCCGAGCGGCTCACCGGGGAAGTAGCCGAGCAGGTCGACCGTCAACTGATCGTGGAACAGGTTGATCTCGACCCCCGCCACGACCTCGACGCCGAGTTCGCTGCCGGCGGCCGCGGCCTCGGCGACACCGTCGAT
The DNA here is from genome assembly GCA_003132645.1 of Actinomycetota bacterium. Taxonomy (GTDB): domain Bacteria; phylum Actinomycetota; class Thermoleophilia; order UBA2241; family UBA2241; genus Bog-752. The sequence continues at coordinate 6,909 of PKYM01000352.1, read as the reverse complement.
CGAATCGTGGTCGGTGATGGCCACCGCGCTCAAACCGACCTGCGCGGCGAGCTCCACGAGCCGGCGCGGCGAAAACGTGCCGTCTGAGTACGTCGTGTGCGTGTGAAGATCGACCAT